>JAGWRA010000169.1 GCA_028876655.1 Acidobacteriota bacterium | reverse complement strand
CGCCGGACGGCGGCGCCTCCTCGAGCAGTTGCGCCACCCGCGCCAGGGCCCGGGCCCGCACCGCCATCGGCGGGCGGACCTGGCGGCCCGATTCCCGGCACAGCGCGATCGTCCGCCGCAGGCTGCCGATCACATGACGGCATCGCGCACACGTCCGGCAGTGTTCCTCGATCTTGTCGCATTCGACCTGCGGCAACTCCCCGTCGAGATACTCCGACAGGTGGGCGAAGAGGGCACGGCAGCCCTGATTCGGAGCCGGGGCGACCATCAGGCTTCCTCCAGCTGCTGCCGCAGGAACAGGCGCGCGCGGTGCAGGCGTGTCTTCACATTCGCTTCCGAAATCCCGAGGACCTTCGAGGCCTCGCGGGTCGACAGTCCTTCCATGTCCCGCAGGAACACGAGCATCCGGTAGGGCGCCGGCAGGGCGTCGAGCGCCCGCTGGAGCCGCCGGCCGAGTGCCCGGTTGGCGGCCTGCGCGTCGGGCGCCGGCGCCGGGTCCGGCACGTCGATCGGCAGCGGCCGCCCGTCGCGCGACGGCATCAGCTCGTCGAGCGACAGCAGGCGCCGCGGCTCGTCGACGCGGCGGCGCCGCTTCATCAGGCAGGCGTTGCGGACGGTCCGGTAGAGCCATGTCCTGAAGGCCTCCGGCGCGTGGATCCGGGCGGCGTAGCGGTACGTCTTCAGCAGGGCTTCCTGCATCACGTCTTCCGCATCGTCCGGCTGCCCGCAGACCATCAGGCTGAAGCGATAGGCGACGTCCTGCGCCTCGATCAGCAGCTCTTCGAGCGCGGCGCGGTCGCCCGCCGCCGCGCGCCGGACCAGCGGAGCGTATCCCGACCCGTCCCGGGCCGGGGATCCACGACCGCTGTCTGAATGATGCGGGCTGCGCGATTTCGTCACAGGGCCTTCCGTCGGGGACAGGGAGTATGGCCACGGCGTGGCGGGACCGGACCCCGCCGTCCATCTGCATCATTCTAAGAGGGGTGACGGCTTGTCACCAATCCGGGGGCCCTGAATCTATGGGCCTGATGACATCCGTGCGCGTCGCCCGCTGGGGCCTGCCAGTCCTTCTCCTGCTGTTTCCCGGATCCTCCTTCGCGCAGCAGCCGCTGTCGGTCGCGCAGGCGGTCGCCAGGGCCCGCGCGCACAACCCGACGGTGCGGGCGGCCGAGGCCGGCGCCCGCCAGGCGGGCCGGCGGGTGGCCGAGGCCCGCGCCGGCTGGCTGCCCCGCGTGGACTACGCCGAGGGGTGGCAGCGGGGCGATCAGCCCGTCTTCGTCTTCAGTTCGCTGCTGATGCAGCGGCAGTTCACGGCGGCCAACTTCGCCCTCGACGCCCTGAACAATCCGGCGGCCATCAACAACTATCACAGCGGCGTGAGCGTCGAGCAGCAGGTGTTCGACGGCGGTCGCCTGCGGTCGGCCATCCGTGCCGCCGAACTCTCGCGCGAGATCGCGGGGCTGGCGACGACCGAGACGTCGAGCGGCATCGCGCTGCAGACCACGCAGGCCTACGGCGCCGCCCTGGTGGCCGCCGCGAACACGCGCGCAGCGGCGGCGGCAGTGAAGGCGGCCGAAGAGGACCTGCAGCACGCCGAGCACCGGCGCGACGTCGGCGTGGCGCCGGAGGCCGACGTGCTGGCCCTGCAGGTGCACCTGGCGCAGATGCGCGAGCGGCAGATCGCCAGCACCAGCGAGGAGGCGATTGCGCGCGCGCGTCTCAATCAGCTGATGGGCGATCCGCTCGAGACACGCTACGCGCTCGACGAGCCGGCGCCGGCCGCCGCGGCCCTGCCGTCGCTCGACGCGCTCGAGCAGGACGCGCTCGCCCACCGGCCGGAGGTGAAGCAGGCTGACGCGCAGGTCCAGCTGGCGGAGGCGGCCCGCGGGGCCGCCCGCGCGGGCTGGTTGCCCGACGTCGCGGTGCAGGGGCTCTACGACCTGAACGGCGGTCAGTTCGACTCGCGCGCCTCGTCCTGGACGGTCGGCGCCCAGCTGCGCTGGAACGTCTTCAACGGCGGCGCCGACCTGGCTCGCACGCGCGCGGCGGCCGATGGCATCGCCAGGGCAGAGGCCGCGCGCGACCAGGTGACCTCGGCGGTGCGGCTCGACGTGCTCTCGGCGCGGCAGGCGCTCGAGTCGGCACGGGCGCGGGAGGCGGTCGGCCAGGCCGCCGTGGCGCAGGCGCGCGAGAGCCAGCGGATGATCCGCGATCGCTACGAAGCGGGGCTGGCCACGGTGACCGACCTGCTGCGCGCCGCCACCGCCGTGCTCGATGCCGAGTCGCAGCGGACCGCGGCCACGGTCGACATCCTGACCAGCCAGGCCGCCCTCGACCACGCGCTCGGACGGCAGTGAACTTCCCGACAGCAACGGAGACACGACCCGTGAAACTTCTGGTCCCTGCAGTGCCCCTCGTGCTGGCCGCCACCCTCTGGAGCTGTGGCGGGTCGAGCCCGCAGCCGGCCGCCACGGCGCGTCCGGCGATCGAGGCCTCCGTCGCCCGTGTCGCCGTCGGCGACCTGACGCGGGCCTTCGAAGCGGGCGGCGTCGTGCGCGCCCGGACGACGGCCGTGATCGTCAGCAAGGTGATGGCCGAGGTCCGCGAGGTCCGGGTGCGGCCGGGCGACCGCGTGCGCGCCGGTCAGACGCTGGTGACGCTCGACGGTCGCGAACTCGACGCGCTGGCCGCCCGTGCGCGGGCGGCGTTCACGGCCGCCCGGGACGGCACGCAGGCGGCGCGATCCGATCAGGCGGCGGCCCGGGCGGCGCTGACGCTGGCCACGGCCTGGCACGACCGGGTGGCGAGCCTGCGGGCGAAGGACTCCGCGACGCCCCAGGAGCTCGATGAGGCGGTGGCGCGGCTGCACGAGGCGCAGGCCCGCGTCGACGGCACGACCGCGCGGGTGGCCGAGGCGGATGCCGCGCTCGCCGCGGCCCGCGCGGCGATGGAGGCCGCCAGCGTCGGTGCGTCCTATACCGTGCTCACCGCGCCGTTCGATGGCGTGGTAACCGAGAAGCGCGTCGAGCCGGGCAACATGGCATCGCCCGGGCTGCCGCTGCTGACGGTCGAGGACACCCGTGCGTTCCGGCTCGAAGTCCGCCTGGACGAGTCGCGGGCATCGGGGATCACCGTCGGTGAGACGGCGGACGTGGCGGTCGACACGCTGCCGGGCGCCGACGGCCAGCCGGCCGCGCGCTGGGTGCCGGCCCGCGTGGCCGAGATGGCCCGCACGCTCGACCCGGGCGGTCACACCTTCCTGGTGAAGCTCGACCTGCCGATGCAGCCCGGGCTGCGCTCGGGCATGTTCGGCCGCGCCCGCTTCCCCGGGGAGACACGGCGCGCCCTGACGATCCCGGCAGCGAGCCTGCTGCAGCGCGGCCAGCTCACGGCCGTCTTCGTCGTCGACAAGGAGGGCGTCGCCCGATTCCGGCCCGTGACCACCGGTGAGACCTCCGGCGGACGTGTGGAGGTGCTCGCGGGCGTGGATCCGGGCGAGACGGTCGTCGTCGGTCCGCCGCCCGACCTGCAGGACGGGTCGCCCGTGCACGCGCGGCCGGCTGCGCCCGCGGCGGGAGGGACGCGATGAGCGGGCACCGCCAGGGGCCGGCCGGGCGGATCGCGTCGGCCTTCATCCGATCGAAGCTGACGCCGCTCGTCATCCTCGGTTCGCTGGTGCTCGGCCTCTACGCCGTGGTGGCGCTGCCGCGCGAGGAAGAGCCGCAGATCGTGGTGCCGATGATCGACGTCTTCGTCGCCATGCCGGGGGCGGCGCCGGCGGAGGTCGAGCAGCGGGTCACCCGCCCGCTCGAGAAGCTCCTCTGGGAGGTGCCGGGCGTCGAGTACGTCTACGGCACGTCCAGTCCCGGGCAGTCGATGGTCATCGTCCGGTTCCTGGTGGGCGAGGACAGCGAGCGGGCGCTGGTCCGCGTCAACGAGAAGCTCCAGGCGCATCCCGACGCGCTGCCGCCCGGCGCCTCGGCGCCGGTGGTGAAGCCGCGGTCGATCGACAACGTGCCGGTGATGGCCCTGACGCTCTGGGGGCCGCACTACGACGACGCGCAGCTGCGGCTCATCGGCGGGCAGCTGCAGGACGTGCTGAAGGCGACGCCCGACGTCTCGGAAGTCACCCTGATCGGCGGCCGCCCGCGGCAGGTCACCGTCTCGCTCGACCCGGCGCGCCTCGAGGCGCGCGGCGTCGATCCGCTGATGCTCGAGCGGGCGCTCGGCGGGGCCAACGTCCGCCAGGCCGCGGGGGGCATCGTCAGCGACAACCGCGAGGCCCCGCTGCAGGCCGGCTCGTGGCTGCGCTCGGCCGACGACATCCGGAACGTGGTGGTCGGCATGGCCGATGGCGGGCCGGTGCGCGTGGGCGACGTGGCGCAGGTGCGCGACGGGGCCGCGGAGCCGACGCAGTACGTGGCCTTCCATCCGAAGGCCGGCGAAGCCTACCCGGCCGTCACGCTCGCCATCGCCAAGCGGAAGGGGACCAACGCCGTCACCATCGTGGACCGCGTGCAGCGCAAGGTGGACAGCGTGCGGGGCGTGCTGCTGCCCGACGATCTGCACGTCACCGTCACGCGCGACTACGGGGCCACGGCCGAGCAGAAGTCGAACGAGCTGCTCTGGCACATGCTCATCGCGGTGCTGTCGGTGTCGCTGCTCATCTGGCTGGCCCTCGGCCGGCGCGAGGCGGCCGTCGTGCTGATCGCCATCCCGGTGACGCTGGCGCTCACGCTGTTCGTCTTCTACCTCTACGGCTACACGCTGAACCGCATCACGCTGTTCGCCCTGATCTTCTCGATCGGCATCCTGGTCGACGACGCCATCGTGGTCGTGGAGAACATCGTCCGGCACTCACGCATGGCCGGCAACGGGTCGAGTCTCGAGGCCATCGCCGTCCGCGCCGTCGACGAGGTCGGCAATCCCACGATCCTGGCGACCTTGACGGTCGTGGCCGCCATCCTGCCGATGGCCTTCGTGGGCGGTCTCATGGGCCCCTACATGCGCCCGATCCCGATCGGCGCGTCGGCCGCCATGATCTTCTCGCTGCTCGTCGCCTTCATCGTGACCCCCTGGGCCGCCGTCCGCCTCCTGCGCAAGGCGGGGCACCACGAGCACGAGCAGGAGGATCGGCTGACGGCCCTCTACCGCCGCGTGATGGGGCCGCTCATCCACCGGCGCGGCCTCCGCCTCACCTTCCTGGCGGCGGTCGCGGGCCTGCTGCTGATTGCGGTGGCCTTCGTGCCGCTCGAGTGGGTGAAGGTGAAGATGCTGCCGTTCGACAACAAGAGCGAGTTCCAGGTGATGATCCACATGCCGGAAGGGACCGCGCTCGCGCAGACGGCGCAGGTGGCCTCCGCACTCGCCGACACGACGCTGAAGGATCCGACGGTGACCAACGTGGAGAGCTACGTCGGCACCTCGGCCCCGTACAACTTCAACGGGCTCGTCCGGCACTACTTCCTGCGCGAGGCGCCGAACCTGGCCGACCTGCAGGTGAACCTGGTGGGCAAGGACGATCGCTCCGAGCAGAGCCACGCCATTGCGAAGCGGGTGCGCGACGCGCTCGAGCCGGTTGCCGCGAAGTTCGGCGCGACCATCCAGGTGGCGGAAGTGCCGCCCGGCCCGCCCGTGCTGCAGACGCTGGTGGCCGAGGTCTACGGTCCCGACCCGGCACGGCGCGTCGAGCTGGCCACCCAGGTGAAGCAGATCTTCCAGAAGACCCCGGGCGTGGTGGACGTCGACTGGTACGTCGAGGCGGAGCCGACCAAGTGGCAGCTGCGCGTGGACGACGAGAAGGCCGCGGCCGCCGGCCTGCCGCCCGCGGCGGTGGCCTCGGTCGTGCGGATGGCCGGCGCAGGCCAGCCCGTCGGCCTGCTGCACGACGATCACGCCCGCGAGCCGGTGCCGATCGTGCTGCGCCTGCCGCAGGCCGACCGCGGTTCGCTCGATGCGGTGCGCGGCATCCGCCTGATGGGCGCCTCACCGGTGGCCGTCGGCGAGCTGACCGATCTGGTCCGGACCCGCGAGAACCGGAGCCTGTACTCGAAGAACCTGCTGCCGGTGACCTACGTCACGGGCGACGTGGCGGGCGCGGTGGAGAGCCCGGTCTACGCCATCCTGCAGATGAACCGGGCCCTCGATCGCCTGAAGCTGCCCGAGGGCTACCATTTCGAGGTCTTCAACGCGCACCAGCCGTTCGACAGCACGAAGTACGCGATGAAGTGGGACGGCGAGTGGCACATCACGATCGAGGTCTTCCGCGACCTCGGCATCGCGTTCGCCGCCGTCCTGGTGCTGATCTACATCCTGGTCGTCGGCTGGTTCCAGTCGTTCGTCACGCCGATCACGATCATGGTGGCGATTCCGTTCTCGCTGGTCGGCATCCTGCCCGCGCATGCCGCACTCGGCGCCTTCTTCACGGCCACGTCGATGATCGGCTTCATCGCGGGGGCGGGGATCGTCGTCCGCAACTCGATCATCCTCGTCGACTTCATCGAGCTGCGCCTGAGCGACGGCATGTCGCTCGAGGACGCCGTCGTCGACGCCGGCGCCGTGCGGTTCCGCCCGATGGCCCTGACGGCCGCCGCCGTCATCGTCGGGTCGGCCGTCATCCTCTTCGATCCGATCTTCCAGGGGCTGGCCATCTCGCTGATGGCCGGTGAAGTGGCGTCGCTGCTGCTGTCCCGGATGACCGTGCCGCTGATGTACTACATGATGGCCCGCCGGCGGGCCGCCGGAACCGTGGCCGTCCCGGCCGTCAGCCCGGACGCCGCCAGATGAGGAACGCCATGTGGACCTGTCCGCCCCGGCGCATCGTGACGGCCGTCGACTTCGGGGAGGCGTCGGCCCAGGCGGTCGGCGTGGCGGCGGCCCTCGCCAGCGCCAGCGGCGCGGCGCTCACGCTGCTGCACGCCGAGACGCTCGAGGCGCCGCCCTACTTCACCGCCGAGCAGATCGACGCCATCGAGCACCAGCGGCAGGCGGCGCGCGCCGAGGCGCAGCGGTACCTGACGCGGTTCGGCCGGCGGCATACCGCCGTGCCGTTCGAGGCGGCGATCGCCGATGGGCCGCCGGCCGACGCCATCCTGCGGGCCGCGGCAGGCGCCGACCTGGTCGTCATGGGGACGCACGGCCGCCGCGGGCCCGGACGCTGGTGGCTGGGGTCGGTGGCCGAGCGCGTCCTGCGGCACACGGGCGTCCCCCTGCTGGTCACCCGCGAGGGGACCGTCGACACGGCCCGCGGCGTCTTCGCCCGCGTGCTGTTGTCGGTCTCGCCCGACAGCGCCAGCGTCCGCCAGCCCGCCGAGGCGTACGCCCGGGCGCTCGCCGCCCAGTTCGGCGGGACGCTCGCAGTCGCGCTGTCGGCCGAAGACGTCCACGACGCGGCTCGGCGTGGCGACGCGACGCTGATTGTCGTGGCGCTGGCGGCCGGCGAGCGGCGGCACGGCCTCGACGCCACCGAACGGCTGCTCCGCTCCTGCAGCCATCCCACGCTGTTCCTGCTCGAACGGCACGCAGACGACGAAGGGGCGCAGGCGACGGGCGCCTGAGCCCGGGTACCGGAGAGGACGAGGGGAGTTACCATGAGAGTCGAGGAGATGCTGCGGATGATCGCCGGGGCGTTCGTCGTGGCCAGCGTGCTGCTGGGGATGTACGTGCACCCCTATTTCTTCTGGTTCACCGTGTTCGTCGGGCTGAACCTGTTCCAGAGCGCGTTCACGCGCTGGTGTCCGATGATGACGCTGCTGCGGAAGGCCGGCGTCCGGGATTGACGGGCGCGGCCGCCCGGTGCGGGGAGGTGTGTCGTGCAGGAGAGCCGTTACGGGCTGCGCATCGCGCTGCCGATTCCCTATGAGGATGCCATCGAGCGGACCACCGCGGCGCTCAAGGACCAGGGCTTCGGGGTGCTGACGACGATTGACGTCCGTGAGACGTTGAAGAAGAAGCTGGATGCCGAGTTCCGCAAGTACGTGATTCTCGGCGCCTGCAACCCGCCGCTCGCGAAGCGGGCGCTCGAAGCCGAGCTCGACGTCGGCCTGCTGCTGCCCTGCAATGTGGTGGTCTACGAGGATCAACCGGGCCGGAGCATCGTCGCCGCCATGGCGCCGGTCGCCGCGCTGGGCATCGTGGAGCGGAACGCCGCCCTCGAGGAGGTGGCCCGCGACGCGCAGGCCCGGCTGCAGCGCGCGCTGACGGCGCTCGAAACAGGCGGACGCGCCGAGGTGAAAGGGTGAATCGCTGATGGACGCGCTGTTCTTCGTCGGAGTGCTGGCCGTCTGGGTCGTGCTGCAGGTCTGGGTGCTGCCGCGCCTCGGGGTGGGGACTTGAGCGCGGCCGGCCTGCCGCGTCGAGGATCGACGCAAGAAGTCGTGAGCCCGGGCGCCCTCACGCCACCATGGTCGTGATGGGCGCCTCCATCAGCGCGTGCTGGCTGCGGAGCTGCATCAGCACGCATTCCTGGACCCGCCGGATCTCGTAGATCTTCCCGGCCACCACCTGCGCCTTGCGCGGGCTCGACGGCCGCCGGTCCAGATAGTTCTCCAGCAGCGAGACCGCCGCGTCCGCCTCGTCGCATACCTGCGAGAAGTCCAGCACCGAAATCGCCGGCGCCGACTCGTCACAGAGCTGGCGCAGTTCATCGATGAAGCCGTCCGCCGCCTGACAGAGATGATGGCGCGCGAGCATGAAGGCGCGGCTGCTGCGATCCATCTGTTCCACCCGCGAGCGAAGCACCCAGTGCACCATGACCGTTCTCCTTGCTGGCCCCCACAGCTACAAGAGCCGGGCCAGCCGGGCTGACAGATCCGTGCGTCGGCCGTGGCCGCGGCAAGTGCCTGACAACAGGGCGCTTCTGTCTGAATCTGCCGGACCGGCTGAGGAATCGAGGCGGGGTGTGTGCGCTCGTCGTGTGCGATCGCGGTCCCGGGGGCGCGGCAGGCGCGCGGCGGGAGCACAGTGCGCCCGGCCGCCGATGGTCAGCGGACCGGCGGCGGCTCGGAGGTGGCGTCGGTGGCAGGTGCGCGGCCGGCGATCTGCAGCCGCCAGTGTTCGAAGATGTCCTCTTCGAGCGCGCGGACGCGATAGATCGCCCCGGCGAGCGGGCGGGCCGCCGCGGGACTGACGTGCGCCATCCATCGCTCGATCAGGGCCGTCCCTTCGTCGATCGTCCGCTTGAGGCGATCGATGTCGGCCTGCTCGAACCGGTGCAGGTCGCCGTCGGCCAGGTCCTCGAGATCCTCGGTGAACTGTGTCACGAGGCGGCGCATGCGGCGGCGGCCGAACCAGCCGTGCCCGCAGCGGCCGAGATGGCCAAGATCGTCTGCCAGGATGGCGAACGCTTCCGCTCTGAACATCGCAGCCCTGCGTGTGTGCGGGACGAGCCGGTCCGGTCGGTTACCCGGAATTCACCTGACTGACATGCCGGCGTGATGGCGTGCGACTATCCTACCGCCATCCTATCCTCCTTTGCATGCCTGCACGTCCGACGGCCCGGCGCGCGACCTGAACGCGCCAGGCCGGCTCTTTGTTCCCTTGTCGAGGGTGCGCCGTGGCGCAGCGTCCCCATTGGACCGGCAGGGCCCGGCGCGTCGCGTCCGTGGGAATGGCGGGAACAGGGGCGCCGGCCCGAGCGCAGGGCTCGAACCGGCGCGGGGGAGAGACTGTTCAGGCGGAGACGTTCAGCAGCGCCCCGCTGCCGTCGTTGTCGCCATCGCTGTCGGTGCCCGACAGCGAACTGTTGTTGCCGGCCGCCTGGTTCACGCCCGCCTGGCCGTGATGATGATGATGGTGCTGGCCGCGCGCGGCCTGGAAGTCGCTCTGCAGCTTCGCGAACGCCTGCTGCGCCCCCTGCAGGTCGTTCGCGCGCAGCGCCTGACCGATCGCCTGGAAGTCCTGCGCGAACGGCCCCTTGGCGTTCGCCGGCAGGTCCTGGGCGAGCGAGGTGAACGCCTGCTGCGCCTGCGGGAGGTTGCCGCTCTGCAGGCTGTTCGAGAGCTGCTGGAACAGCGAGCGCGTCTGCTGAAGGCTGCTGGTCGGGTTGTAGAGCGGCGTGAAGCTGCCTGCTGACGAAATGCCGGATGTGGACATGTGCGATCTCCTCGTGACCGTCTCGGGACTCGTGTGACCCCCCGGCCGGCAACGCCGCGTTGCCGGTCCGGCGCGTGTGTGACTGCCACACCCCCAGGCGTTGACGTTCGTCAGGTGCAGCGCGCCCGTGGGTCACGCACGGCCGGTGCCACGGAGAGATTGCTGGCGGACGGCCTGAAAACGGGAGGAAAGCCGTGCAGGCACGATACGGCCGAGTCGCCGGGCTGCCGGGAGCGGCCGGAGCGCCGACGCCTTGCGCCACGCGCCGGCGTTAAACGCCCCGGCCGCAGCACCGGTCCAACAGAGCAGGTTCACTTTTTCAGGGAGTCACACATGCGGATCACGCGAACCTGGCGGACGGCGGTGGTGGCGGCAGCGGCGCTCGGCCTGATCGGCCTCGTATCGGTGGCCTGGGCCCAGGGCCCCGGCGGGCCCGGATGGGGCCGGCGGATGGGGCCCGCCATGGGCATGATGCCCGGAGTGATGTTGCCGCTGCGGGCGGCCAATCTGACCGATGCCCAGCGGACGCAGGTGCGGACGCTGATGGAACAGTACCGCACGACGTGGGGGCCCCAGCTGGGTCCGGCGTTGAAGGCGGTGGCTGATGCCATCAAGGCCAGCCCGGTGGACGAGGGGGCCATCCGCGCGCGGTGCGCCGACCTGGCGGCAGTCCAGGCGAACGCGGCGGTCGCCGCCGCGCAGCTGCGCGCCCAGATCTTCGCGCTGCTGACACCGGCTCAGCAGCAGCAGGTCCTGCAGGCCGAGGCGCAGATGGAGCAGCGCATGGAGCAGCGCCGGCAGCGGCGGCAGCAGAAGACCCCCGGCGGCGAAAGATAGGCGGCCGAGACGGCCCGGACGGCTGCGTCCTCCTTCCCCAGGGAACGCGGGCCGTCCGGTCGTCCCTTCCGCGCCCCCCGACCCGTTCCCGCCACGCGAAGAACTTCTGTGCAATTGTCCCGGTTCGGATACAATACCGGCACACGAACGCGGTCTCTGTCGAGGTTCCGGCGGCATCGAGGGGTCAGGCCTTCCTCAGGCACAGTATTTCCCCCTGGGTACCGGGCATCGGGTACGAACGACACGGACGACCGGCTGCCCGCGTTCTCGAATCCACCCTGCGTCTCAAGCAGAAAGGTGCCCGTGCAGGTTCATCTCGTCAATCCGAGTCACCTGGCGTTCGGTGTCGGTGTGATCACGCCCCGCTGGCTGTACGTCCTGGCCGCGGCGACGCCGCCGGCCTTCGGCGATCCCCGCATCACGGACGAGACCCTCGAAGCGCTGGACTGGTCGACCATCGGCGCCGGTGATGTCGTCGGCATCGGCATCCATACGGGGAACGCCCTGCGCGGGTACGAGATCGGCCGGACGGCGCGCGAGCGTGGTGCCCTGGTGGTCTTCGGCGGGATCCACGCGACGCTCTATCCCGAGGAGGCCCACGAGCTCGGTGGCGCGCACGCGGTCGTGCGTGGCGATGGCGACGTGGCGTGGGGCCGGGTGCTGGCGGACTGCACGGCCGGGACGCCGCAGCGAATCTACGAAGCCGGACGGATCGAGCCCGACCAGTTCCTGCCCGCGCGTTGGGACCTGCTGCCGCCGGACCGGTACATGTGGGCCTCGGTGCAGACCCTGCGGGGTTGCCCGAAGCACTGCTCGTTCTGCTCCGTCTGGCGGACCGACGGCCAGCGTCCCCGCCAGCGGGCGGCCGACCTGGTGATCGGCGAAGTCGTGGAGCTGCGCCGCCGGGGGTTCCGGTTCATCGCGCTCGCCGACGACAACTTCTACCCGGTGTCGCAGCAGGACCTGCGCATGGCCGCGCGCCGCGAGAACCCGCAGCGCCTCGAAGAGCTCACCGCCATCCGCGCCGAACGCTTTGCGCTGATGGCCGGCCTGGCGCAGCTGCCGGACGACATGGTCTTCTTCACCCAGATCACCATGGAGGCGGCGGAGGACCCCGAATTCCTCGAGGCGATGCGGCGGGCCAACATCAAGGGGGCGCTCATCGGCGTGGAAGCGGTGACCCCCGAAGGCCTGAAGGACGTCTACAAGGACTTCAATCTCGTAGGCGAGGACCTCGCCCGCCGTCTGCGGACGTTCCGCGAGCACGACATCCACGTGCTCGGCTCCTTCATCTTCGGGCTGCCGAGCGATCGCCCCGAGACCTTCGACCTCACGGCGCAGCTGGCCCAGCGCGCCGATCTGACCTTCGCGCAGTTCGTGATGCTCACGCCCTTCCCCGGGACGCTGGACTTCGCCGCCTGGGAGAAATCGATGGCCGAGGACCAGACGCGGATCGCCGGCGTGCCGCTGACCCGCCACTGGCTCATCCCGAAGCACCTGCGGCCCAACGTCTTCTCGCCCCATCCGGTGATGTCGGCCGAAGAGATCCGCCAGCGCACCCAGGGCGTCTGGGACGCCTTCTACAGTCTGCCGGCGATCTGGAGCCGCTCGCGGTGCGTGGAATCGCTGAAGGCGCGTCTGGCGTTCGTGCTGATCTCGAAACTCTACCGGCAGATGTACGCCAACACCGGCATCGCCACCGACAGCGCCCGCGTGCGCCAGTCGACGCGCTGGGCCCGCTGGATGGCCCGCCCCTGCCGCCGGCTGTTCGCCGCCCCGCCGATGCCGGATCTCGAGGTGCCGGGGCGCCGGATGTCCGGGCTGCAGGTTCCGGTCGTCGAGGCCTGAGGCTACCGCCGCCGTGCGGGCCGGCGTTCCAGACGTTCCGGGCGCTGCGGCCGGGGCTCACGCGGCGGCGGAGGATGCCGATTCGTACGTGTACAGGGTCGCCCGGCCGGCGCCACCGGCGGCCGGCGTCGGCGTCGTCGGCCAGACCTGGAGGAAACATGACCTGCGCCTGGTGCGACAAGGATCTCGACACGAAGGACGCGGAGCGCCACAACCACCTGCCGTTCCATCCGCAGTGCGTGAAGCAGTACGAAGAATACCTGCAGCGGATCCGGCAGCAGACCGATCAGGCCGTCCGCCGCTAGTCGGCGTGCCGTCCCTGGCCCGACCGGGGCGGGCGTCCTCTCTCCACCGTATTTCCTGACAGTTCAGAATCGCCGTCTGCGCGGCCCGCGTTCTGTGAGTGCCGCAGAACCGGGCCGGGGAGCCGTGTCGCTCCCGTCAGCGGTGTCCGACGGCGGTGCCCGTGCGCCTGGAGGGCGGGGCGCTGGTACTGGGTGGCGTGGGGCGCAGGTTGTACTTCTGCAGGCGCCGGTACAGCGTCCGGCGGCTGACCCCCAGGGCCTGCGCGGCGGCGACCTTGTTGCCTTGCAGCTTCTCGAGCACCTGGAGGATATGGGCGCGTTCGACGGTTGACAGGGAGGCCGGGCTGGCACTGGACGCCTGACCGGTCGGCACCGGAGCCGGGCCGCCCGGCGCCGCGGTGACGAGGGTGCGATCCCGGGCCGGCTCGCGGACGCCCGCCGTGGCGGCCGCCTCGTCTGGTGCGGACACGCGCGCGGTGAGTCCGGCGAAGAGCCGGCCGAGCTCGGTGACGGTGAACGGCTTGGCGATCACCGCACGGAAGCCGAACTCCTGGAAGCGCGCCATGACTTCGTCGTCCGAGTAGCCGCTCGCCGCGACGGCACGGACCGGCGGATCCAGCGCCCGCAGGGCGGCCAGCGTCTCCTGCCCGCCCATGCCACCCGGGACGGTGAGGTCGAGCATGACGGCGTCGAACCGCCGGCCGGCTGCGAGAGCGGTCCGGTAGCGTTCGACGGCCTCCTGGCCGTGGGCGGCCGTGACGACGTCGTAGCCCAGGAACTCCAGCATGTCGGCGGCGACCGTCCGGACGGCATCCTCGTCGTCCATCACCAGCACGCGGCCGCATCCGCGGGCGATGCCTGTCGCCGGCGCCAGCGGCGCCGCCTCGGCCGCGGGCGTCATCGCCGGCAGGTACACGGTGAAGGTCGTTCCCTGCCCGATCTCGGACTCGAGGCCGAGATGCCCCTCGTGCTTGCTGACGATCGAATACGACGACGCGAGGCCGAGACCGGTGCCGTCGGGTTTCGTGGTGAAGTACGGATCGAAGACGCGGCGCTGGTTCTGCTCGGGAATGCCCGGGCCGTTGTCGCCGATCGCGAGCGCCACGTACCGGCCGTCGGGGGCGTTGAAGCCGGCCGGCCGGTTGTGCGGACCGATCACGAGGTTCGAGGCCCGGATGGTCACCGTGCCGCCCTCCGGCATCGCCTGCTTGGCGTTCAGCACGATGTTGTTGACGACCTGGCTCAGCTGCCCCTCGTCGGCGTTCACCGGCCAGAGGTCCGCTGCCAAAGACTCCTCGCAGCGGACGTTCGAGCCATGCAGGGCGAAGCGTGCCCAGTCGCGCACGAGCGGGGCGAGGCCGACCCGCTTGCGGACGGGGGCGCCGCCCTTGGCGAAGGTCAGCAGCTGCTGGGTCAGTCCGCGGGCGCGGATGCAGGCGCGCTCGGCGTCCGCGAGGCGGCGCGCCAGCGGTTCGTTGGCGGCTTCGAGCGCGGCGAGCGAGACGTGTCCGCTGATGGCGAGCAGGATGTTGTTGAAGTCGTGGGCGATCCCGCCGGCCAGCACGGCAAGCGATTCCATCTTGCTCGCGCGCAGCCGTTCCTGGTCGAGGGCGATCGCGTCCGTGACGTCCCGGAACACGAGCACCGCGCCGACTTCCTCGCCGGCACTGTCGTGGAGCGGCGAGGTCACCTGCTCGATGATGCGGCTCGAGCCGTCGCGGCACAGCAGGGGCAGCCGGATGCGGGCTCCGTCCGTCGTCCGGCTCGCGACCTGGTCGCACGCCGCGGCGCCGTCGGCTGCGGGCTGGAACACGTCCCGGAGCGGCAACCCGGCCGCGTCCGCCTGCGTCCAGCCAGTGAGCCGCTCGGCCGTCGGGTTCAAGGTCCGCACCTGGCCCAGGGTGTCGGTCGTAATCACCCCGTCGCCGATGGACCGCAGCGTGATGGCCAGCTGTTCCTTCTCGGCAGCGAGCGCGCGCTCCGACTGCTTCGCCAGTTCCAGCGCCTCCATGGTGGCCCAGTGCAGCTCGGAGATCTGCCGCACGTGCCGCTGCTCGTCCTCCATGCGTCCGAGATAGGTCCGGTACGTGCGGTAGGTGAGGTAGACCGGTGCGGCGGCGAGCAGCGCGAACCATTCACCGGTGTGGTGGATCAGCGACGCCACGACCGCGGCGGTGCCCGCGCCGACGAAATAGCTCGGCGCGGCCCAGAGGAAGTTCTCGCGCCAGAGCGAGAGGATCGACTGCTCGCCGGAGAGCGCCATGGCCCCGGCCACCAACCCGGTGTTGACGACGAAGTACGTGACGGCGGCGCCGACCAGCGGGCCGGCGAACGACGCGGTCTGAAAGGCGCCGAACTGCCCGCCCAGCAGGCGGTAGGCCAGCCCCGAGGCCTGCACCGTCAGCACCAGCTCCGCCATGCTGAAGATCGTCCGCGAGGGCGGGTTCTTCTGGCGGGCGTTGACGGCGCACTGGGCCCAGCCGCTCACCATCGAGATCAGCATGGTGACGTTCGGTCCGAGCAGCAGGAGGGCGGTGAAGTCGGCGGCGTACGACACCGACATCGTCGAGCTGCCCCGGCCGATCGGGAGCGTCACCTTGAACGCCGCCGCTGTCGACGAGGCGACGAGGAAGAGGAGGAAGAGCGTCAGGTTCGGCGTCGTCCTGGGGAAGCAGGCGACGAGCGTCGCGCCGCCGGCGGCGATCACGCCGGCGACGTAGCACTGCGCGACGCGCGGGGAGGCGGCCGCGGCCCTCGCGGAGGGCGCGCGCCCAGGGCCCGCCATGGCGCCGATCGTGGAGCCGAAGCCGGCTGCATCCATGCGTCGATCCTGTTGCCCCTGCTCTGGTGATTCGCCGGTCCGATCAGAAGACGGCTGTGCCGCCCCAGACGATGTTGTTGCCCCAGACGATGTTGGCGCCCCAGACGATGTTGTTGCCCCAGACGATGTTGGCGCCCCAGACGATGTTGCTGCCCCAGACGATGTTGGCGCCCCAGACGATGTTGCTGCCCCAGACGATATTGGAACCCCAGACGATATTGGAGCCCCAGACGATGTTGTTCGCCCAGGCGTCGGAGTTCGAGAAGACCTCACCGTCCGAGCTGACGCGGTTGCCCCACACGATGTTCTGCGACCAGATCACCGTCTCGCCGCCGATCGTCGAGTAGGTCTGAACCGGCATGGTCAGCCAGTTGTCGCCCACGGGCACCGTCGTGTCGATCGCCTGGGAGAGCGTGACCGCGCCGACCGCGTTGATTTCGCCCGTGCCCTGCGTGAGCACGTCGTAAGCGGTCCCTGTGTCGTCGTCGAGCGGGCTCGAGGTGAACTCGAGGATCGCCTTGACGGCGTTCGGCGTCAGCGGGGGCGCGCCCGGTTGGGCGAGCTGGCGCGCCTGCAGCATGAGCGCGACCACGCCGGTCGTCACGCCGGTCGCCATGCTCGTGCCGGAGAGCTTGACGTAATCGTTGCCGACCAGCAGGTTGGTGTATCCGAGGTCCGTCAATTCCTGGAACAGATAGCAGTCCGGAGCGAGGTCCGACGTCAGATTGTGCCCGGGCGCGACGATGTCGGGCTTCGCGAACCCGTCGTACCACGACGGACCGCGCGAGCTGTAGGGGGCCACCCGATCGTCGGTCCGCGTTTCGGTATCCTGCGTCATGACGGCGCCGACCGTGAGGGCATCCGGTGTGTTCCCCGGCGAGGCGATGCCGGCGTAGCCCACCTGGCCCGTCTCGGGGTTCACGCCGTAATTGCCGGCCGAGGTCACGACGATCAGGCCGGCCTGCACCGCCTGCTCGACCGCCTGGTCGAGCGGGTCGTCCGCGGCGTCCTCGTACGGCGGATGGCCGAGCGAGAGGTTCACGATCTGGACGCCCAGGGTGTCCTTGTTGGCCGTGATGAACTGCAGTGCGTCGATGACGTCGCTCGTCCGTCCCTGCCCCTGGCCATCCAGCACCTTGGCGACGACGAAGTGCACGCCGGGAGCCACGCCGGCATAGAGGCCTTGCGAGAGCGCGCCGGTTCCGCCGATGAGCCCGGCCACATGCGTGCCGTGGCCGTACGCGTCCGAGGGCGCAGTCAGCGCACCACCCTGGGTGAAGTCGTAGAACGCGGTGATGCGCGAGGCATCGACATCGGCCGAGGGCGCCAGGCCGGAGTCGATGAGCGCGACACCGATGCCGCTGCCGGTCGGACCGGCGTAGGTGCCGCTGCCGGGCACGAGCCCCAGGCCTTGACGCAGCGTGTCGGCGACCGCGCCGAGCTGTCCGCCGTTGACCGGGCCACCCGTCAGCGCGGTCGCCGTCACCGTCGCATCGGTCGACACGTCGGTCACGGCCGCGTCGTGCCCCAGCCGGCTGAGATCACCGTTGTCCCTGATGGTCACGGCAAAGGCGTGCAGCCGCGGGTAGTAGCGCGTGACGTTCGCATGTTGTGCCAGGAGCGACTGGTAGACGGCCCAGTCCGAGCCCGTCCGGGCGTGAACGATAATCCGCTTCGCCGACCCGGGCTGCACCGTGTTGAGCATCTGGCGGAGATGCTGGTCGAATTTCGCGTGCGCCGTATGCCGTTCCGCAGCCCGCGCGGTGCAGGGCACCCCGGTCAGGGCCACAACGACGACAGCGAACAAGGCAAGGCGTTTCACGATCGTTCTCCTGCGCACAAGACACCGCGTTTACGCGTGATTCGAAGAAGCGCCGGCGTCGAGCGAGCGGCGACGATGCGCCGCCTGCCAGTCGCGGTCGAGAATCGTCCAGAGCACCTGATCGAACTGCCGATCGCCGCGGCAGAGCGCCGATCGCAGCAGCCCCTCGCGCACCGCCCCGAGCTTCCGCAGCGCGCCGTTGCCGCGGCCGTTCGGCACCGCGGCCCGCGCCTCGAGCCGGTGGAGGCGCAGTACGTCGAAGGCGAAATCAACGACCTGGCGTGCGCTGTCGAGGAAGAGCCCGGAGCCCCAGTACGACGAGCCGAGCGCGAAGCCCCACTCCGCCGAGCCGAATCCCGAGTCGATGCCCCGAATCTGGAATACGCCCGCCGCCGACAGGACGCCGCGCGGCACGACCGCGAAGCAGACCGAGCGGCCGGCGGCCTGCTCGTGCGTGCCGTGGACGATGAAGCGCTCGAACCCGTCGATCGTGGTCGGCGGCGGAGGGATGAAGCGGGCGACCTCGGGAGTGGCCAGCATGGTCAGCAGCGCCGGCGCATCGTTGAGATCCAGCGCCCGGAGCGTGCTCATCGACCCGCGCAGTTCAGGGAGCGCCTCGCACCAGGGCGCCATGGTCTCGCTCGACTGGCCGAGGGAGCCGGACATCGCCGCCGAACGCAGATGCGGGAGACCCGGTTCCATGCGTCCCTCCGGACTGAACTGGACGAGCGCAGGCCACGACAGGCGCCTGCTGATCTCGACAGAATCTGAACGAGTGTATTTATGCGTCTTTTATATGTCAATATGGTATTTTCAATGACATAAACGTGATTTACAATTCATTGCAATTCATGTCCAGCCGGCCGACATGCCGATCGGCAGATCAGAAGATTCAGGCCTTGTTGAGGCTGATCGCGCGACGTGATCGGTGGAGAAGTCTGTCGGACTTCCGACAGTCAGACGACTAATTGGGATTCTTTTTTCGGTGAGGAACGGAGTCGGAAGGTCAACCGCGAACGGCGCGCAGCGTCTGCGGGTACACCTCGGCATTGATGCGGGCGTCGATCAGCGACGGGCCCGCGAGCGCGAGCGCGCGGTCGAGTCCGTCGGCCAGCTCGTCGGCTGTTCGTGCGGTCCAGCCCGGCACGCCCATCGCGCCGGCCAGCGCCCGCCAGTCGACGTCGCCGATCTGCACGCCGGCCGACCGATGGCCGCGGCCTCGCTGCTTGATGTCGATCAGGCTGAGCGCCGCGTCGTTGAGCACCAGCACGACGATCGGCAACTGTTCGCGCGCGGCCGTGCGCAGTTCGGCGGCGCACATCAGCAGGCCGCCGTCGCCCGTGACCGCCACGATCCGGCGGGTCCGGTCGGCGACGGCCGCGCCGATCGCCGCCGGCAGCGCGAACCCCATCGTCGACAGCCCGTTCGAGATGAGGAACTGGCGCGGCTCGGCCACCGGCCACAGCACGGTGGCCGGCAGCATGTGCGCGCCGGCGTCGACCGTGACCCGCGCCTGCGGGCCGGCCGCGCCGGCGGCGATCTCGATCGCCTCGAACGGAGTCAGGCCGCCTGCGACGATGCGCAGCGCCTGCCGCTGCCCGGCCACCTGGGCGGCCAGCCACTCTTCATCCCATTCAGTGACCCGATCGTACGAGGCGCCGATCTGCGCAAGGCTCAGCTCGACCGGGCCGGTGACGGTCGCTGCGAACGGCACGTGCGCCTGCGGAGCCAGGGCAGGACCGCAGGCGATCACCGGCTGCGGATGCGCCCAGACCTTCGGCAGCAGTTCGACCGGATCCAACCCGACGGCCATCAGCAGATCGGCCTCGGCCAGGACGGGCGCTTCGAGCGTCGCATTGGTGAACACGCCGGCGAACAGCGGATGCCCGTCGGGCACGACCCCCTTGGCCTTGTAGGTGACCATCGCCGGCACGTGATGCTGCTCGCAGAAGGCGCGTAGCGCCGCAGAGGCCGCCGGCGTCGCCGCCCCGAGGCCTGCCAGCACGAGCGGCCGGACCGCACGCCCGATGAGGGCGGCCGTCCCGGACGGGAGCGGCGGCATTGGCGAGTCGGCTGCCCCGGCCGCCACCGGCGCCGGCTCGATCGGCCGTGTCATCACGTCGGCTTCGCAATCGACGTGGATCGGCCCGCGCGGCGCCGCGAGTGCCAGCCGGACTGCTTCCTGCACGTCCTCGAGCGGCCGCGGCCCGCCCAGACGCAGCGTCCGCTTGGTGATCGCCCCGAAGATCGCCTGATGGTCCAGCCGCTGGTGCTGACTCGCCTCGAGCCGGGCGGGATGTCGATCGGTGAAGGCGAGGAGCGGGACGCGATCGAGCCAGGCGTGCGCGACGCCGTTGACCAGAGACGCCGCGCCCGGCCCGAGTGTCGCCAGGCAGGCGCCGGGGCGTCCCGTGATCTCCGCCTGGGCACACGCCATCAGGGCGCCGGCCGTCTCGGTGTGTGCCAGCACGAAGGGCAGGCCGGCCTCGCCGGCCGCTTCGATCAGGTCGAGGTTGCTGCCGCCGCCCGGCATGCCGAACAGCGCCGTGACGCCGACATCACGCAGATGGGAGACGAGGAGGCGGGCCAGGGTGACCGGCATGGATGCGCCACGCGCTCCGCCGGACGGCTCGAGGTGGCGGGGCGACGGCCCCTATCTTAACCGGAGAGGGGGTGTCCGTTCGTCCGAGAGGAGCACCCAGAGCATCTGGTCGTGGTACCGGCCGCATCGCAGGAAGGACCGCCGCAGGACCCCTTCCTCGACGGCACCGAGCTTCCGGAGGGCGCCGTTGCCGCGCCCGTTCTCGACCGCCGCGCGCGCCTCGAGGCGGAAGGTGCCGAGGACGTCGAAGGTGAATCCGAGCACGAGCTGCGCGGCCTCGAGGAACAGTCCCGTCCCCCAGAAGGCGGACCCCAGCGCAAAGCCCCACTCAGCCACCCCGAAGCCCGACTCGAGGCTGCGGACCTGGAACAGCCCGACGGTGGTGTGGCCACGACGGGGAACGACACCGTAACAGACGTGACGTCCCTCGCGCTGTTCCGCGGCGCTCCAGTCGATGAATCGCCGGAACCCGTCGAGCGTCGTCGGGGGCGGAGAGATGAAGCGCCCGACTTCCGCGGATCCGACCATCGTCAGCAGTGCGGTGGCATCCGTCGGTTGCAGCGGCCGCAGGATGGCCCGCCGGCCGGTCAGCACCGGCAGCTGCCGCTGCCAGTCCGCGGCCGGCATCGGCGCGGGAAGGTGTCGCGCGGGGCTGAGATCGGGCTCGAGAGGCACGATGGATCCTGGTGGCTGCGCGGCGACGGTCAGAACTCCACGTTGCCGCCCCAGACGATGTTCCCGCCCCAGACGATGTTGTTACCCCAGACGATGTTGCTGCCCCAGACGATGTTGGCGCCCCAGACGATGTTGCTGCCCCAGACGATGTTGCCACCCCAGACGATGTTCCCGCCCCAGACGATATTGCCACCCCACACGATGTTGCCGCCCCAGACGATGTTCTGGGCCCAGGCCGGCTGATTGCTGTCGAACAGGGCGCCCCAGACGATGTTGCTGCCCCAGACGATGTTCTGAGCCCAGGCCAGCGTCTCGCCACCGATGACGGTGTAGGGCGTGAAGGGCGCCACGAGCCAGCCCGCACCGGTATTGCTCGTGTCGACGGCGCCGGCCAGCTGGGTCGCGCCCGCGGCGTTGACCTGGCCGGTCCCCTGGGTGAGCGCGTCGAACGGCTGCGCCTGATCGTCGCGGACCGGAATCGCCGAGTACTCCAGCATCGCCTTGACGAGACTCGGCGCCAGGGCCGGCGCACCGGTCCCCGCGGCCACGCGGTGATGGGCTTCGATCATCAGCGCAACGACGCCGCTCGCCACGCCCGTGGCCATGCTGGTGCCGGTGAGGCTGAGGAACAGCCGCCCCGTGACCGCCTTGACGTGATTCTTCGTCAGCTGCTTGAGGAGGGACGAGTTCGACGCCGCATCCGAGACGACATCGGTGCCGGGGGCCACTACGTCGGGCTTCGCGTAGCCGTCGTACCAGGTCGGGCCGCGCGAGCTGTATGGCGCGACACGGTCGTCGTCGCGCGTCACGGTGTTCTGCGTGGTGACCGCTCCTACCGTGATGGCGTCCGGCGCATTGCCGGGCGAGGTGATGCCGGCATAACCCGTCTGATGGGTGGTCGGATTGGTGCCGAAGTTCCCCGCCGCGGTGACCACGACGAGGCCGGCGTGCACGGCGTTCTCGACCGCTTGCACGAGGGGGTCGCTGGCAGCCGGTTCGAGAATCGGATGCCCGAGCGAGAGGTTGACGACCTGCACGCCCAGCTCGTCCTTGTGGGCCGTTACGTATTCGAGTGCCTGGACGACCCAGCTCGTGAGCCCCTGGCCGTTCTGGTCGAGGACCTTGAAGACCGCGAAGTGGACGTTCGGCGCGATCCCCTGGTACTCACCGTCCGACAGCACGCCGCTGCTGCCGATGAGCCCGGCCACCTGCGTGCCATGCCCGAAGTCGTCGTACGGGTAGGTGGCGCGCATGCCGCCGTGGGTGAGGTCGAAGAAGGCGGTGATCCGCCCGTTGAAGTCCGGTGACGGAGCCAGGCCCGAGTCGATCAGCGCCACACCCACGCCGGCCCCCGTCAGAGCGCCGTCCGGATCGATCGGATCGACGGCGCCCGGGAGGCCGAGCGTCGCCCGCAGCGTACTGGGGGCGCCGGGCTTGATGTGCCGCGGCCGGAACGCGCTGCGCCAGCGGACGGCGCCCAGCGCCTGCACGACCGGATCGCTCGAGATCGACACGACCGAGGAGTCGCCGGCCAGTTGCTGGATCTGACTGCCGGAGGCGTCGCCGGTGATGGCGTGCAGCCCCGGATACTCGCCGGTCACGTCGCCGCCCTGCTGCTCGAGGATCTGGCGGATGACGGCACCCGCCCCCGGTCGCACGCGCACGATGATGCGCTGGCGATGGCCGGGGTCGTTCTGCACGTCGTTCTGGAGCGCCCGATCCAGCTTGCCGCTGGCCCCCCCATCGGGAGCCGGCTTCGCCCGTGCTGGAAGCACCCCCAGGGCCAGAGTCAGAACGATGGCGAGCGACAGCCTTGCTCTCACGTGCAGCTCCATTGGCTCACGAACCCGAACAGGTGCGACCAGTGACGTGCGAGGGGACGATCGGAAGCGGCTGCGCCGTGCGTATCGAACGGACGAGTTATTGAAGATAGCGGCTAAGTGTAAGAACGACGGCCGCCATATGTCAATATGGTTATTAAGATGACAGATCTGTTCATGCGGGGCCAGTTCCCATCACCGGCTTAACCCTTTCCGCTTCAAACGGTTGCCGCTAGGGGGCCGCGGCGTGCGGCCGCATGTTGGCCAAGGCAAAGGCCCACTGGTCAGCCAGTTCCGCGATCCGCTTGTCGGTCGGCCGATACCCGTGAGAGGCCTCTGTTTCGACACGGATGATCACCGGGCGCGCGCAGCTCTGCGCGGCCTGCATCGCCGCCGTGAACTTGAACGAGTGGCTCGGTACGACCCGGTCGTCGTGATCGGCTGTCGTCACCAGCGTGGCCGGGTAGCAGGTTCCCGGCCGGACGTTCTGCAGCGGCGAGTACTCATAAAGGTACTTGAACGCCACCGGATCGTCCGACGAGCCGTACTCGGTCGCCCAGGCACCGCCCCCCGTGAACTTGTGATACCGCAGCATGTCCATCACGCCGACGGCCGGCAGGGCGACCGCGAACAGATCCGGATGCTGCTCCATGACGGCACCGACCAGCAGGCCGCCGTTCGACCCGCCCATGATGCCGAGCGTGGCCGGCGAGGCGTAGTGCTGCGCGATCAGGTACTGGGCCGCCGCGGCGAAGTCGTCGAAGACGTTCTGCTTCTTCTCGTGCATCCCCGCTTCGTGCCAGGCCTCGCCGTACTCGCTGCCGCCACGGATGTTCGCCGTGGCCCAGACGCCGCCCTGCTCCAGCCATGCCGGCACGTCCGGCCTGAAGGTCGGCAGCGTCGGGATGTCGAAGCCGCCGTAGCCGTACAGCATCGTCGGGTTCGCGCCGTTCCGGGCGAGACCCTTGCGGTGGGTGATGAACATCGGGATGCGCGTCCCGTCCTTCGAGTGATAGAAGACGCGCTCGGTGACGTACTGCGACGGGTCGAACGTCAGCGTCGGCGGGTCGAAGGCGGTGCTGCGGCCCGAGGCCAGGTCGAAGCGGTAGACCGTGGCGGGGTGCAGCGGTGAGGTGAACGTATAGAAGATCTCCGGGCGGTCGAACCGGCCGGCGGGCCCCGCCATCGTCCCGAGGCCGGGCGGCGTGATCGCAGGGCCGGGCCGGCCGTCGAGATCGTAGAAGCGGATCTCACTGGCGACGTCGACGAGCCGGTTCACGGCCAGGCGGCCCGCCACGAGCGTCGCCGAGTCGATGGCGTCCTTGCTCTCGGGCACGATCGTCTTCCAGTGCGACGGATCCGGCGAGGCGAGCGGCACCGACACGATCATCCGGTTCGGCGCCTGCCGGTCGGTCAGGAGGAACAGGGTGCCGTTCACGACGCCGAGCGGGCTGTAGGCGGCGGTATGACCTGTGTACAGCGGGCGGATCGGCGCTCCGAGATCCGGCCGCCGCGGGTTCCCGAGGTCCTTCACGAACAGCTCGTTCTTGTTGCTCGTCCCCTTGTTGGTGACGATGAACAGGTAGCGGCCCGTCTCGTCGATCTCCTGATCGATGAACAGCGTCGGCTCCTGCGGCCGCTCGTAGATCAGCTGGTCGGCCGACTGGGGCGTGCCGAGGCGGTGGTAGTAGATCTTCTTGTCGTGCACCGCGGCCTGCAGCATCTGCCCGGCCGGCGGCTCGGCGTAGCGCCCGTAGAAGAACCCCTTCCCGTCCTTCGTCCAGCTCACGTCGCTGAACTTCACCCACCGGATCGTGTCGGTCAGCTTCGGTCCGCCCAGCGTGCCGACGTACAGCGTCGACCAGTCGGAGCCGCCTTCCGACTGGCCGTAGATGAAGTGGCGCCCGTCGGGCCCGGGCTCGAAGTGCGACAGGGCGATCGAGCCGTCGGGGGACAGGGTGTTCGGATCGAGGGCCACCGTCGCGGCGCCCTCGAGCGTCTTGCGCGTGTAGACGACCGACTGGCGCTGCAGGCCGCTATTCCGCGTGTAGTACCAGCGCCCGCCCTCGTAGTACGGCGCCGTGACCTTCGGGTAGTTCCACAACGCGGTGATCCGGCGCCGGAAGGCGTCGCGCATCGGCAGGCCGGCCAGGTACGCCGAGGAGACGCGGTTCTCGGCCTGCACCCAGTGCTTCACGGCCGGCGAGTCGAGATCCTCCATCCAGCGGTACGGCGCCGGCACCTTCGTTCCGAAGTAGTCGTCGACGATGGCGTCCTTGTGCGCCACCGGATAGGTCAGCCGGGCTGCCTGCGCGGCAGACAGGCCCGTGGCGGCGAGCAGGGCCGCACCGGCGGTCACGGCGAGCCGGCTGCGAAGCGACAGGGCGGGACGCGACATGCGGGTCCTCCGGCGTTGGGCGATGAACGGGGGCCGCCGCAGGCGCGGCAGGCGGGCGACAGTGTAGCCGAGAAGCGGGACCGGGCGCCCGCCCACGCGGCAAGCGCCCGGAGAAAGACGACGCTAGGGTGTGCCGGCCGGGTACTGCCAGTTCAGCGTCCGGTTCGGCTGCACGTCGAGATGCACGACGATCGGACGGCGTCCCGGCGCCCGGATCTCGATCTCGTGATAGCCGGCCGGTTCGCTGAGCGGCCGCGCGGCCGTGAAATCGCTCGCGGGGCCGGCGTAGTTGCCATCGACGTAGATCGTCGCGTCCGCGGGGGCACCCGCGATGGCGACCCAGCCGCGGGCCGGCGTGACGGGCTGTGCGGGCGTGACCGGCGCTTCCTCGGCCGTCGATCCGCTGTCGGGGTCGACGACGACCGTGCCGCCGTAGCCGTATGGGCCCGGGTACGGATACGGGTACGCGTACGGCGGCGGATAGCTGTAGTAGCCGTACGGGTAGGGATAGAAGCCGTAGGGAGAGCCGATGTAGATGCCGAAGCCGATCCCCGATCGGTAGTAGTAAGGCCGGTAGTAGGGGCCGTAGTAGGACGGCCGGTAGTACGGGCCGCGATAGGCCGGGCGGTAGTACGGGCCGCGATAGGCCGGGCGGTAGTAGGTGCGCCCGCCCGGACGGGCGGTGCGGGGCACGGCGACGGGCGGAGCCTGCCGGGAGACGGCGGCGGCGTGCCGGCCGGAGGCGGGGGCGCGACGCTGCGCGAACGCGCTGCCGCTCGTGCCGAGCGCGAACGCCAGCGCGAGGCACAGGACGGACTGACGGACTTTCATGATGATGCTCCCGAAGGGCCTGGGCGGGGGCCCTTCGAACGCGGCGCCAGCCCTTCCATTGTAACGCCGCGCAGCGTGTCAGTGCCCGCGGTGTTCCAGGTAGCGGCGGGCGGCCCGCAACTCCTTCCGCCGGCGGGCGTTCGCCTTCGGCAGCGACAGGTCCAGCCGTTCCAGCGTGTCCACCATGGCGGCGGCGACGGCGAGCCGCGCGAACCACTTGTTGTCGGCCGGGATCACGTGCCACGGCGCATGGGGCACGGCGGTCTCCCGGACCATGGCCTCGTACGCGTGCATGTACTGCCGCCAGTACTCCCGCTCGTGCAGATCGCCCGTCGAGAACTTCCAGCTCTTGCCCGGCTCGTCGAGGCGGCTCAGCAGCCGCCGGCGCTGTTCCTGCTTCGAGATGTGGAGGAAGACCTTGCAGATAGCGGTGCCGTTCCGCGCGAGGTGCTGCTCGAATGCGCGGATGCTCTCGAAGCGTCCCTGCCAGAAGTGCCGACCGCGCACGGCCCGCGGCAGGTGCTGGGTCTCGAGGATGTCCGGATGGACGCGGACGACCAGTACTTCCTCGTAGTACGACCGGTTGAAGATGCCGATCCGTCCCCGCTCCGGCAGACACCGCGTCGTCCGCCAGAGGAAGTCGTGGTCCAGTTCCTCGGTTGACGGGGCCTTGAACGAGAAGACCTGGCAGCCCTGCGGATTGACGCCCGACATGACGTGCTTGATCACGCCATCCTTGCCGGCCGTGTCCATCGCCTGCAGGATCAGCAGCACCGACCACTCGTTCTGCGCGTAGAGCTTCTCCTGCATGTCGCGCAGCCGCGCGATGCCGTGACCGAGCAGCCGTTCCGCCTCGTCCTTCGATCCGATGCCGCCGGTATGGCCGGGATGCACCGCTGACAGGCGGAAGTGCCGGCCGCGGTCGACGCGCAGCGGCTCGGCGAACGAGAACGCATGGGGCATGGGACGCCTCCGGGAGGGTGGCCGACGCGGGCCAGCATACCAGCCGGCCGGGGTCCGGTGCGACGGGTGAAGACAGCCCGACCGAGCGGTAATCGCAATTGACTGGCGCGCCTCTGTGAGGCTATCGTGCCGTGATTTCCCACGCCTGTTCGCTGCAGCGCGCACTGGAGGCGCCTGCTCGTGGTCGGAACCACTCTGGGTCACTATCGGATCGACGGTCTCCTGGGGCGCGGAGGCATGGGCGAGGTCTATCGCGCCCGAGACACGCGGCTGGGCCGCGCGGTCGCCGTCAAGGTCATGGCGCCGCGCGGCGCCGATCAGGCGTCCATCGTCGAGCGCTTCCTCCGCGAGGCGCGTGCGGCGTCCGCGCTCAATCATCCCAACATCGTCACCATCCACGAGATCGGCCAGACCGACGAGGGGGTGTACTACCTCGTACAGGAGCTGGTGGAGGGGCGAACGCTCCGCGACCTGCTGGGCGACGGCCTGCCCGCCGACACCGCGGGGACGCTCACGCGCCAGCTGGCGCGGGCGCTCGCGGCCGCCCACGACGCCGGCATCGTCCACCGGGACGTGAAGCCCGAGAACGTCATGGTCCGGCCCGACGGCTACCTGAAGGTGCTGGACTTCGGCGTGGCGCGCATCCTGCCCGGACAGGCGGCCAGCGATGAAATGACCCGCGCGCCTGAGGTGACCGAGCCGGGCCTGCTGCTCGGGACGACCGGTTACATGTCCCCCGAGCAGGCCGGGGGCCGGGCGGCCGGTCCGCCGTCGGACGTCTTCGCGCTGGGTGTGCTGCTCTACGAGATGCTCACCGGCCGTCGTCCCTTCACCGGCCCGTCGAGCCTGCAGGTGCTGCAGGCGATCCTGAACGAGCACCCGCCGGCCCCTTCGCGGATCAATCCGGCGGTGCCGGCGGCGTTCGATCCACTGGTGTCGGCGATGCTGGCCAAGGAGCCGGGCGGGCGGCCGACGGCGACCGACGTGGACGCGCGGCTGGAGCAGCTGCTCGCGTCGCCGGTCCGACGGCTGACGCCGGCTCCGTCGGCACCGCGGAAGGTGGTCGGGCGTGACGCCGAGCGCGAGCGGCTGCTGGCGGAACTGGAAGCGGTGACGGCCGGCAGCGGGCGCCTGGTGGCCGTTACGGGCGAGCCCGGCATCGGCAAGACGACGCTGGTGGAGGACGCACTGGCCGCGATGGCGACGAGCCCGTTGCAGCCGGTCATCGCCCGCGGGCGCTGCTCCGAGCGTCTGGCCGGCAGCGAGGCCTACCTGCCGCTGCTCGAGCTGCTGGACAACCTGCTGCACGGCGGCACGGGTGGCAGTTTCGGCGAGATGATCCGGACGCTGGCGCCGGCGTGGTACGTCCACCTCGCGCCGGCCGCGTCGGAACGGGCCGCTGTTGCCGACGCGACGGGGGCTCACGGCCCCGTGTCGCAGGAACGGATGAAGCGCGAACTGGCGGCGCTGCTGGTCGACATCGCGCGCGTGCGGCCGCTCGTGCTCCTGATCGAGGACCTGCACTGGGCGGACGTGTCGACCGTCGACCTGCTGAACTACCTCGCGGGCCGCTTCGAGCCGATGCGGGTGCTCGTGCTGGTGACGTACCGGCCGTCGGACATGGCCGTGGCGCGCCATCCGTTCCTGCACGTGCGCCAGGAACTGGAGACCCGCGGGGTCTTCCGGGAGCTGGCGCTGGAGTTCCTGACCGCCGCCGACGTCGATCGGTTCCTGGGCATGGAATTCCCGGGCCACGATCTTCCGCCTGCCCTCGGACGGGTCCTGCACGACCGGACGGAGGGGAGCCCGCTCTTCATGGTCGATCTCGTGCGCGATCTGCGCGATCGGCAGGTGGTCGTCCGGCGGAACGACCGGTGGGAACTGGCGACCTCGGTGCGCGCCGTGGCGCGGGACCTGCCCGAGACGGTCAGGGGGATGATCGCGCGGAAGATCGAGCGGCTCGACGATACCGACCGGCGGCTGCTGACGGCGGCGAGCGTGCAGGGGCACGAGTTCGACACCGCGGTCGTGAGCGACGCGCTGGGGCTCGATCCCGCCGAGGTCGAGGAGCGGTGCGAGACGCTCGATCGGGTGCACCGGCTGGTGCAGGCCGTGCGCACCTACGACCTGCCGGACCGGACGCTCTGCGTGCGGTACCGCTTCGTCCACGTCCTGTACCAGAACGTCCTGTACGCCGCGCTGCAGCCGACGCGGCGCGTGGCGCTGGCCGCGCGCGTCGCGCGCGCGCTGGTCACCCACCACGGTGAAGAGTCGGCCGCCCTCGCTTCCGAGCTGGCGCTGTTGTTCGAGACGGCGCGCGACTTCGCGGCCGCCGCCCGGCAGTTCCACCTGGCCGCCCAGCACGCGATCGGTCTGTTCGGGTTCCAGGAAGCCCGGGCGCTCGCGCAGCGCGGACTGGATGCGCTCGTCGCGCTGCCCGACGGGCCGGCGCGCAAGCAGCAGGAGCTCGGCCTCCAGATGGTGAAGGGGGTGGCCCTGCGGTCGTCCACCGGCTGGGCGACGCCGGAACTGGAGCAGACCTTCACGCGGGCGCGCGCGCTCTGCCAGGCGCTTGGCGATCCGCCGGCGGTCTTCCCGGTGCTCTGGGCGATTACGCTCTTCCACCTGATCCGCGGCAACCTGGTCGAGTGCCGCACGCGGGCGGATCAGCTGATGGAGCAGGCCACGCCGTCGGGCGACCCGGCGCTGATGATGGCCGCGCATCACATGGCCGGCGTGTCGCGCGAGTTCCTCGGCGACATGGTCGAGGCCACGCGGTATCTCGAACGTGCGCGCGAGCTGCACGATCCGGCGCAGCACCAGGCCTACACGGCGATGTACGGCATGGATCCGGGCATGATCGCCCGCGCGATGTCGAGCCGGCCGCTGTGGGCGCTCGGGTACCCGGGCCGCGCCCGCGCCCGGGGCCTCGAGACGCTGGCCCTCGCGCGGTCGCAGCAGCAGCCGGTCACGCTGGTGTTCGCGCTCATGGTCCTGCTCGGCATCCTGGCCTACCGGGGTGACGGCGCCGAGGCGCTCGCCATCGGCGACGAGAACATCGCGCTGTGCCGCGAGCACGGCCTGCCGCAGGAGGCCGAGTGGAGCCGGTCGTTCCAGGGCGCGGCCCTCATCGGCCTGGGCCGCACGCAGGACGGCATCGATCTGCTGCGCGACAGCCTGGCCGTGCAGCACGCGCTCGACACGCGGCTGGCACGGCCGATGTTCCTCGCGCTGCTCGCCGAGGGCTTCTGCCGCGAGGGCCGGATCGACGAGGGGCGGCGGGCGGTCGACGAAGGGTTGCTGTACGCGGAGCAGATCGCCGAGGGCGGTTACGTAGCCGAGCTCTACCGCGTCGGCGGGGAACTGGCGCGCCGCGCAGGCGAGGCCGCCGCGGCCGAGGATCTGCTGCGGCGCGCGCTCGCCCGGGCGAACGGCCAGCAGGCTCGATCGCTCGAGCTGCGCGCGGCGACCGGCCTGGCGACGCTGCTCGCCGCGTCCGGACGCGTCCCCGAGGCCCGCAATGTGCTGGCGCCGGTCTACGGGTGGTTCACCGAGGGCTTCGATACGGCGGATCTCGTCGCCGCGCGCGCGACGCTT
>JAGWRA010000168.1 GCA_028876655.1 Acidobacteriota bacterium | reverse complement strand
CCCGTCGTCGCCTCGGTCTTCACGATCGGCGGCCGCCAGTCCTGCTCGGCGAACACCTGCAGCGCCAGCGTCGACTGCACCGACGAAACGGTGCGGTCGGCCCCTTCCCGGTCGGCCTTGTTCACCACGAAGACGTCGGCGATTTCCATGATGCCGGCCTTCAGCGCCTGCACCTCGTCGCCCGTCCCGGGCACCAGCGTCACCACCGACACGTCGGCGGTCCGGACGATGTCGACCTCGTCCTGGCCGACGCCGACCGTCTCGATCACGATGACGTCGACGCCCGCGGCGTCCATCACCAGCGCCACGTCCCCGGTGGCGTGCGCGAGGCCGCCGAGATGGCCCCGCGTGGCCATGCTGCGGATGAACACCCCCTCGTCGCCCGCGTGCGCCTGCATGCGCAGGCGGTCGCCGAGGATCGCGCCGCCGCTGTACGGGCTGGTGGGGTCGACGGCGATGATGCCGATCCGCTGCCCCCGGCGGCGGACCTCGGCCGCGAGCCGGTCCACCAGCGTGCTCTTGCCCGCGCCCGGCGGGCCGGTCACGCCGATGAGGTACGCCCGTCCCGTCCGCGCGAAGATCGCGCGGATGAGGTCGGCGCCCTGCGGTTCCTCGTCCTCGATGAGCGAGATGGCGCGGGCCATGGCCCGCGGGTCGCCGGCCAGCACGCGTTCGGCCAGCGGCCGCGAGGGGGACGCAGACGTGCGATCAGCCATCGGCCCGCTCACCGCCCCAGGATCTGGCGGGCGATCACGAGCCGTTGAATCTCGCTGGTCCCCTCGCCGATGGTGGTCAGCTTCACGTCGCGGAAGTACTTCTCGGCCGGATAGTCCTTCACGAAGCCGTAGCCGCCGTGGATCTGGACGCAGTCCTCGGCCGCGCGGACCGCGATTTCGCTCGAATAGAGCTTGGCCATCGCCGCCTGGAGCGTCGTCCGCTGCCCCTGATCCTTCATGTACGCCGCCCGGTAGGTCAGCAGCCGCGAGGCCTCGATGCGGGTGGCATTGTCGACGAGCTTCCACTGGATCGCTTCGAACGAGCCAATCGGGCGGCCGAACTGCTTGCGCTCGAACGCGTAGTGGCGCGCCGCCTCCCACGCCCCCTGGGCCAGCCCGACGGCCAGCGCCGCGATGCCGATGCGGCCCGCGTCGAGCACCTGCATGGCGCCGACGAACCCCTGCCCTTCCTCGCCGAGCAGGTTCTCCGCCGGGATGCGGCAGTTCTCGAACACCACCTCGCTGGTGTCGCTGGCCCGCATGCCGAGCTTGTTCTCCTTCTTGCCGGGGGACATGCCGGGCGTCCCCCGCTCGATGATGAACGCCGAGATCCCCTTGTTCCCCTTCGACCGGTCCGTGACCGCCATCGCGACCATCACGTGGCCGACGCGGCCGTGGGTCGTGAACGTCTTGGCGCCGTTCAGCACCCACGAATCGCCGTCGCGGACCGCCACCGTCCGGGTGCCGGCGGCATCGCTGCCGGCCGTCGGCTCGGTGAGCCCCCAGGCGCCGATCATCTCGCCGCGCGCCAGCGGCCCGACGTAACGCTGCTTCTGCGCCTCGGTACCGAACATGTAGATGTGCGCCGAACAGAGGCCGTTGTGCGCCGCGACCGAGAGCGACACGCCCGGGTCGACGCGCGCCAGTTCCTCGATGCAGATGCAGTAGTCGACGGCCGACATCCCCGCGCCGCCGTACTCTTCCGGGTACTGAATCCCCATCAGGCCGAGCCCGGCCAGCTTCGGGACGAGCTCGGTCGGGAAGTGCTGGGTCTCGTCCCACTCCATCACGTGCGGACGGATTTCGGTCTCGGCGAACTCGCGCACGCTCCGGCGGAGCAGCTCCTGCTCTTCGGTCAGTCGGAAGTCCATAAACCCGTCGAATGTATCACAACCGCGTCGGTCTCCGGTCTCCAATCCCGTCGACATGTCAGCCGTTCACAGGTGGGAGCGCCTGCGACTCGCGCGCCACCGGCGACGCCGCCGCCCGGCTCCAGTCGGTGTGCGGCGCACGGTTCTCGACGAGCCAGCCGCGAATCAACCCGCCGTACCCGTGCCAGCGCATGCCGTGCCGCTCGTAGAACGGGACGAGCGCGCGCTGCAGCGCCGGCAGCCGGTAGAACGGGACGCCCGGGAAGTAGTGGTGCTCGAGGTGGTAGTTCGAGTTCAGGAACGCGAAGTTCCAGAACCAGTGCCCGCGCACGAGGGTGCTCCACTTGGCCGGCTCCGCCGGATCGATGTCGTAGTGCTGGCCGAGCCGGTTCAGCGTGAAGGCGATCGGGAACACGAAGAAGACCGGCAGCACGTACGCGCGCAGTGCCGCCGCCGTCCCCGCCAGCGTCCAGATCGCGGCGAGCACCGCCAGGTGCGCCAGGATCGACAGCTGCCGCTCCCACGCAATCGTCCGCCGCAGGTCCGCCGGATAGGTCGCCGTCTCGCGGCGCGCCGCCCGGAAGTAGATCGGAAACAGCGCCGGCGTGCAGTAGAGCAGCTTGAACCAGCGGGCGTTCCGTTTCGGCGACAGATGGTGGCGCTTGGGATCCGCGTCGGCCGAGCCGAGCTCGGCGTGGTGATCGAGGTGCCAGCGGGTGAACTGGCTCGCCGAAATCCCGCTCGGCACCGCGTACAGCAGGCCGAGCAGCCGCTCGAGCCGCGGCCGCGGCCGTGCGAACACCAGGTGGTGCAGCACCTCGTGCAGCAGCACCGTGAAGTTGAAGACGGTGAACCCCTGCACCAGGACCAGCGGGATCCAGATCAGCGGGTTGGAGATCTGGACGAGACCCCAGGTCGTCAGGCCGAGGATGGCGAACTGCCGGGCGGCCACCACGACGTGCCGCACGGCCGTCTTCCGATGGAACGCGCGCAACTGCTCGCGCGGGAGCACAGTCCCGAGCTCGCGCCGCAGCGCCACCGCGTGTCCGCTGTAATAATGTGTCTTCACGGCGCCCGTCGTGCAGCCGGCTCTTCCGGAATTCTACCACGCCGTCCCGGCCCGTCCGGCCGCCGCCGGCCGATCATCCGGCGTATCATGGAGTGTCCGCGCGCCGGCGCCCGCCCCCTGGAGGCTCGATGACACACGCACGCCGCACGTTCGTCGCCCTGGTCTGCCTCGCCCTCGTCCTGCTGGGCCGTCCGGCCTTCGCCGACGTCACCGCGTTCATCGGCGCCAGCCCCACGCCCGCCAGCCGGCAGGCCCGCGGCGTGGCCATCGGCATGAGCCTCGTCGTCGTCGGCTTCGAGTTCGAGTACTCCAGCCTGGTCGAGGACACGACGCAGGCCGCTCCCGGCCTCCAGACCGGCATGGGGAACGTCCTTCTGCAGACCCCCTCGCCCATCCTCGGCTTCCGCCCGTACGCCACGGCGGGGGCGGGCCTCTACCACGAGACGCTCGGCGCGGTGAGCAACACGGGCTTCGGCACGAACGTGGGGGCCGGCGTGAAGGTGTCGCTGGTCGGTCCGCTCCGCCTCAGGGTCGACTACCGCCTGTTCAATCTGGCCGGCAACGCCCTGCAGCCGCACCCGCAACGGATCTACGCGGGACTCAACCTGTCGTTCTGACCGGGCTCAACGGCCGCCCTTGGGGGCCGGGATCTTCTGCTCGGTCACCGGGTCGAGATCGAGCAGCGTCTGCGGCGCGGCGAACGCGTCGCTGTAGGTGGCGAGCATCTGCTCGTCGTCGGGAAAGAGCTGCTTGAGGAAGCGGGACATCGTGTAGTCGGCCCCCGAAACGGTCGGATCGACGAGGCAGACGAACAGCGTCCCCTTGCCGGGTCCCGGCTGCCGCGCCTTGAAGCAGTGCCAGCCCGCGGCCTGGCGACGGACGGCCGGATCCGGACTCTGCGCGAGTCCGGCCTGCAGCCGCACGAGGATGTTCTCGAAGGCGGCCGCCTGCTCGGGCTTCACTTCACTGAACAACAGGCCGACCGGCGCCGCGAAGGTCCGCGGCTCGGTGGTCACGGGCGGTTCGGGCGCGGCCGGCGCCTGGCCCGCAGCCCGCGCCGTGCGGCTCAAGGGCGCCCGGCCCAGTCCCAGGGCCAGGCCGATCAACCCGGTGGCAACCATCGGCAGCACGCCAGTCATCCGCATCGGGACACTCCGGGATCGGGAAACAGGACCGGCCGGCTGGCAGCCGGACGGCCGACGTTCTGTCAGGGTATCACTTCGGAACAGCGCGCCGAGGGGGCCGGAACGGGCGGGGAGAGCACCGCTGGAGGCGGCCGCCATCGGCCGCCTCCAGCCTCGATGCGCGGAAGGGCTACTGCCCCATGTTGTCGATCAGCTTCAGGTTGACGACGCTCTGCCCGCCCGGCACGTAGCAGGCGGCGTACGTCTTGTAGAGTTCCTGGATCTGATCGGGGAACGCCTCGTCCAGGATCTTCGCCACCGTGTAGTCGGCATTCGGCACGGCCGGGTCGACCACGAACAGATAGAGGACGTTGCCGCCGGGGCCCGGCTCGACTGACTTGAACACCTTCCAGCCGGCCGCCTGCTTCTTCCGATCCGGGTTCGTGCTCTTCTGGAGCGCTTCCTTGAGCTTGCCCATGATCATCTCGAAGTCGGCGGTCTTGTCCGGCTTGATCGTGTTGAACACGATCCCGGCGTCCGAGCCGAACACCATCCCCTTCGGCTGCTGCGCCTGCGCCTGCTGGGCCCACGATGCTGCCGCCGGCAGGGTCAACATCAGGGCGAGGCCCGTTCCAATCACAGCAATCCGGCGTGCCGCCGCCGGCAAGAACCCGAGTCGTCGCATCGCGGCCTCCTTCAAAGGCGATTACTGTATCGTACGTAGAGCTAGACGAAAACGGTCATCACTTCGTGTGCCAGGAGCATCCCGTGTCGCGTCAGCCGCAACCGTCCCGGCTCCCGGACGAGGAGACCGGCGTCGAGGTGCGGACTCAGATCATGGCCATAGCGCCCCCAGACGTCAACCCCATAGCGCGCGTCGATGGCTGAGAGGTCCAGCCCGTCCGTCAGGCGGAGTCCCGTGAACAGAGCCTCCTCCACGCGCTCGACCGGGGTCAGGACCCGCCGTTCCACCACCAGATCGGCGCCGGCCATCACGCGACCGACGTAGTCACCGGCCGACGCGACCTGCTTCCACCGCACGCCGTCGCGCGTCGAGTGCGCGCCGCACCCGAACCCGAGCCACTCCCGGTCGGTCCAGTACTTCAGGTTGTGACGCGAGCGCCGGCCGGGGCGCGCCACGTTCGAGATCTCGTACTGCGCGTAGCCGGCCGCGTCGAGCGCGGCCAGGGCCCCGAGATACATCGCTTCGACGTCCTCGTCCGGCGCCTGCGTCCACTGCCGCCGCGCCATCTCCTCCCGCAGCGGGGCGTTCGGGTACACCTCCAGCATGTAGAGGGACGCGTGGTCCGGCTCGAGGGCGATCAGCCGTGCGACCGACGCCAGCCACTGGGCCGGCGTCTGGCCCGGCAGCCAGAGCATCAGGTCGAGGCTGACGTTGTCGAACCCGGCCGACCGCGCCTGCCCCAGGGCATCGGCCGCACGCTCGGCCGAGTGCAGCCGGCCGAGACGCTGCAGTTCCTCGTCGCGGAACGACTGGACGCCGAAGCTCAGACGGTTGACGCCGGCCGCGTGGAACCCCGCGAGCCGTTCCGTCGTGACCGTCTCGGGATTCGCCTCGAGCGTCACTTCCGTATCGGCCGACAGGTCGAACGCTCCCCGGCAGGCACCGACGAGCCGCTGCACCTCCGCCGGATCGAGGAGCGACGGCGTCCCGCCCCCGAAGTAGATCGTGTCGGCGGCGGCCGGACGGCCGTGGATGGCCCGGTCCTGCGCCCCGGCCCGCTCGATCTCCAGGGCGAGCGCATCGACGTAACGGCGCTTCAGATCGGCATCGAGCAGGAAGCGATTGAAGTTGCAGTAGTTGCAGATCGCCGCGCAGAACGGGATGTGAAGGTAGAGGCCGAGGGAGGACACGGTGACCGGGCCTCCCCTACCGTCCGGCTTTCCCGCCGGGCCAGCCGAGGTCGGTCCGCCGGTCCGCCTGCGGCTCGCGGATCTGCGCGCGCGCCTGCCGCGCGCGGGAGGGCGACGGCGAGGTCCCCGGCGACAGCTTCCGTTTCTTCCAGAGCATCTGCAGGTCGTCGATCCCGCCGTTGGGCGGCAGCTCGCGGTAGTCGGCGCCATCGAGATGGTAGAACTCGCACATCTCGTGGAGCCGCGACCGCATGCGGTAGCCGATGCGGAAGAGCAGCGCATCCGGATCGGTGGTGTCGGGCTTGTCCTCGTAGTTCGACGTGAAGAGGGTGACACGCCGCTCGTTGTAGCGCGTGTTGACGATCAGGTTCAGCGTCTCCTCCACCCATTCGGACGTCTTCTCGGCTCCCAGGTCGTCGAGCACGAGCAGGTCGGCCGTCATCACCGGCCGCAGCACCTCCACCTCCGTCGTCCGGGCGACGGGATCGTACGTGCCGCGGATGACGCGGAGGAGGTCGCGTGTGTCGTAGAAGAGGCCGCGCGCGCCGCGGGTCTGGATCACCTGGCGCAGGACGGCCACCGCCAGGTGCGTCTTGCCGACGCCGGGTTGCCCGAGCAGGAACAGGCCGCGCTCGACCACCGGGAACTCGTCGGCCAGCTGGCGCGCATGGGCGACGGCCCGCTCGAGCGTCTCGTTGTACGGCACGAAGCTGTCGAGATCGCAGTGCTGGTAGCGCCGGGGGATGCGGGCGTCGGTCATCAACCGGCTGCCGAGCCCCTGCCGCCAGCAGTCGCACCGCGTCACGCGGCGGACGCCACCTTCTTCGATCGGCTTCCAGCCGGTATCGTCACACAGGGGACAGGACATTGGAGTCTTGCTCGCGGGCTCCGGGCTTCGGGCGACGGGACAGCGTGGCGGACCACGCTGCCACCCTATAGCCCATCGCCTATCGCCGACCGCCTACAGATCTTCTCAATTGAGGTACGTGCGCAGTTCCCTGAGCTTCTTCGAGTGCCGCAGTTTCTGCTTGGCGGCCAGCTCGATCTGCCGGACGCGCTCGCGCGTCAGGTGGAGGCGGTCGCCGATCTCCTGCAGCGTGCTCGGCTCGTGCCGGCCGAGACCGAAGCGGCGCTCGAGCACCTCGCGCTCGCGCGGGCCGAGTTCGTCGAGCACCCGCCGGACGCCGGCGAGGAACGCCTGCTGCATCAGCTCGCGCTCCACCGGCGACTCCACGGCCTGCTCCAGCAGGTCGCCGAACTCGCCGCCCTCGGCGCCGTGCCGGTCGTTCAGCGAGACGTCCTCGCTGCCGATCCGCAGCAGCTCCTCGACGTCGGCCGGCGACAGGGCCAGATCGTCGGCAATCTCGCGGCGGGTCGGCGTCCGTTCCAGCTGGGTGGCCAGCGCCGCCACCTGGCGGCCGAACCGCGCCGCCGCCCCCGACACCTTCACCGGCACCGAGAAGGCCCGCGTCCCGCCCGAGAGGGCGTGCAGCATCGCCTGCCGGATCCACCAGACGGCGTAGGTGATGAACTTGACGTTGCGCGACGGATCGAACCGCTTCGCCGCCTCGATCAGTCCCAGGTTGCCTTCGTGCACCAGGTCGAGGAACGACACGCCGAAGCCGCGATACCGCCGCGCGTAGCTGACGACGAAGCGGAGGTTTCCCTCGACGAGCTGCTGCAGGGCCGCCTCGTCGCGCTGCGCCTGGATGCGGCGTCCGAGCGCCAGTTCCTCGTCCGGCGTCAGCCGCGGCAGCTTCCCGATCTCGCGCAGGTAGGCGCGCAGCGTCTCGGCTTCCCTCGTTCCGCGGTCCGCCTGTCGGGGCACGACGCCATCATACTACTCCCTCGACATTCGTCGGGATTGGGGATTGGGGATTGGGGATTGGATCCGACAGGACTGAAGACCGAAGACTGGAGACGAAGGGCGCTCCTCTTCAGCTCCGCTTGCGGGCCGGCGGCTCGCGGTGCTGGGCGGCGGCGGCCGGGCCGGACGCGTCAGGGGCGGCGCTCGGGGAGGGCGGCTCGGGCGGCGTCGCACGCACCAGATCGGTCGGCGTCGACTTGACGAGCGCGGTGTTGAGCCGCTGCTCCCAGTCGTCGATGCCGCGGGCGAGTTCGCGCTTCACGTACTCCATGAACTCGTTGACCTCGTGCTGCATCCGCTCGATCTTCCGGCGCATGTTGAGGATCACCTCCACGCCGGCCAGGTTCACCCCCAGATCGCGCGTGAGCGCCAGGATCATCTCGAGCTGCTCGAGGTCCTCCTCCGAGTACAGGCGGGTGTTCCCTTCCGTGCGCGACGGCTTCAGCAGCCCCTCGCGCTCGTACAGGCGGAGCGTCTGCGGGTGGATGTTGTACTTCTGCGCCACCGCGCTGATCATGTAGTAGGCCTTGCCGCCGCGCCTGGTCACCATGGGGGAAACCCTGTCAGTGGAACGGAGCACGAAGAACCGAGGCTCGGAACGATGACGCGCGAGGCCCGGGGCCGGCGTCAGGGTCCGTTCGCCGGTCGCCGTTCTCCGTTCCCCGTCTGCAGCGTCAGATCCTTCCGGACGTCCTCGCCGTTGATCCGGCCGAACTCGCGCAGCAGTTCCTTCGACCGCTCGTCGAGCAGCGCCGGGAGCACGAGCCGTACTTCCACGACCAGATCGCCGCGCCGGCCGTCGCGCGGCGAGGGCGCGCCCCGCTCCCGCAACCGGAAGCGCTGGCCCGACTGCGTGCCCGGCGGGATGCGGAGCCGCGCCGGCCCGTCGGGCGCGGGCACCTCGATCCGGCTGCCGAGTCCGGCTTCGTGCACGGCCACCGGCACGGTCAGGTGGAGGTCGTCCCCTTCCCGCCGGAACACCGGATGCGGCGCCACCTGCACGGTCACGTAGAGATCGCCGGTCGCGCCGCCCCGCTCGCCCACGTTCCCCTGGCCTGCGACCCGCAGCCGGCTGCCGTCGTTCACCCCCGGCGGCACCTGGATCACCACCCGCTCGCTGCGCGTCTGCACGCCCTGCCCGTCGCAGGCCGCGCAGGCCCGCTGGCGCTGCCGGCCGGCCCCCCCGCAATGACCGCAGGCCCGCGAGAAGACCATGTGGCCGCGCGCGACGCGGACCGCGCCCGATCCCTGGCAGTACGGGCACCGCGCGTCGGCCGTCCGCTGGACGCCGGTGCCCGTGCACGTGCCGCAGCGATCGCGCCGGACCACCGTGAGCGTCTGCTCGCCGCCGCGGAGGGCCTGGTCGAACGTCAGCCCGATGGTCTGGTGCAGGTCGGCGCCGGGCTGCGGGGCCGGCCCGCCGGCCCCCTCCTGCCGCTGCCGGATGACGTCGGCGAACAGGTCGCCGAAGGTCGACGCCTCGGCGCCCGCCACCGACACCGAGAAGTCGAACCCCTCGAACCCGTACGACGGCGCCTCGCGTGGCGCCGCTTCGCCGCACGCGTCGTACCGGCGGCGGCGGTCCGGATCGATCAGCGTCTCGTACGCCTCGCTGATCTGCCGGAACCGCAGCTCCGCCGTCCGGTCCCCCGGGTTGATGTCCGGGTGGTACGTCCGGGCGAGGCGGCGGTAGGCGCGCTTGATGTCCGCGCCGCTGGCCTCGCGCGACAGTCCGAGTACGAGATAGAGATCCATCATCCGCCGCGGTCAGCCCGCGCTACTTCCGGTCCTCGTCGACGACCTCGGCGTCGATGACGTCGTCGCCGCCCTGGGTCCCGCCGGCGGCCGCCGGCTCGCCCTGCGGCTCCGCGCCACCGCCTGCGGCGGGCCCGCCCGCCTGGGTCTGCCGGTACAGGCTCTCGGCCGCCTTGTGCTGCGCCGCCGTCAGCGCCTCCATCGCCTTGTTCACCGCCTCGGCGTCGCCGCCGGCGCTGGCTTTCTTCAGCTCCTCGACGGCCGCCTGGATCGCCTGCCGGTCGGCCTCGGACATCTTCGTCCCGGCATCCTGCAGCAACCGCTCGGCGCCGTAGACCGCCTGATCCGCCCGGTTGCGCGCCTCGATCTCCTCGCGGCGCTTCTTGTCCTCGTCCGCGTGCGCGTCGGCTTCGCGCATCATCCGCTCGACCTCGTCCTTCGACAGGCCGCTCGACGCGGTGATCGTGATCTTCTGCTCCTTGCCGGTCCCGAGGTCCTTCGCCGAGACGTTGACGATGCCGTTGGCGTCGATGTCGAAGGTGACCTCGACCTGCGGCACGCCGCGCGGCGCCGGCGGGATCCCGACCAGATGGAACCGTCCCAGCGTCCGGTTGTCGCGCGCCAGCGGCCGCTCGCCCTGCAGCACGTGCACCTCGACACTCGTCTGGCTGTCGGCCGCGGTCGAGAAGATCTCGCTCTTGCGCGTCGGGATCGTCGTGTTCCGCGGGATGAGCGCCGTCATCACGCCGCCCAGCGTCTCGATGCCGAGCGACAGCGGCGTCACGTCGAGCAGCAGCAGGTCCTTCACCTCGCCCGCCAGCACGCCCGCCTGCACCGCCGCGCCGACCGCCACCACCTCGTCCGGGTTGACGCCCTTGTGCGGTTCCTTCCCGAACAGCTCCTTGACGATCTGCTGCACCTTCGGGATGCGGGTCGACCCGCCGACCAGCACCACCTCGTCGATCTTCGACGGGTCCACGCCGGCGTCCGTCAGCGCCTGCCGGGTCGGCCCGACCGTCTTCTGCAGCAGGTCCTCGACCAGCTGCTCGAACTTCGCCCGGGTCAGCTTCATCGCCAGGTGCTTGGGGCCCGACTGGTCCGCCGTGATGAACGGCAGGCTGATGTCGGTCTCCATCACCGTCGACAGCTCCATCTTGGCCTTCTCCGCGGCTTCCTTCAGCCGCTGGAGGGCCATCCGGTCCTTGCCGAGATCGATGCCGTCGCTCTTCTTGAACTCGGTGATGATCCAGTCGATGATCCGCTGGTCGAGATTGTCGCCGCCCAGGTGCGTGTCGCCGTTGGTCGCCTTCACCTCGACGACCCCCTCGCCCACCTCGAGAATCGAGATGTCGAAGGTGCCGCCGCCGAAGTCGTACACGGCGATCGTCTCGTCCTTCTTCTTGTCGAGACCGTAGGCGAGCGCGGCCGCCGTCGGCTCGTTCACAATGCGCTTGACGTCCAGACCGGCGATCTTGCCCGCGTCCTT
>JAGWRA010000167.1 GCA_028876655.1 Acidobacteriota bacterium | reverse complement strand
CCCCAATCCCGACAAGGATCAGAGAGAGATGCGCCACCGAGTCGCCCACCGGAAACTGGGACGCGTGACGGAGCACCGGATCGCCCTGCTCCGCAACCAGGCCACCGCGCTCATCCGCCACGAGCACATCCGCACCACCGTGCCGAAGGCGAAGGAGCTCCGGCCGTTCGTCGAGCGTCTCATCACGATCGCCAAGCGGGGCGTGGCGGACGGACCGGAGAACGTGAAGGCCCTCAACGCCCGGCGCCTGGTCCTCCGTGACATCCAGGACCGCGCCGTGGTCGGCAAGCTGTTCGACACGATCGCGCCGCGGTTCGCCGGGCGGCCGGGCGGTTACACCCGCCTGCTGCGCCTCGGCCACCGCCGCGGTGACAGCGCCGAGGTCGCGCAGGTCGAGCTCGTCGGCAGCGAGTTCAACCCGAAGGCGGCCGCCGAGGCGGAGGCCAAGCGCGAGGCCGGCCGTGCCGCCGCGCAGCGCGGCGTCGGCGACCGGCTGAGGGCCGCCGCCTCGCGCATCCGCGGCAAGAAGACCGAGGGCGAGGAGGCCGACAAGGCGCCCCGGAAGAAGACGCCGAAGGCGAAGAGGGGCAAGGCCGAGACCGCCGACGGGGAGCAGGCCCCGAAGAGGGCCGCGGCGAAGAAGACGGTGAGCAAGAAGGCCGCGCCCGGCAGGAAGAAGGGCGGCGGCAAGTAGCCCGTCATCCGCCTCCTGTCGTCGCGACGTTCGACAGAGCCCCGCGGGCCGCTGCCCGCGGGGCTCTTGTTTTTGTGCGGGGCGATTCACGTCCGCCGCTGCACGAAGCCCGCACGTTGTTTCCCGCTTTTCACTTGACTGACTGCGCCCGGCGGCTTACAAGGCTGTGATCGCCGCCTCAATCGGCCGGGCGCCTGTGGCGCCGGGCCTCATCCCCCGGAGGACCCCATGGCCGACACGGCCGTTCCCGCCACCACGCCAGTTCCTCGCGGAGCCGAGCCTCCGCTGACGCTGGGCGAGCGCCTCGGCCGCCTGGTCGGCGTCCTCGTCGCGCCGGTGCAGACATTCAACCGCATTGCCAGCCGGCCGACCTGGGTGGCGCCGCTGGTGCTCTGGATGGTGCTGTCGGCGGGCGTCGGGTTCATCGTCACGCCGAGACTCGACATGCAGGCCGCGCTGCGCGAACGGATGGCACGCGCGGGAACGGAGGTGTCCGACGAGCAGATGCAGCGAGTGCTCGCCGCGCAGGAGCGGTTCCGCCCGTTCGCTTACGCGGTGGTCGTCGTCTCGCCGATTGCGACCGGCCTGGTCGTCGCGCTGCTCTTCTGGGGGGCGTTCTCGGTGGCGGGCGCGAAGGCGCTGTCCTACCGGCAGTCGTTCGGGGTCACCCTGCACGCGTTCATCCCGCAGATCCTCGCCTCGGTCGCCCTGGGGGCCCTGGTCTGGCCCATGGACAAGGTGAACCCGAACCAGCTCGGCGACCTGCTGTGTTCGAGTCCCGCCTGTTTCGCCGGCAGCGACCTGTCGCCGGTGGTGCACGCGCTGCTGCAGTCGCTGGACATCTATGTGTTCTGGACCCTGATCCTGCTGGTGATCGGCTATGCGACCGCGGCGAAAGTCTCGCGCGGGATGGCCACCGGCATCGTCGGCGGCGTCTGGATCGTCTACGTGATCGCGAAAGTGGCGCTGTCGGGGCTGTTCGGCTGAACAGCCCCGACCCCGGCGTCAACCCTCCTCGACTTCCACGCCCTCTCGCTCGGCCTTGGCGGCCGCGATGATCTTCGACTGCAGGTGCGACGGCACCTCGTCGTAGTGCGAGAACTCCATGTGGTAGGAGCCGCGGGCGCTGGTGGCCGACGTCAGGTACTGCTCGTAGGTGAGCATCTCCGACATCGGCACCTGCGCCTTGATGATCGTCGTCGCGCCGCGCGTGTCCATCCCGCCGATCCGGCCGCGGCGGCTGTTGAGATCGCCCATCAGGTCGCCCGCATAGTCGCTGGGCGCGTACACCTCCACGTCCATCACCGGCTCGAGGATCGTCGGCCGCGCGCGTGACATGCCGTCCTTGAAGGCGAGCGATCCGGCCATCTTGAACGACATCTCGTTCGAGTCGACCGCGTGGAACGACCCGTCGAACAGGCTCACGCGGAAATCGACGACGGGAAAGCCGGCGAGGTAGCCGCGCTGGCGCGCGTCCTGAATGCCCTTCTCGACGGCCGGGATGAACTGCCGCGGAATCGAGCCGCCGAAGATGTCGTCGACGAACTCGAAGTCGCTGCCGCGGGGCAGCGGTTCCATCCGGATCTTGCAGTCGCCGAACTGGCCGTGGCCGCCGGTCTGCTTCTTGTGGCGGCCGTGCGCCTCGGTGGACGCGGTGATCGTCTCGCGATACGGGATGTGCGGCGGCTTCAGGTTCACTTCGACGCCGAACCGCCGCTTCAGTTTGGCGACCGTGACCTCGATGTGGAGCTGCCCCTGGCCGGCGAGCAGCAGCTCCTTGGTCTGCGGGTCGCGGCTGTAGTGGATCGTCGGGTCTTCCTCCTCCAGCCGGTGGATGGAGGAGCTGATCTTGTCCTCGTCGCCGCGGGTCTTCGGCTCGATGGCGTACGCGAGCACGGGCTCGGGGAACCTGATCGGCGGGAAGGTGGCCGGGTCGCCCTTGTCGCCGAGCGTGTCGCTGGTGAGGGTGTCCTTCAGCTTCGCGACGGCGCCGAGGTCGCCCGCGTGCAGCTCGGGGACCTGCGTCTGCGTCTTGCCCTGCAGCAGCATGATGTGCGCCATCCGCTCGTCGGTATCGCGCGTCTTGTTGTGCACGGTCGAGTCGGTCTTCAGCACGCCGGACACGACGCGGAACAGGGTGATGCGGCCGGCGAACGGATCGGCGACGGTCTTCCAGACGAAGATGGCGAGCGGAGCGGTGTCGGACGCCGCGCGCCCCCCTTCCTGGCCGTTGGCGACCGTCCGCACCTCGCGATCGGCGGGCGAGGGGAGGTAGGCGAGCGCCGCATCGAGCAGCGGCTGGATCCCGATGTTCACCGTGGCCGACGTGCAGACGACGGGAAAGACGCGGCCGGCGAGCGTGGCGGTGCGCAGCCCGGCCACGAGCTCTTCCTGCGTGAGCGTCCCGGCCTCGAAGAACTTCTCCATCAGCGACTCGTCGGCCTCGGCGACCATCTCGATGAGCGCCTCGCGGGCGGTGCGGGCGGCGTCGGCCAGGTCGGTGGGGACGTCGCCCTCGGTCATCCGGCCGCTGCCATCGGGGGCGAACGTGTACGCGCGCATGCCGACGAGATCGACGACGCCGCGGAACGTCTTCTCCTCGCCGATGGGGAGCTGGATGGGGATGCAGGTGCGGCTGCAGGCCTCGTGCAGCGAGTCGATGGCGCGGGCCGCGCTCGCGCGGTCGCGGTCGAGCCGGTTGATCACGACGACCCGGGGCAGCTTCAGTTCCTCGGCCACCGCCCAGACTTTCTCGGTGGAGACCATCACGCCCGCGACGGCATCGACGACAACGAGGGCGGCGTCGGCCACGCGCAGCGCCGCGCGCGCGTCACTGAGGAAGTTCGCGACGCCCGGGGTGTCGATGAGATTGATCTTGTGCTTGTTCCACTCGGCGTAGGCGAGGCTGGCGGAGAGGGTGTGCTTGCGGGCGATCTCTTCTTCGTCGAAGTCCGTCACCGTGGTCCCATCGTCGACCTGTCCGAACCGGGTGACGGCCTGCGCATCGAAGAGCATGGCCGAGGCCAGCTGCGTCTTGCCGGCTCCGCTGTGCCCGACCAGGGCCAGGTTGCGGAGGCTCGGCGTGTCGTAGACTCTCATCGGGGTACCCTCCTGTTCGCGGCGCGGAGGAACGGGCGTCTACCGTGACTTCCGGCATCATATCGACCGGGCGGGCCGTCTGGCAACACGGTTGAAATATCTCTCAGTTCGCGCGGGGCCCCCCGCGGGGCCTTATTCGTACCGTAGTGCTTCGATCGGGTCGAGGCGGGAGGCGCGGACGGCGGGGACCATGCCGAAGAAGATGCCGACCGAGGCCGAGAAGCCGAGGCCGAGGGCGAAGGACCACCAGGGAAGCGAGATCGGGAAGCCGGACAGGTAGTGGACGAGGATGCCGATGCCGCTGCCGATGGCGACGCCGAGGACTCCGCCGACCAGGGTGAGGCAGGCGGCCTCGATCAGGAACTGCCAGAGGATCTCCCGCCGGCGCGCGCCGAGCGCCTTGCGGACGCCGATCTCGCGCGTCCGCTCCGTGACCGAAATCATCATGATGGCCATCACGCCGATGCCACCGACCATCAGGGCGATCGACGAGATGACCACCAGGCCCAGGTAGGTCGCGCTGCTGATCCGATCCCACACCTTCAGCGCCTCGTCCTGGGTGACGAGGTCGAAGTCGTCCGGCTGGTCGAGTTTCAGGCCGTGGCGGATGCGCATCACGGTCTCGACGTCCTGCAGGGCGGCCTTGCGAGACACGCCGTCGCGCGGCACGGCGACGATCATCACGTTCTGCATCGTCCCGCGCTGCTGGTGTACGGCATCGATGCCGTACTGGTCCTGGTAGACCGTCTCGGGTATCACGACGAAGTCGTCGACGCCGGCGTTGCCGAAGCCGGGGTTGGGCCGCTTGCCGAGGACGCCGATCACGGTGAACCGGCCGTCGCCGATCCGGACCGACTTGCCGATCGGGTCGGTGTCGGGGAACAGCGTCAGGTACGGGTTGTGCCCGAGGACGACGACCTTGCGGTGGTGCAGCACCTCGGCGCCCGTGAAGAAGCGGCCGGCGCTCAGCTTGATGAAGCTGACAGCGGCGAAGTTCTGCGTCGATCCCATCACGATCGTCGGCTTCGTCCGGGTGTTGCGGTAGGCGATGCGCTCCTGGATGATGCGTCCGGGGCCGCCGCCCAGCCAGACGTCCACCATCTTCACGGTCGGGGCTTCGGCGGCAATCGCGTCGGCGTCGCCGATGGTGAGGTTGGGCCGCTTCAGCAGTTCCGTGAAGCTGCGCCCGCTGCCGAGGCTGGTGAAGCCGAACTTCTGCACGAAGATCGTGTTCGGCCCGATCTCCTTGATGCTGTTGCGGAGCGACTCGTCGAAGCCGCGGATGAGCGAGGTCATCCCGACGATGGCGGTGATGCCGATGACGACGCCCAGCACCGTCAGCGCGGACCGCAGCTTGTTGGTGCGCAGCGTGTCCATCGCCATCCGGACGACTTCGCCGAGCAGGCCGAGGCGGAAGCTCATCGCGTCACTCCCGCCGCAGCGCCTCGATCGGATCGAGGCGCGCGGCCCGGTTCGCCGGGTACAGGCCGAAGCCCAGGCCGACGACGGCCGTCAGCGACACGCCGAGGGCGACCGACCAGACCTGCACCGAGGCCGGCACGGGGGTGAAGCGGGCGATGGCCAGGGCGACCGAGGCGCCGAGGCCCGTGCCCACGATGCCGCCCATCGTGGACAGCGTGACCGACTCGGTGAGCACCTGCCAGATGATGTCGCGGCGCTGGGCGCCGAGCGCCTTGCGCAGACCGATCTCGCGGGTCCGCTCGCTTACCACCATCAGCATGATGTTCATGATGACGATGCCGCCGACGACGAGCGACAGGCCCACCACGCCGACGAGGACCGCGAAGATCCCGGCGGTGGCCTGGTGGTAGATGTTCAGGATCGTGTCCGACGTGAAGATGCCGAAGTTGTCCTGCTCGGTCGGCCGGAGGTGGCGGTGCACCCGCAGTGCGACGGTGGCCTCGTCGATGGCCGTGTGCAGGACCGCCGGCGTGGTCGGCTGCACCATCAACTCCAGGGACTGGCCCGTGCCGAAGAGCTGGTGGTAGCGGCCGAGCGGGATGACGACGAACTCGTCCTGGGACTGGCCGAAGATGGAGCCCTTCTTCGCGCTGACGCCGACGACCCGGAAGTGTACCCCCTGGATGGCGACGGTCTTGCCGATCGGGTTCACCTCGCCGAAGAGCCGGTCCGCCGTGCTCCAGCCGAGCAGGGCGACCGGCTGGTTGCGCTCGACCTCGCTCGGCGTCGGCATCCGGCCGCGTTCGGCATCGAAGGTGGAGAAGTCGCCGAAGTTGCGGGTGACCCCCTGAATCGACACGCTCTCGAGCGTCTGGCTGCCGTAGCTGACCGTGCCGTTGCGTTCGGCCTGCGCCATGACGGCATCGACGTGCTGGCTGAACCGCTGGATGGCCTCGCCGTCGGCGAGCGTCACGTCCGGGTTCATCCGCTGCGCCCGCTCCGCCTCGTCCGGGTCGGTGATGACGCCGACGCGCTGCACGATGAAGGCGTCGGCGCCGGCCTCGTTGATGATGGCGGTGGAGACGGCGGCGTTCAGCCCCTGGATCAGCGACACGACGGCGATGATCGACGTCACCGCCACGATGTTGCCGAGCACCGTCATGAACGAACGCAGCTTGTTCGCCCAGATGGCGCCGAGCGCGAGGCCGACCGATTCCAGGAACTGATTCATGCTGGGTGATGCGCCGCGGGCGCCGCCGCGGCGCTCAGCCGACGACGGGCGTCTTGGACAGCCGCACCGCGTCGCCGTCCTTCATCTGGCGCACGGAGTTGTACGGGCCGGTGATGACCACGTCTCCCGGCTGCAGCCCCGACAGCACCTCGAAGTAGCGATCGCCGGCGATCCCGATCGTGATCGGGACGAACACCGCCTTGCCGTTGCGGATGACGAAGACCCCTTCGGTCTCCTTCCGCGTCTGGCCCGGCTGGAGCGGCGCGGGCCCGAGCGGGTCGGCGGCGCCCGACTGCGGGACGACGTGCCCCTGCGCGTCGTAGACCAGCTCGCGCGTCGTGACCGACTGGATCGGCACCGCAATCGCGTCCGTGCGCGTGGCCGTCGTGATGTCGGCCGTGCAGGTGAAGCCCGGCCGGACGTCGGGAATCGGCTCGTCGATCCGGACGTCCACCTTGAAGTTGGTCGCCTGCTGCGAGCCGGTCGAGGCACTCGTCGACGTCGCGTTCTGGATGGGGCTGTTGCCGATCTCCGTGACGTGCCCCTTGAAGGTGCGGTCCGGGTAGGCGTCGACGCTGACGGCGGCCGGCTGGCCGACCTGGACGTTGGGAACGTCCGTTTCGTCGACGTTGACCTCGGCCTGGATCACCGACATGTCGGCGATCGTCAGCAGCACCGTGCCGGCGTTGTTCATCGTCCCGACCAGCACCATTTCGCCCTCTTCGATGTTGCGGCGGGTGACGATGCCGTCGATCGGCGAGACGATCGTGACCTTGCTGAGGTCGTAGCGGGCCGAGGCGAGCGAGGCGGCCTGCTGCTTGATCCGTTCCTGCTGCGTGACGACGTCCGCCTGCCGGGCTTTCAGCTCCGTTTCCTTCACGTTGACGTCGTTCTGGGCCGTGTCGAGATCCTGGCGCGTCGTCAGCTGCTCGCTCCAGAGCTCCTTCTGGCGCCGCAGCGTCTCCTGCGCGAGCGAGAGGTTCGCCTGCGCGGTCTGCACGGCCACGCGCGCCGCGGCCAGCGAGGACCGCTCGGCATCGAGGCTCGCCTGGCCCCGGTTGACGGCCGTCTGCAGCGACCGGGGGTCGATCTGCAGGAGGAACTGGCCGGCCTTCACCCGCTCGCCCTCCTGCACGGCCAGCTGCGTGACGCGGCCGATCGTGTCGGCGCTGATGTTGACCGACCGCTTCGGCTGGATCGTGCCGGAGGCCGACACGATCGCGGTGAGGTTCCGCCGCTGGATCGTCTCGCCGTTGACCGGAAGCCCATCCTTCTTCCGGAAATACAGTCCGCCGGCCACCGTGCCGGCGACGAGGAGGACGACGATGGCGCCGATGAGGTAACGCTTGCCCAAGGGGTCAGACTCCTCCCGTCGCAACCTGAATCGTGGCCAGCACGATCCCGACCACCAGATAGACGCCGCACAGACCGAGGAAGATCGGCCCGGCCCGGCGCCGGTAGAGCCCGCCGAGCCCGATGGCCAGCACCGCCAGCCACCAGAGACGGAACAGATCGAAGGACCCCGTCAGCCCGGCCAGGAAGCTCCCCTGTGTGAAGACGGGAAAGAGGGCCGAGAGGTTCGTGGGGCTGGCCAGAGTCTGCCGCATCCAGGCCAGCGGCGTCACGATGAGCTGCTGGAGGGTCAGCACGACGCCGGCATGGGCGACCACGGCCAGCACCTGGGGGAACCGGGCCGCGCCGCGCGCCCGGACGTGGAAATAGCCGAAGAGCAGGAGGGCCACCGCCAGCACGGCCAGCGGGGTGCCGAGCAATCCCTGCGCCGCCCCGATGGCGGCGCCGTACTGATCGACCTGCCGGAGGTCGGCGTACTGGGCGTCGGTGAGGTGCCGGCCGAAGCCTTCGACCGTCCGCACCTGCTGATCGAGCGTGATCTGACGCCCGATCGCCGTCAGGCGCAGGCCGCCCGCGCAGAGCGCGGCGACCAGGGCGGTCAGCACGAGGACGCCCGCCCAGTCGGGGCGGGCGGCTACCACGCGCATCGTGCGCGCCGGCGACAGCAGAACGCCGGCGCACCGTGCCAGCAGCCCCGGCGTCGCGGGCGCCGGAACCGTCGCGGTGCGGGAGTCGGACATCTGGAATCCTCGAACGTCGAACGCCATGCCGCCCGCGAGGCACGCCCGCCGCAGGCCGGTGCCGGACCGGAGGGCCGCACGCTGGATTGCACCAATCCGTCATTGTAGCCCAGGCCGCCGTCGGCGCGTGCACGCGCCGCCCCGCGGCGCGGTTGTTTTCTTGACAGCCCTACACACCTTCATTACGATGCGAATTTGGCATCAGGGCGATGAGCCGTCTCACCGCTGTCGGTCGAGGTCGGCGCGCCGGGGTGGTCCGGTTCAGGCAGGAGCGCAGACAGTGATCGGATTCGTTCCCAAGGAAATGTTCTTCACCAAGGGTGTCGGCAAGCATCGAGAGAAGCTCACCTCGTTCGAACTCGCGCTCCGTTCGGCCGGCATTGCCGCCTGCAACCTCGTGCGCGTGTCGAGCATCTTCCCGCCGGGCTGCCGGATCCTCTCACGGTCCGAGGGGATGAAGCGTCTGAAGCCGGGGCAGGTCACCTTCGTCGTCATGTCGGAGACGGCCACCCGCGAGCCGCACCGTCTGATCGCCGCCACGGTGGGCGTGGCCATTCCGCGCGACAACAAGCTCTACGGCTACCTGTCCGAGCACCACAGCTACGGCGAGAACGAGGATACCGCCGGCGACTACGCCGAGGAGCTGGCGGCCGAGATGCTCGCGACGACGCTCGGCCTCGACTTCGATCCGGACAAGAGCTGGGACGAGAAGAAGGAAGTCTACCGCCTCTCGAACCAGATCGTCCGGACGCAGAACGTGACCCAGACAGCGGTCGGCGACAAGAAGGGGCTCTGGACCACGGTCGTCGCTGCCGCCGTCCTGGTCGGCTGAGCGCGGTCCCTCCCCGTCTTTCTTCCCTGCAGTCGGCGGGGCGCCGCTCTGGCGTCCCGCCCCGTTCGCTCCATGCCCGTCCCCGGCTCCGCCGGGTGGCCCGGGCATGGCCCCGTACAGGTGTCCGATGACCCAGATCCCTCATCCCGTCACCCGGCGGCGGCGTGCGCCCTCCCGCCGGTTCACCTTCGTGGCCGCGGCCGTGCTGGCCGTCCTCAGCAGTCCCCTGGCCACGAGCCCTGCCGCTGCCCAGACGTTCGAGAGCGTCGGGATCCGCGCCCTCGGCATGGGCGGCGCCTTCGTGGCCGTTGCCGACGATGCGTCGGCGACGTACTGGAACCCGGCCGGGCTGGCGACGGGCGCCTACTTCGGCGCCCTGCTCGAACGGACGCAGTCGGAGGTCATCAGCGGACGGGGCACCCCGGGCGCCGGCCTCGACGGCGGGCGGCGGGACACGGCCACCAGCTTCGGCATGGCCTTCCCGGCGCTCGGTCTCAGCTACTACCGGATCCAAGAGAGCCGCCTGGCCGCTGCAGCCGCTTCGGCGGTCGGCCGACAAGAGGTGGGATCGGCCGGCGTGTCGTCCTTGCGGACCGGGCAGTTCGGCGTATCCCTCGTCCAGAGCCTGTTGCCCGGGATCACGGTGGGGACGACGTTGAAATGGGTGCGGGGGACGGTGGCCGAGGCGCCGGCGGGGGTGGCCGGAGAGTCGGCAGCGGCCGCCCTGGACCGGGCGGACGCGCTGGGCGGCCGTACCGGGAGCGCCTTCGACCTCGACCTGGGCGCCATGGCCTCCTACGGGCCGATCCGGCTGGGAATCGTGGCGAAAAACGTCCGGGAACCCGAATTTCAGGCGCCGGACGGGGGGACGCCGGTCCAGCTGACCCGGCAGGTCCGGGTCGGCGCGGCTGTTGCACCAGAGCTGTCGGGCCGGGGGCGTCTGCAGGGCTTTACGGTGGCGGTGGACGCCGACCTGACACGGTCGATGACCGCCCTGGGTGAGCGGCGCCATGTAGCGGCCGGCGCGGAGGCCTGGCTGCTCAACCGGCGGCTCGGGATCCGGGGCGGATTCCGTGTAAATACGCTGAATCAGGCACTGCCGGTGGGGACCGCTGGCGTCAGTGTGGCCCTCCATTCCGGTGTGTACCTGGACGGGGAAATCAGCCGCGGCGAGGACGCCACGGCCCGTGGCTGGGGGCTTGGCGCCCGGGTGACGTTTTAGGTCAGTCGATGACGAAAATCGTCATCGGGCGGCCGGCCCGGGCTATATTCAGAGGGTCATCAGACTCGCATGCCGGTCCGCATCGGGGAGCTTCTCCTCAAAGAGAAGCGGATCACGCCGGAGCAGCTTCAGGAAGCCCTGAACTACCAGAAGACCAGCGGGGGGAAGCTCGGCTTCAACCTGGTCAAGCTGGGATTCGTGCGTGACGACGAGATTACGGCGCTGCTGAGCAAGCAGTACGGCGTTCCCTCCATCAACCTCGGGCAGTTCGAGATCGACCCCTCCGTCATCAAGCTGGTTCCCGCCGAGACCGCCCACAAGTATCAGATCGTGCCGCTCAGCCGGGCGGGGGCGACGCTGACCATTGCGATGACGGACCCGACCAACGTCTTCGCGATGGACGACATCAAGTTCATGACCGGCTACAACGTGGAGCCGGTGGTGGCGTCCGAGACGGCGGTGCTGGAGGCGCTGCAGAAGTACTACGGGACGGGGAAGGCGGCGGTGGCGGGGGGCGGGCCGAGCAGCGCCAACACGCTGGAGATGGCGACGCGGGCGCTCGAGGAGCTGCCGCTCGTCGACAGCGGCGACGTCGAGGTGCTCGAGGAGCTCGAGGAGATCAGCGTCGAGGCGCTGGCGCGGCAGGGCGAAGAAGCGCCGGTAGTCCGGCTGGTCAACGTCCTGCTGATGTCGGCCATCCAGAAGGGGGCGAGCGACATCCACGTCGAGCCGTACGAGAAGGAGCTGCGGGTGCGGTTCCGCATCGACGGGATTCTGTACAACATCATGAATCCGCCGATGAAGTTCCGCGACGCGCTCACCTCGCGCGTGAAGATCATGGCGAAGCTGGACATCGCCGAGAAGCGGCTGCCGCAGGACGGGCGCATCAAGATCCGCTTCACGGACAACGGCGCCGCCAAGGAGATCGACTTCCGCGTCTCCTGCCTGCCGACGCTGTTCGGCGAGAAGATCGTCATGCGGCTGCTCGACAAGGACAAGCTGATGCTCGACATGACGAAGCTCGGCTTCGAGTCCGAGTCGCTCGTCCGCTACGAGGCGGCGATCCAGCGGCCGTGGGGCATGGTGCTGGTGACGGGGCCGACGGGCAGCGGGAAGACGAACACGCTCTACTCCTCCATCGCGCGGCTGAACACGCCCGAGACGAACATCATGACGGCCGAGGATCCGGTCGAGTTCAACATCGCGGGCGTCAACCAGGTGCAGGTGCGGGAGAGCATCGGGCTGAACTTCGCGGCGGCGCTGCGCTCGTTCCTCCGCCAGGACCCGAACATCATCCTGGTGGGCGAGATCCGCGACTTCGAAACGGCGGAGATCGCCGTGAAGGCGGCGCTCACGGGGCACCTGGTGCTGTCGACGCTGCACACCAACGACGCGCCGAGCACGGTGAACCGGCTGATGAACATGGGGATCGAGCCGTTCCTGGTGGCGAGCTCGGTGAACCTGATCTGCGCGCAGCGGCTCGTCCGGCGCATCTGCAGCGCCTGCAAGGAGCCGGCGCCGCTGCCGCCGCCGGCGCTCGTGAACGCCGGCTTCAACGCGGACGAGGCGGCGTCGGTCAGGCCGATGAAGGGGGCCGGCTGCGGCCAGTGCAACCAGACCGGCTACCGGGGCCGCGTCGGCCTGTACGAGGTGATGGAGATCACCGACGACCTGCGCGAGCTGGTGCTCGTCGGGGCGTCCGGGCTCGAGCTGCGCCGCAAGGCGATCGAGGACGGGATGATCACGTTGCGCCAGAGCGGCCTGCGGAAGGTGAAGGACGGCGTGACCACGGTCGAGGAAGTGGTGCGGGAGACGGTGAAGTGATGTCCACACTGCCTGATCTGTTGAAGACGACGGTGGATCTGGAGGGATCGGACCTCCACCTGACGACCGGCACGCCGCCGCAGGTCCGCGTGCACGGCGAGCTGCAGCGGCTGCCCCTGCCGGAACTCTCGGCGGCGGAGACGCAGCAGCTCGTCTACAGCGTGCTGACCGACGCGCAGAAGAAGCGGTTCGAGGAGACGCTCGAGCTCGACTTCTCGTTCGGCATCCGGGGGCTGGCGCGCTTCCGCTGCAACGTCTTCAACCAGCGCGGCGCGGTGGCCGCGGTCTACCGGCTGATCCCCGAGCGGATCCGCAACTTCGACGAGCTCGGCCTGCCGTCGGTCCTGGCGCAGCTGGCCGAGCGGCCGCGGGGGCTGGTGCTGGTCACCGGCCCGACCGGCAGCGGCAAGTCGACGACGCTGGCGGCGATGCTCGACAAGATCAACGCCGAGCGGCACGGGCACATCCTGACGATCGAGGATCCGATCGAGTACATCCACCAGCACAAGAGCTGCCTGGTGAACCAGCGCGAGATCCACAGCGACACGCAGGGCTTCGGCCCGGCGCTGCGGGCCGCCCTGCGCGAGGATCCGGACGTGGTCCTCATCGGCGAGATGCGCGACCTCGAGACCGTCGAGGCCGCGCTCCGGATCGCCGAGACCGGCCACCTGACGTTCGCCACGCTGCACACCAACTCGGCGGCGCAGACGATCAACCGCATCATCGACGTCTTCCCGTCGCACCAGCAGTCGCAGATCCGGACGCAGCTGTCGCTCGTGCTCGAGGGGATCGTCTGCCAGGCGCTGCTGCCGCGGCAGAACGGCGAGGGGCGCGTCGTCTCGCTGGAGATCCTGGTGCCCACGGCGGGCATCCGCAACCTGATCCGCGAGGACAAGATCCACCAGATCTACTCCGCGATGCAGACCGGGCAGGAGAAGTACGGGATGCAGACGTCGAACCAGTCGCTGGCGACGCTGTTCCAGAAGCGGATCATCTCGCTGGAGACCGCGCTGGCGGCCTCCTCGCTGAAGGACGAGCTGCAGGACATGATCAACCGGGGGGTGGGCGTCGTGCCCGGGGCCGGACTCGGCCGCCAGGGACCGCGCCCGACGGGATCCGCCCGCTGAGGGCCGGGTGAGGACGAACCATGCCGACGTTTGCCTATTCGGGTCGCACGCGCGGCGGTGAGCGGGTCGCGGGCGAGCGCGTCGCCGAGACGATGGAGGCCGCGGTCGCCGCCCTGCGCCGCGAGCAGGTGCTGGTCACGCGCATCACGCCCGCCAAGGAGAAGGCGGCGGCCGTCGCGCGCGTCGGCCGGACGGGCCGGCGGGTCAACGCGAAGAACCTGGCGGTCTTCACGCGCCAGTTCTCGGTCATGATCGACGCCGGCCTGCCGCTGGTGCAGTGCCTGGAGATCCTCGGCGGCCAGGAGTCGGACAAGAACTTCGCCGCCGTCATCCTGCAGACCCGCGGGGACGTGGAAGCCGGCGCGTCGCTGGCCGACGCGATGCGCAAGCATCCGAAGACGTTCGATCCGCTGTTCACCAACATGGTGGCTGCCGGCGAGGCGGGCGGCATCCTCGACACGATCCTGAAGCGGCTGTCGACCTACATCGAGAAGGCGGTGAAGCTGAAGGGCCAGGTGCAGTCGGCGATGATCTACCCGATCGCCGTCATCAGCATCGCCGCCATCGTCGTCGCGGTCATCCTGTGGAAGGTCATCCCGACCTTCGCGAGCCTCTTCGCGGGCCTCGGCGCCGACCTGCCGCTGCCGACCCGCGTCGTCATCTGGCTGAGCGACGTCTTCGTGAAGTTCCTGCCGTTCCTCGTGGCCGGCCTCGTGGCGCTCGGATTCCTCTTCCGGCGCTACTATGCCACCGAGAACGGCCGGCACGTGATCGATCGCGGCCTGCTGATGATGCCGGTGCTCGGCTCGCTGCTCCGGAAGATCGCCGTCGCGCGGTTCTGCCGCACGCTGTCGACGCTCATCAGCTCGGGCGTGCCGATCCTCGACGGCCTCGAGATCACCGCGCGCACCTCCGGCAATGCGATCGTGGAGGACGCCATCCTGGCGACGCGGCGCAGCATCGAGCGCGGCGAAACGGTGTCGGGACCGCTGAAGGAGACGAAGGTCTTCCCGCCCATGGTCACCCAGATGATCGGCGTCGGCGAGGCGACCGGCGCCCTCGACACGATGCTGGCGAAGATCGCCGACTTCTACGAGGAGGAGGTCGATACGGCCGTGGCCGGCCTGCTGACGCTGCTCGAGCCGATCATGATCGCCATCCTCGGCGTCATCGTCGGGGGGATCGTCATCTCGATGTACATGCCGATCTTCGACCTGATCAACAAGCTGAGCGGGTAAGAGGGAGCGCGTGGTGGAAGCCGGGCTGCGGCGCAAGCTGGCGTGGCTGATCGCGATCCGGGTCGTGATCAGCACCGTGCTGCTCGGATCGGCGATCCTGGTGCAGATCAACTCGCCGGGGTCGTTCCCGGTCGACCCATTCTTCCTCCTGATCGGCCTCACCTACGCGCTCACGCTCGTCTACATCGCCCTGCTGCCGTCGCTCGACCGCCATCGCTGGACGGTCGACCTGCAGCTGGCCGGCGACGCGCTGATCGTCTCGGCCTTCATCTACGTCACCGGCGGCGTGACCAGCTACTTCGCGACGCTGTACTTCCTGCCGATCGCCGCGGCCGGCGTCCTCCAGTTCCGGCGCGGCGGACTGCTGCTCGCCGTGCTCAGCACGATCCTCTACGGCGGCCTGGTGCTCGCGCAGTACCTCGCGGCCGCGGGCCTGCTGCAGGAGCCCTGGCTCATGGGGGCGTCGGTCGCGCTGCCGGCCGGGCGCCTGGCGCAGTACACCGTCGCGATCAACGTCTTCGGCTTCTTCGTCGTCGGCCTGGTCAGCGGCTCGCTGGCCGGGAGCCTGCGCCACGCCGGCGAGCGGCTCGAGCGGGCCTCGACCGAGATCGCCGACCTGCAGGCGTTCAACCAGGACGTGATCGACAGCCTGACGAGCGGCCTGGTGACGACCGATTACGCGGGCCGCATCCTGACGTTCAACCGGGCGGCCGGCACGATCACCGGGCTGGCGCCCGAGCAGGCGATCGGACACGCCGTGGCCGACGTGCTCCAGCTGCCGGCGCCCGCCGCCGCAGCGCTCGACACCGATCTGGCCGGCCAGCGGAGCCACCGCGCCGACTACCGTTACCGCCGGCCCGACCAGGCGCTGATCGATCTCGGCCTGAGTGCGACGCACCTGGTCACCCCCGGCGGGCGCGCCGGCTTTCTGTTCACCTTCCAGGACGTGACCGAGCTGCGCCGCCTGGAGTACGACGCCCGGCTGCGCCAGCGGCTCGCGGCCGTCGGCGAGATGGCCGCCGGCATCGCGCACGAGATCCGCAACCCGCTCGCCTCGATGTCGGGCTCGATCCAGATCCTGCGGCACGAGCTGCCGCTCTCGGAGGACCAGGCGCAGCTGATGGACATCGTGCTGCGCGAGTCCGAGCGGCTGAACGCGACGATCCGGTCGTTCCTCGCCTACGCGCGGCCGCAGCGCTTCGAGGTGACGCGGCTGGACGCACGGCGCGCGGTCAACGATACGGCCATGCTGCTGCGCAACAGCGCCGAGGTGCGGGCCGGACACGTCATCGACGTCGACGTCCCCGCGGAGGAGGTCGGCTACGAGGCCGACGAAGGGCAGTTGCGCCAGATCGTCTGGAACCTCGCCACCAACGGGCTGCGGGCGATGCCCGACGGCGGGCACCTGCGCCTGTCCATCCGGGCCGGCGAGACCGCGCGCGGCGGCGGTGTCGTCCTGACGGTCGCCGACGAGGGGATCGGCCTGCCGCCGGGGGCGGCCGAGACGCTGTTCCAGCCGTTCCACGGCGGCTTCGAGAAGGGGACGGGCCTCGGCCTCGCCATCGTCCATCGCATCGTCACCGACTACAACGGAGAGATTCACGTGCAGTCGCGGCAGGGGCAGGGGACGACCGTCGCCGTGCGCCTCCCCGCCCGGGCTGCCGTCCCCGCGCCATGACCACGATGACACCCGAGACCACCGCGCGTCCGGCCACCACGGCGTCCCGCATCCTCGTCGTCGACGACGAGCGGTCGATGCGCGAGCTGCTGGCGATCGTGCTGAAGCGCGAGGGCTACGACGTCCACCTGGCCGACAACGGCCACGACGCGATCGCGCTCCTCGAACAGCAGCCCTTCGACCTGCTGATCTCCGACATCAAGATGCCCGACGTCAGCGGTGTCGACGTCCTGCGTGCCGCCAAGCGCGTCGACCAGGAGATCATCGGCATCATGGTGACGGCCTTCGCGTCGACCGAGAGCGCCGTCGAGGCGCTCCGCATGGGGGCCTACGACTACCTGAGCAAGCCGTTCGACGTCGACGAGCTGAAGCTGGTCGTCCGTAACGCCCTGGAGCGGCGCCAGCTCCGCCAGGAGAACGTGCTGCTGAAGCGGGCGCTCCACACCTCGCACCAGTTCGCGAACATCGTGGGGCGGAGCGAGCCGATGCTCGCCGTCTTCGGGCTCGTCGAGACCATCGCTCCGACCAACAGCACCATCCTCATCACCGGCGAGTCGGGAACGGGGAAGGAGCTGGTCGCGCGGGCGATTCACGTCCACTCGCTGCGGCGCGATCGCCCGTTCGTGGCGGTCAACTGCGGCGCGCTCCCCGAGACGCTGCTCGAATCGGAGCTGTTCGGCCACATGCGCGGCGCCTTCACCGGCGCGGCCTCGAACAAGAAGGGGCTGGTCGAGGTGGCCGAGCACGGCACGATCTTCCTCGACGAGATCGGCGAGATGAGCCCGATGATGCAGGTGAAGCTGCTCCGGGTCCTGCAGGAGCGGAAGTTCCGGCGGGTTGGCGGCGTCGAGGAGATCGAGGCCGACATCCGCGTGATTGCGGCCACCAACCAGGACCTGAGCCGCCTGGTGGCCGACGGCCGGTTCCGGGAGGACCTCTACTACCGCATCAACGTGATCCCCGTGCAGCTGCCGCCGCTGCGCGAGCGGCGCGAGGACATCCCCCTGCTCGCCGAGCACTTCCTGGCGAAGTACCGGGAACAGATGAACAAGCCGGTCCTGTCCATTTCCCACGAGGCGATGGCCCGGCTCGAGGCCGCCCCCTGGCCCGGCAACGTCCGCGAGCTGGAGAACGTGATCGAGCGGGCCGTGGCGCTGGAGCGGACGCCGGCGATCCTGCCCGAGAGCCTGCCGCCGGCGCTCGCCACCGGCGCCCGCCCCGCCGCCGCCGGGCCGCCGGCCGTCGACCTGCCCGAGTCCGGGTTCGACCTCGAAGAGCACGTCCAGCAGATCGAGCGCGACTACATCGCCCGGGCGCTCGAGCGGGCGGGCGGCGTTCAGGTCAAGGCCGCCGAACTGCTCGGGATGAGCTTCCGATCGTTCCGCTATTACGTGAAGAAGTACAACCTGCGGTGAAGGGCCATGGGCCCACGGGCCACGGGCCACGGGCCACGGGCTACGGGCCACGGGCTTCGGGCTACGGGCTGCGGAGCTCCGGCCGTCGCCTCTGCGGTGTTGGCGCCTCCGGCCGTCCGACTGACACTTTCTGTCGGTCTGGCGTTGACAAAGAGTGTCAGAGACGCGGATTGGCAGTGACGGTCCGGGTTCTGTTGTATGCCATAAGATGTTGATATAATTGGTGTTGTCTGTTTTCATCGGCTCCCGCTCAGCCTGGCACCGGCCTTGCCATTCAAGGCGGCGCGAACGGAGAGGTCGGTCACGGGGTGGGCCGGCCGCGTCGCCGTTACTCGCTGAGGAGCAGAGGATCATGAAGATGCGGGACACCAAGGGCTTCACGCTCATCGAACTGCTGATCGTCGTGGCCATCATCGGGATCATCGCCGCGATCGCGGTCCCGGGCCTGCTGCGCGCGCGGATGTCGGGCAACGAGGCGTCGGCCATCGGCTCGCTGCGGGCGATCAACAGCGCGGAGTCGACCTATTCGGCCAGCTGCGCGAGCGGCGGGTACGCGCAGGCGCTCGTCGACCTGGCGAAGGCCCCGGCGGGCAGCAACCAGGCGTTCATCAGCCCGGACCTGGCAACGGACCCGTCCCTCAAGAGCGGCTACAGCGTCTCGCTGACGCTGGAGACGGGCGCGGCCACGGTGACGACGGCGGCCAACACGTGCAACACCGCGGCGAACGACGCAGTGGCGTCGTACTGGGCGGGCGCGGTGCCGATCACGGTCGGCTCGACGGGGACGCGGTCGTTCGCGACCGACACCCGCGGCACGCTGTTCCAGGACAACACCGGCGCAGCGATCGCCAACCCGATCCCGGCCGGCACGGCCATCGTCCAGTAAGCCCGGGCGGCCTCCGGGTCGCGTCACACACCTGCGGGATGTCCGCCTGAGCGCGGGCATCCCGCTCTTCGCTTTTCGGGGTTGCGGCGGCCGGTGCGCGGGTATGATTACAGCACACGGACTGCCGAGCCCAACTGTATGACACGAACCGCTGGACGCCTTGCGCTGCTGTTCACGCTCGTCGGCCTGGCCGCCTCGCTGGCGGCGGCCTACGTGCACTACCACCTCCTGCGCGATCCCGCCTACACGAGCTTCTGCGACGTCAGCGCCACGGTCAGCTGCACCGCGGTGTACCAGAGCCGCTACGGCACGTTCGCCGGGGTGCCGGTGGCGCTCTTCGGGGCGCTGTTCTTCGTGCTGACGACTCTGCTCGTGGGCGGCGGCCTGCGGGCGAAGGGACCGGCACGCCAGAACATCCCGGGGTACCTCTTCGCGCTGTCCACCATCGGCCTGGCGGTGGTCTTCTACCTGGCCTACGCGTCGTTCTTCGTCCTGAAGACGGTCTGTCCGCTCTGCATGGCGACCTACGTCGGGGTGGTCGGGCTGTTCATCGTGACGGGGGCGTCGGCCGACGTGCCGATGCGGAGCCTGCCGCGGCGCGCGTTTGCCGACCTCAAGGGTCTGCGGCGCAGCCCGCTGGCGATGACGCTGGCCATCCTGCTGGTGGCGGGGTCGGCCTCGGCGCTCGCCCTCTTCCCGCGCGAGGGGGTACAGGCGGCGCCGGCCGCGCCCGCGCCGCTGCCGACCGAACAGGAGTCGGCCTTCGAGCACTGGTTCTCGCAGCAGCCGCGCGTGCCGGTCGACGTGCCGCGCGAGGGCGCGAAGGTGCTGGTCGTCAAGTTCAACGACTACGAATGCCCGTCGTGCGCCAACACGTGGCGGATCTACAAGAGCATCTTCGAGAAGTACGCGGCCGAGGATCCCGGACAGGTCCGGCTGGTCTACAAGGACTATCCGCTGAACTCCTCGTGCAACGACAACGTGCTCGGCGGCGGCCCGCATCCCTATGCCTGCGACGCCGCGGTGGCCGTGCGCCTGGCGGCCGAGAAGGGCAAAGAGGAAGCCATGCAGGCCTGGTGTTACGACAACCAGGAGAACATGAGCGGCCCGGCCATCCGCGAGGCGCTGAAGGAGATCGCGGGCGTCACCGACTTCGATGCCCGCTATCCGGCGGTCATCAAGCAGGTGCAGCAGGACGTCGCACTCGGCACGCAGCTCGGCGTCCATGCGACGCCCACGTTCTTCATCGACGGCGTGAAGGTGGAAGGCGGCCTCGCACCGCAGTACTTCGATGCCGCGATTGCCTACGACCTGAAGCACGCCCCGGCCACCGGACCGGGGCACGGCCCGGCGCCGCACTGATCGGCGGCCGGGCGCCGGCGTCGATCCGGGCGGCCCGGTCGCGGCCGCCGGCACGGACGCCCGAATCGTGATGCAGGCCATCAGCACGGACACGCTCACGAAGCACTACGCGGTCGGCTTCTGGCGCCCGCGTCCCTACCGCGCGCTCGACGGGCTGACGCTTTCCGTGGAGCGGGGTGAGGTCTTCGGCTTCCTGGGCCCCAACGGCGCCGGCAAGACGACCACGCTGAAGCTGTTGATGCAGCTCATCTACCCGACCTCCGGGCGCGCGGAACTGCTCGGGCGGCCGGCGGGCGACGTGGCGGCGCGCCATCGCATCGGCTACCTCCCCGAGAACCCCTTCTTCTACGACCACCTCACGGCCGAGGAACTGCTCACCTACTTCGCCGGGCTGTTCGGCTATGCCGGATCGGCGCGGCGCGAGCGCGTCGGCCGGCTGCTCGACGAGGTGGGGATCGGGGCCGAGCGGCGGCTGCCGCTGCGCCGCTTCTCGAAGGGGATGCTGCAGCGCGTCGGCATCGCCCAGGCCCTGGTGAACGATCCGGAGCTGGTCATCTTCGACGAGCCGATGTCGGGGCTCGACCCGCTCGGGCGCCGCGACGTCCGCCAGCTGATCCTGCGGCTGCGCGACCAGGGGGTGACCGTCTTCTTCAGCTCGCACGTGCTGAGCGACGCCGAGGCCGTCTGCAGCCGGGTGGCGATCCTGGCCCGCGGCCGGCTGGCCGCCAGCGGGCGGCTCGACGAGCTGGCGCCGTTCACGGTGCGCGGCTGGGAACTGGTCATGGCCGAGCTGGACGAGACGCTGCTCGATCGCATCCGGCCCCGTCTGCTCGGCGCGACGCGGATCGGCGAGCGCCGCCATGCGCTGGAGCTGGCACTCGATGCGGGGCCCGAGCGGCTGGCCGCCGAGCTGACCGCGGCCGGCGCCCGGCTGGTGTCGCTCAACCCGATCCGCGACACGCTCGAGGACTTCTTCGTCCAGCAGGTCACGACGTCCGAGGCAGCCGGCGACGAGCGCTGGCCGGGAGCGCGCGCCTGATGAGGGGTCCCCGCGTCCTCCGCACCACCGGCACGATCGCGGTGAACGTGTTCCGCGAGTCGGTGCGCGACAAGGTGCTCTACAACCTGGTCGTCTTCGCGCTGCTGCTGATGGGGGCGTCGTACCTGATCGGCCAGCTCACGGCCGGCCAGGACGTGAAGATCATCAAGGATCTCGGCCTGGCGGCCATCACGGTCTTCGGCCTGTTCATCGCGATCTTCATCGGCATCGGCCTGGTGTCGAAGGAGGTCGAGCGGCGGAGCATCTACAGCCTGCTCGCCAAGCCGGTGCGGCGCCACGAGTTCATCGCGGGCAAGTATGCCGGGCTGGTGCTGACGCTGGCGGTGAACGTGGCCGTCATGACCGTCGCCTTCTACCTCGTCCTCGGCTACATGTCGGCGACCGAAGGGGAGGTGATGCGCCGGGCCTGGGAGGCGCCGGCGCTGGACCCGCGGCTGCTCGAGGCGATCTTCCTGATCTTCATCGAGCTGATGCTCGTGACCGCCATCGCGCTCTTCTTCTCGTCCTTCTCGAGCCCGATCCTCTCGGCCGCGTTCACCGTCGGGCTCGTCATCGTCGGCCAGTTCGATGCCGACCTGAAGAACTTCCAGAGCATCGTCGACTCGCAGGCGGTCGGCGCGATTACGCGCGGGCTCTACTACGTGCTGCCGAACATGGCCGCCTTCGACGTCAAGGCGCAGGTGGTGCACGCCGTCCCGGTGGCACCCGGATACCTGCTGGTGACGGCCGCGTACGGGCTGGCCTACGTGCTGGTCTTCGTGCTGGCCGCCATGGTGATTTTCGCGCGCCGGGACTTCAAGTAGCCCGCGGCGCGGGGGAGTGGGACCGATCGATGACCGTCGTGAGGCCGCGGGAGGTTCGACTGGGCAGCCTGCTGGGGCTGCTGGCGATGACCGCATGCTTCGCGGTCGCCGTCGGCCTGCAGGGCGTGCGCGACCGCCGCTTCCCGCCGCCGCGCGTCCACGACGAGCTGCTCTACATCCGCTCCGGCCCGGTGATGCGCCGGCTGACGGCCGGCTTCAACACGCTGGCTGCCGATGTCTACTGGATCCGCGCGCTGCAGGACTACGGCGGCACGAAGCTCGCGGCGGACGCGGACAAGACCTACCCGCTGCTGTATCCGCTGCTCGACATCACGACGTCGCTCGATCCCCGCTTCATCATCGCCTACCGCTTTGGCGCGATCTTCCTCGCCGAGCCGTACCCGAGCGGACCCGGCCGTCCGGATCTCGCCATCGACCTGCTCGAGAAGGGATTGAAGGCGGAGCCCGACCAGTGGGAGTACATGCAGGACATCGGCTTCGTGTACTACTGGTGGGAGCACGACTTCCGGCAGGCGGCCGCCTGGTTCGACAAGGCGAGCAAGGTGCCGGGGGCGCCGTGGTTCCTCCGTTCGCTCGCTGCCAACACGCTCGCCGTGGGCGGCAGCCGGCAGGCGTCGCGACTGATGTGGCAGCAGATCTATGACACGGCTGGGACCGACTGGTTGCGGAGGGATGCCGCCTGGCGGCTGCAGCAGTTGAGCGCCATGGACCAGATCGACCGGCTGCAGGCGATCGTCGATGCCTGGCACCGGCGCACCGGCGAATGGCCGGCGTCGTGGGTGGCGCTGGTGCGGGCACGGGTGATTCCAGGGATCCCGCTCGATCCGACCCGGACCGCCTACGCGCTCGATCCGGTGACCGGCCGCGTCTCACTGGGCGCGTCGTCATCCCTGCAGCCGCTGCCCGCCGAGCCGAAGGCGCTGGCCGCGCCAGGGGGACCCGGTCTATGACCCAGATCGTGCTGGCGGCGCTCTGGGGGCTCGCCATCGGCAGCTTCCTCAACGTCTGCATCCACCGGCTGCCGACGGGCGGCTCGGTCGTGCATCCGCCGTCGCACTGTCCGAACTGCCAGCACCAGCTCGCGTGGTTCGAGAACGTGCCGGTCCTGAGCTACGTGGTGCTGCGGGGCCGCTGCCGCCAGTGCCGCACGCGGATCTCGCCGATGTATCCGCTCATCGAGCTGGTGACGGCGATCGTCTTCGTGGCGACCTGGCTGCAGATCGGACCCGGCTGGCTGCTGGGCTCCCGCCTCGTCCTCGCGTCGGCGCTGATCGCGCTCTTCATGATCGACCTGCAGCACCACCTGCTGCCGAACGTGATCACGCTGCCCGGGATCGTGCTGGGGTTCCTTTTCAGCTTCAAGGCGTCGTCGCCCGGCTGGCTGGCCTCGCTCATCGGGATTGTCGCTGGCGGTGGCGTGCTGCTGCTGATTGCCAAGGCGTACGAGCTCCTCAGGAAAGAGGAAGGGCTCGGCATGGGCGACGTGAAGATGCTGGCGATGATCGGTGCTTTCCTGGGCTGGCCGCTGATGCTCGTGACCCTGGTGCTGTCGTCGGTGGCGGGCTCGGTGGTCGGCATCGGCCT
>JAGWRA010000166.1 GCA_028876655.1 Acidobacteriota bacterium | reverse complement strand
CGGGCCGCCGGATGACCGGCGACGGCGTGCTGATCCTCGATGCCCGGCGCCACCGCACGCAGGAGCAGAACCGGCAGGACGCGATCGAGCGCCTCGTGCAGCTCCTGCGGCAGGCCGCCGTCCCGCCGACGCCGCGCCGGCCGTCGAAGCCGACGCGCGCGTCGAAGGAACGGCGCCTCGAGGGCAAGGCGCGCCGGTCGCGCCTGAAGACGTCGCGGCGCGGCACCGGCGAGGACTGATCTAGCGCCCCGCCGCCTTCCGGCCGATCTCCACCGCCTTGAATCCCTGCTCGCCCCAGGGCATCACGAACACGCTGAAGCCCTGCTGCATCCGCATCTCGATGTCGCCCGCGTTGGCCGGATAGCCGCACGGCACGTGGAACTCCTTGCAGGCGGCCAGCACCTTCTGAATCGCCGCCTCCCACTTCTCCTGATCGAACGTCCGCTTGCCGCTGGCGTCGGTCGTCGTGTAGAGCTGGCGCAGGGTCCCGGCGCCCGGCCAGAGCACGCCGATCCCCTTCACCGCCGCGATCTCCTTCACGTGGGCGAGCCCTTCGGGCGTCTCGACGATGGTCCAGTTGATCAGCTCGCCCTCAGGATTGAGCGGCCACAGGTCGGCCTTCTGCCGGTACTCGGCCTCGCTCATCCCCCAGTACTTCGGCGCCATCCCCACCGCGTCCGGCCGCGTCCCGCCGTGCGACCGGAAGCGCATGGCGGCGATCCCCTTGCGGACCTCCGCCGCGCTGCCGGCCTCGACGAACATGATGCCGCTGGCGCCGAGGTTCAACTCGCGGCTGATGTTGCGGCCCGCCGCGTCGCCCGCGCGGGCGATGTTCGAGGTCTTGAGGATCAGCGGGTGCACGAGGCCGAAGAACGGCGTCTTCGCCGACGCATCCGCGGCGATCAGCGCACTGACGTACTCGCGGATCCCCGGCAGCGCCTCGTCGACACCCTCCTCCGGCCCGCCGTCGAAGAGGAAGTCGTTCAAGTGGTAGCCGAGTGTCTCGGTGGCGAGTTCGGCCGGCGACTTCGGAGGCGTGGTGGGCGGCGGCGTGCCGGGGCGGCGGAACGGCCGCGGGCTCGGGCGGTAGACGCCGAAGACCGGCTGCTTCTGCTGGAGGAGCCGGATCACCGGGTTGAGGTGCTGGTACGATGCGGCCGGCCGCTGCGCCCGCCCGGTCAGCACGAACGCGCTGGCCGCCACCACCGCCGTCAGGGCCGCCACGACCGTCGTTCGGAATTTCATGGGTCCTCCAGTGCGGCCGCCAGACATCAGGGAGCCGTGCCCGGCATTATAGCGAGCCAGCTCATCAATTTGATGGCCCGGATTTCCTGGCCGTTTTCGCCGGCTTCACCGGATCCGGCCCGCTGTCCGCCTTCCAGAAACCCGGCGTCCCCGCCGCCTTCGCCGCCACGTCGCCCGAGAAGAGCACCGCGTTGAACAGGACCCGGAACGTGCCGAACGACTGATCGCGCCACTGCGGGCGGAACCCGAGCAGGATGACGTGACCGGCGCCGAGCCGCACGTCCACCGCCGCGGCCTGGCCGTCCAGATGGTCCTCTCCGAGCAGGTACCCCGACATCAGCGGCGAGCCTGCCGTCTGGTACTTCGCGAGCACGCTCCCCTCGAAGCCGGCCTGCGGCGTGAACACCGGGCTGTACTCGGCGAAGATCTTCCCCGTCACCGGCATGCCGGCCATCACGGGATGCGCCGGATCGGTCGTGACCTGCAGCAGGGAGCCCGTCACGAAGAACGCCTTCGGGCCGAGCCCCTTGACGACGTCCGTCACCGGGAGGTGGAGCTGTTCGATCGCGAAGTCGCTGCTGCGGTTCAGGCACACCAGCGTGCCGCCGGCCCGCACGAACGCGTCGAGTGCCCGCACGCCCTCCGGGCCCAGGCCGCCTTCGTACTGCGGCGGCACCTCTCCGTGTGCCCACCCGTTGAGGATCGACGCGGGCCTCGCGTCGGCCATCACGATCACGTCGAGCCGGTCGCGCAGCCGGCCGGCGGCGATATCGGCGTTGCGCACGTTCGAGAACGTGAAGCCGTACTGCTGCAGCAGCCACTCCGTCCAGCCGGCGTCGATGCTCGCCTGCCACGGCTGATACAACCCGATCCGCGGCTGCTTCAGCACCACCCCCGCCGGCATCGTCCGTTCGGCGCGCAGGGCCAGGCTCTTCACCCAGTCGGCCTCGGTGGCGTCCGGCACGCCGGTGATGACGTAGCGGCCGCCGGCGCCATCCGGCTTCCCCGCCTCGAACCGCACCGTGCCGCCCGCCGCCCACGCCGCATTCACGGCGCGGAACGCGTTGTTCTCCGCCGGGTCCACGGCCAGGGCCGTGCCGGTCCCCTTCAGCGCGCCTGGCAGCGGGACGAGGCCCGCCGCCTCGGCGTTCGTGTTGAAGCCGATGCCGGGGACGCTGTCGAAGGGTGCGGCGTCCTTCGCGGCGCCGGTGGTCTTCCAGTCGAGTGCCGTCCCCTCGACCGGCTTCAGCGCGGCGCGGACCGCGTCCGGCAGCGGCGTGGCGGCCGCCGCCACCTGCACGTCCATCTGGTACGGCAGCGTCCAACCCGCGGCGTCGTAGGGCTGTTCGGGCGGGCCGTCGGGGTACTCCCGCAGGTCGGGATACTTCTGGACTTCAAGGACCTCGCGCGCGAGCTGCGCGAACTCCTGGTCCATCGGGATCACCCACGTGCCGGCCGGATAGCGCACGCCGTCGATCGTCGCCGCCGCTCCCAGCTGGTCGATCCGCACGCCGACGAACGCGAGCCGCCGCAGCAGCTCGACGGGCGCCACCGGATCGCGCTGGTCCTGCGGGATCAGGTACGCGTACGGCGCCTCGACGCGATAGCGCGCGATGGTGTCACGGCCCGCCTGGTAGCGGTTGTAGAGGAGCTCCTCCCTGTACTTTGCCGCGTATTCGACGACCGACTTCGACGCGGTCACCATGTAGGCGACGGCGTCACCCAGCCGCCACCAGCCGCCCTTCCAGGCGCTCGAGTAGAGCGACTGCGGCCGCAGGTCGCGGTAGTCGGCCGGGAAGTCGCTGACGGTGTAGAAGTGCGGCGTCGCGTAGCGGTACAGCGCCGTCTCGGTCCAGAAGGCGGCGATGTTCTGGAACATCGGCATGTAGTCGATGTAGCCGGGATACCACGCGTCGAAGCCCGTTCCCATGTGCGTCGCGCCGACCTGTCCCTGCTCCTCCAGCCCCTGCGCGATCGCCATGCCGATCGTGTTCACCTCGCGCGACATCAGCGCCGGCGCCTCGGTGCCGACCGGTTCGGCGAACGGCGGCAGCCAGATGCGCGTCGGGAACGGACCCGACTGGTGCTGCACGTAGACGATGTCGGGCTCCCAGCGGCGCCAGGTCCGCTGGACGACGCGCGACTCGACCATGTTCAGCATGTAGGCGTCGCGGTTGTTGTCGTGCCCGATGTACTTCTGGTACAGCTCGACGAGCGGTGCCACCTCGTACGGCCCGCCGAGGTTCGACCGGTACCACCGCACCACCGTGTCCTGCCCGTCCGGGTTCAGCGACGGCCACAGCATCAGGATCACGTTGTCGAGCATCGCCTTCACGTCCGGGTCGTCCGCGTGCGCCACCAGGTCGTAGGCGAGCTGGATCGTGTGCTGTCCGCCCGCCACCTCCGACGAGTGCAGGCCGCCGTCGATGTGCACGAACGCCTTCCCCTCGCGCGCCAGTGCGTGCGCCTCGGCGTCGGTCAGCCCGGTGGGGTGCGCCAGCTTCTGCGCGATGTCGCGGTAGTGCTCGACGTTCGCGAGATTCTGCGGGCTGGAGATGAGGGCGAAGTACCACTCGCGTCCCTCGGACGTCTTCCCGATGTCCACCAGCCTGATCCGATTGCTGACGGCCGCCAGCTTCTGGAAGTAGCCGAGCGCCTCCTCGTAGGTCGCCAGGTGGAAGTCCGCACCGGGCTTGAAGCCGAGCACCGATTCCGGCGTCGGAATCGCCGCAGGCGCCGCCCCCTGCGCGGCGGCGCGCCCGGCCGGGACGCAGACGAGGGCCAGCAGGACAACGAGCGGAACGGCGCGGGCGGACAGGCGGCGGAACATGGAGCCTCCCAGGAAAGGACTGTGCCGGGGACGACTCACTGTACTCAACAACGGCTGAGGTTGGAAACAGAGACGGGAGTCGGGCGATCAGGCGTTCGGCGCTCAGGCCGCGGGAACCGGCACGCGGCGCTCCATCGCCACGCACGCCAGGATCAGCACGGTCCCCGCGGGCAGGAAGACACGCGGCTCGGTGATGTAGCCGAACAGCACGGTGATGCCCGCGATCAGGGCGGCCGCGACGAGCAATCGCCGCTCCTCGAAGCCGGCATGCCTGATGTTCATGAACGCCCACGCCAGCGGGGGCAGCAACGCAGCCCCGAGCAGGCCCGGCCATCCGAACGGAGACGGATGGCGGAGGAAGCCGAGCGTCTCGCGCCAGTCGTTCGCCAGGGCGACGACCTGGAAGCTCGTCGTCCACCCGATCTGCAGCCAGCGCAGTCCGAGCGCGAACGCATAGCTCGCCGCCGCGAGGAGGCCGGCATAGGCGGTCTCCCGGAGATCCAGCGTCCAGTCGTCCCGGACGCCATACAGACACCACCACACGACGGCGCCGAATGCGGCCGATTCGCGGTTCGTGCTCGCCCACAGCACGAGCGCCACCAGCAGCCAGCGCCGCCGCTGCAGGGCGGCCCAGACGAACCCGCACGTGAACGCGACGTCCGGGAAATCCGACGGGACCTCCCACGGCAGGTTGAACGAGAGGATCAGCATGTTGCCCAGCAACACGCTGCCCAGCACGACGGCCCGCCAGTCTCCCGCGAGCGCCGAGGCCGCGCCCCAGAATGCCAGGAACGCCACGAACGCGGTCAGCAGGCGGACGGCGATGAACGCCCGACCGGCCGATCCGCCGCCGATGGCCCAGACCGCGCGCAGGAGCAGCGGCGCCAGCAGGCGCCCGGCCCGTTCCGGAAACGGCCCGGTGACGCCGTCGAAAGTCAGCGGCTGGCCGTACAGGATCTCGAACTGCTGCCGCACGGTCTCGGCGTGATGCATGAACCGTCCATGCAGGCTCACCGAGACGAAGCAGACCACGAGTGTCAGACAGGCGCTGAAGACCAGGCCCAGCCCCCAGTGCGCGCTCCTGATCCGTCCAGGCGTCGTCGGCATCCTCTCTCCAGCCGGATTGTGGCCGGCAGCCGGGCCTACTGTAGGTCCCGCCGAAACAGACGGTCAAGACGCCCGTCCGTCGTGCCCGCGCGAAGACGCCGGATGCCGCTGCGCGGGTGGCCGAACGTCTTTCATGCCAGAATGGGCAGCGGGCCGGACTGCACCCGTCCGGCCGGGTTCTTCGTATGATTCCCTCGCACGTCCTGCTCGCCGCCTACCGGGCCGGGATCTTCCCGATGGGCAACCGGGAGGGCGGCCTCGACTGGTTCTCGCCGCTGAAGCGGGGCATCATTCCGCTCGACGCGGCGCACGTGCCGCAGCGGCTGGCCCGGACCATCCGGCAGGGGCGGTTCACGATCCGGATCGACGAAGGATTCGAGCAGGTGATCGCCGCGTGCGCGGCCCAGCCCGACAGCTGGATCACGCCGGAGATCATCGAGAGCTACGTCGAGCTGTTCCGCCTCGGCCTCGCCCATTCGGTCGAGTCGTGGCAGGGGACGCGCCTGGTCGGCGGCCTCTATGGCGTCAGCCTCCGCGGGGCCTTCTTCGGGGAATCGATGTTCAACCGGGTGACCGACGCGTCGAAGGTGGCCTTGGTCGCGCTCATCGAACGGCTGCGTGCGCGCGGCTACACGCTGCTCGACACCCAGTGGCTGACCGCCCATCTCGCGCGCTTCGGCGCCATCGAGATCTCGCGCAAGGAGTACATGCGCCGGCTCGAAGAGGCCATGACGCGCAACTGTCACTTCGTGGACTGATTCTTGTCGGGATTCGGGGTTTGGCCGAATCCCTAATACCCAATCCCGAATCCCATCCGCCTCGTCCCCCATGCCCCACACGCACCCGACCCGCTCCCATCGCAAGACCCTGCAGGACCTCGCCCGGCGCGCCATGATCGACCGCGGCTTCGAACCCGATTTTCCCGGCCGCGAGCTCGCCGAGCTGGCCGCGATCCACGACGCGGCGCTGCCCGCCGTGCCGCCGGCACGCGACCTGCGCGCCCTGCTCTGGTGCTCCATCGACAACGACGAGACGCGGGACATCGACCAGCTCACGGTCTCGGTGCCGCAGGACGACGGGCGCGTGCGCCTGCTGGTCGCCATCGCCGACGTGGACTCGCTGGTGCCGAAGGGATCGGCCATCGACGATCACGCCCGGCGCAACACGACCTCGATCTACACGCCGGCCGAGGTCTTCTGGATGCTCCCGGAGAAGCTGTCCGCCGGCTTCACCTCGCTCAGCGATCACGACGACCGCTCCGCCATCGTGATTGACATGGCGTTCGACGCCGACGGCACGCGCGGCGACGCCACGATCTACCTGGCGGCCGTGCGCAACCGCGCCAAGCTCGCCTATCACAGCGTGTCCGCCTGGCTGGACGGGCAGGGGCCGATGCCGGATCCGGTGGCGGCCGAGCCCGGCATGGCCGACCAGCTGCGCGTGCAGGATCGCCTGGCGCAGCAGCTGCGGGCGCGCCGGCGGGAACACGGGGCGCTCGACCTGCGGACAATCGAGGCGAAGGCCGTCTTCGACGGCGACGCCCTGCGCGACATGGCGGTCGATCTGCGCAACCGCGCGCGCGACCTGATCGAGGACGCCATGATCGCCGCCAACGGCGCGAGCGCCCGCTTCCTCGACGCTCACGGCCTGCCGTCGCTCCGGCGCGTCGTCCGATCGCCGGAGCGATGGGAGCGGATCGTCGAGCTCGCCGGCCAGCTGGGGACGACGCTGCCGGTCGATCCCGATGCGGCTGCCCTCGAGGGCTTCCTCACCGAGCGCCGGCGCGCCGATCCCACCGGCTTCCCCGACCTGTCCCAGACGGTCGTGAAGCTGCTCGGCCCAGGGGAGTACGTCGCGGAACGGCCCGGCACCCAGCCGCCCGGCCACTTCAGCCTGGCCGTGCGCGACTACACCCATTCGACGGCTCCGAACCGGCGGTATCCCGACCTCATCACGCAGCGGCTGCTGAAGGCGGCGCTGAACGGCCGCCAGGCGCCGTACGCGTTCGACGAGCTGCAGGAGCTGGCCCGGCACTGCACCGACCGCGAGGATGCCGCGAACAGGGTGGAACGGCAGGTCCGCAAATCGGCCGCTGCCCTGCTGCTCTCGTCCCGGGTGGGCGAGCGCTTCGACGGCATCGTCACCGGCGCCTCGGAGAAGGGGACGTGGGTGCGGATCTTCCATCCGCCGGCCGAAGGCAAGGTGGTGAGCGGCGAGGAGGGACTCGACGTCGGCGACCGCGTCCGCGTGCGCCTGGTGGACACGGACGTCGAGCGGGGATTCATCGACTTCGTGCGGGCGTAAGGAGACCTGCCGATCGGAGCAATGGGCAACGAGCAACGGGCAATGGGTATTGCTCGAAGCCGGCCGACGCAGCTGGATTGGGGCCCCGGAGCCTGGAGCCCGTCTACCGTCCCCCCACCAGCCGCTCGATGTCCCGGTACTCGCGCCAGTGGCGGAAGGCGACGGCGAGGACGCCCGCCACGGGGATCACCAGGAACGCGCCGGCCAGCCCGCCGGCTTCCGTCCCCGTCCAGATGGCGGCAATGACCACGAGCGCGGGCAGGTGCATGCCGCGCCGGATCAACCGCGGATAGATCAGGTAGTCCTGCACGAGCCGCAGCGCCGCAAGGAACGCCAGTACCGCGACCGCCCGGTCGAGCGGCTGCAGGCTCGACGCCAGCACCGCCACGCCGAGCGGCCCCACGAACGGCAGCACCTCCAGCACCCCCGCCGCCCCGCCGGTCACCAGCGAATAGGGGACGCCGAGCAGCGCAAACGACAACGCGCACAGGCTGCCGACGATCAGGCTGGCGATGATTTGCGCGCGCACGTAGGCGGCCAGCGTCGCGTTCACGTCATGAACGAACTCGCCCCCGCGCCAGCGCAGGTGCCCCGGCGGGAGCAGCCGCAGCGTCGACCGCCGGAACGCCGGCTGATGGATCAGCAGCACGTAGGCCAGCACCGGCGTCACGGCGAGCCAGGGGAGGTAGTGCGTGGCCGTCCGCAGTTGCGCCAGCGCCTGCAGGGAATGCAGCACCAGCGCCGACGACAGCCGGTCGGTCAGCCCGGTGACGGCCGACGCGACGACGTGCGGCAGCCCCACCCGGGTGACGGCGCGCTCGAAGGTCTGCACGCGATCCGCGGCCACGTGCAGGCGCTCGGGAGCGACGAGCATGAACCGGTCGAACTGGTGGCTCAGCCGCGGGCCCAGCAGGTGCCAGGTGACGCCGAAGGCCACGCTCACGCCGGTCAGGACCGCGAGGGTCGCCTGGCGCCGTGACGGCCGGCGGCGCCGCGGACCGAGCCGCACGCGATGCGTCAGCAGCCGGGCCATGGGCGCCGTCAGATACGCGAGGAAGACGGCGATGACCCCAAGGACGAGTGCCCCTTCGACGATCCGGCGGGCCAGGGCGAGGCCGACGAGGACGGCCAGGCCGGCCGCCGTCCAGGTCGTGCGACGGACGCCTCGGCGGCGTGGCGCCGACATCGTCGGCGCATCGTGCTCGCCGGGCGTCGTCATGGACTGACCTGATGGGAAAGGTGACGGTAACGGGATTGATTCTACGACAGGGAAGGGCGGGTACTCAGCAACGAGCAATGGGCAACGGGCAATGGGTATTGAACCGAGCCGGTCATCAGGGCTGTTCCACGATCAATACCCGTTGCCCATCGCCCGTTGCCCATTGCCACAGAAATCAGGGGAATAGTCCCAGCGCCACCAGCAGCGACAGCTTGGCTTCCCGCAGCTGATCCTCGGCCTGGGCCGCGGCCGTGTCGGCGTCGAGCGAGGCCTGCTGCGCGTCGATCACCTCGATGTTCGTCGAGGCGCCGGCACGGAACGAGACGTCGACGATCTGGACGACCTGCCGCGCCTGCTCGGCCGCCGCACGCGCACTGACCAGCGCCTGCTCGGCGCTCTTCACCGCCGCCTCGGCCGTCCGGACGTCGGACTGCGCCTGCCGCACGTCGGCCTGCTGCTGGTACTGCTGCTCGTCGAGCAGAGCCAGCCGCTGCGCCTTCTCGGCGCTCCGCAGGCCGCCGTCGAAGATCGGGACGCTCCCGACAATCGTCAGCCGCCAGCTCCGCGCCTTCTGGAACGCCGAGGCCGGCTCGATGTCCTCGGGCGTGAAGAGGGCCGACACCGACGGCAGGCGGTCCTTCCAGCTGTCGTCGTAGACCCGCCGGGCCGCCTGCACGCGGGCGGTGGCCAGCAGCAGGTCGGTGCGCACCCCCGGCATGGCGGCCTGTGCTGCCGGCACCGAGGCCGGCGTGTCGAGCGTCGGCTCGCCGTCGGTGTCGACGGCGTGATTGGCCGCCACGAGCACCCCCAGCGCTTCCTGCGCCGCGTACACGCTCTGGGCCGCCTGCTGCACCAGCACCTCGTCGGCCGACACGGCCTGCTGGGCCCGCAGCTCGTTCAGCCGGCTGCCCGTGCCGGCCTCGAGCTGCGTGCGCGCCAGCTCGTAGTGGGCCTTCGCTGTGTCGCGCGCCCGGACGTCGGCGTCGTAGATGCGGCGCCGGGCGATCACGGCGAGGTAGGCCTGCGCGGTGGCCACGGCCACCTGCCGCTTCACCTCGGCGTCGCTCAGCCGCGCGACGTGGGCGTTGTCGGCCGCCTGCGTCTTCTCCGCCCAGGCCACCGGCGCGTAGAGCAGCGCCGAGAGGCTGACGGTCATGGTCGTCTGGTTCTGCGGCTGCGCCGTGATGCCGTTGAACGACACGCCGGTGTTCAGCGTCGAGTTGCTGACGGTCCCGTCCAGCGACGGCAGCGTGGCCGACCGCGCCTGCTGCAGCAGCGCCTGCGCCCGCAGGATCTCGGCCGCCGCCTGCTGCACCGACGGGTTCCGCTGCACGGCCTGCGCGACCGCCTGGTGGAACGTCATCTGCTCGGTGGCCGCGGGCGGCTCCCCGGCCCGCGCCGCAGCAGCGGCGCCGGCGCAGATCAGCACGGCCAGCAGGAATCGCTTACGCATGGGGTCCTTCCGGAACGGCGGGTCCGCCCGGCGCCTCGTGCGGATGGCCGGCCGGCAGCAGGCTCCGCACGACGACGTACAGCACGGGGATGATCACCAGGTTCAGCAGGGTCGACACCAGCATGCCGCCCGCCACGGTCGTGCCGACCGAATGGCGCGCCGCGCGGCCCGCGCCCGTGGCGAACGCCAGCGGCAGCACGCCGAGGATGAAGGCGAACGACGTCATCAGGATCGGCCGCAGCCGGATGTGCGCGGCCTCGATGGCCGCCTCGACGATGCTGCGGCCGTGCTGGCGGAGCTGCTCGGCGAACTGGACCACCAGGATGCCGTTCTTCGCCGCCAGGCCGATCAGCATCACCAGCCCGATCTGGCAGTACACGTCGTCGATGAGGCCGCGGCTCCACTGCGCGACCAGCGCGCCGAGCAGCGCCAGCGGCACCGACAGCAGGATGATGAACGGCAGCACCACGCTCTCGTACTGCGCGGCCAGCACCAGATACACCAGCAGGAGGCCGAGGCCGAAGATCAGGACCGACTGCGAGCCGGCCTTGATCTCTTCGAGCGACAGGCCGGACCACGCATAGGTCATCCCCTGCGGCAGCGCCTTGGCCAGCTGTTCCATCTTCTGGATCGCCTGCCCCGAGCTGTAGCCGGGCGCCGGCCCGCCGTCGATCTCGGTCGCCCGGAACAGGTTGTAGTGGTTGATGATCTGCGGTCCAGTCGTCTCCTTCACCGTGACGAGATCGCTCAGCCGCACCATCCGCCCGGCCGGCGTCCGCACGTAGTAGCGGCCGATGTCCCGCGGGTTGTTGCGGAACTGCTGGTCGGCCTGCACGTACACGCGGTAGGACCGGTCGTTGAAGTTGAAGTCGTTGACGTAGACCGACCCCAGCAGCACCTGCAGCGTCTGGGCGACGTCGCTGAACTTCAGCCCCATCGCCTTCAGCTTGTCGCGGTCGACCGTCACCAGCAGCTGCGGCGTGTCGGCCGTGAACGGCGAGAACAGCCCGCTGAGGCCCGGTGTCGCGTTGCCCGTCCGCACCAGCTGCTGCGTGGCGCCCGCCAGCTGGTCGAGCGATCCGGTGCCCTGGTCCAGCACCTCGAACTGGAAGCCGCCGAACTGGCCGATCCCCTGGATGGCGGGCGGCAGGAACGGCATCACGATGGCCCCCTTGATCGCGGCGAACCGGCCGTAGAGCTGCCGGATGATCGCCTGCGCCGAATGCGCGTCGCCCGGCCGCTGGTCGAAGGGCTTCAGGTGGGCGAACATCATCGCGCGGTTCGGCCCGCTGCCCAGGAAGCTGAACCCGTCGACGGTGAACAGCGCGTCGATGTCGGGGAAGCCCTTCAGGACCTGCTCGGCCTGCCGGGTGATCCGGTCGGTGTACTCGAGGGACGCCCCTTCAGGGCCCTGCACGGTGATGAAGAAGTAGCCCGGGTCCTCGTCGGGCACGAAGCCGGTCGGCACCTTCATGTAGACCCAGGCGGTCGCCGCCAGCCCCGCCAGGAACAGGAGGATGACGAGCGCCCGCAGGCGCACCAGCCGGTGCAGCGTCGCGACGAACGTCCGCGTCCCGCCGTCGATCACCTTGTTGACCTGGCGGAAGAAGAAGCCCTTCGGCTGCTCCTCGCGGAGGATCAGCGCCGCCAGCGACGGCGTCAGCGTGAGGGCGTTGAACGCCGAGATGGCGACCGACACCGCGATCGTCAGCGCGAACTGCTGGTACAGCCGGCCCGTGGTGCCGGGGAACAGCGCGACCGGCACGAACACGGCGGCCAGCACCAGGGCCGTCGCGATGACCGGCCCCATGACCTCGCCCATCGCGTCCGACGCCGACTCCTTCGCGCTCTTCCCGTACTCGTGGATGTGCCGCTGCACGTTCTCCACCACCACGATCGCGTCGTCGACGACGAGACCGGTGGCGAGCGTGATGCCGAACAGGGTGAGCGTGTTGATCGAGAAGCCGAAGAGCTTGATGAACGCGAAGGTGCCGACCAGCGACACCGGGATGGTGATCGACGGGATGATCGTCGCGCGCCAGTCCTGCAGGAAGAAGAACATCACGAGGATGACGAGGCCGACCGCCTCGAGCAGCGTGATGACCACCTCGCGGATCGACGCCGACACCACCTCCGTGTTGTCGAACGCCAGCGCGTACTGCATGCCGGGCGGGAACTGCGCCGACAGCCGCTTCAGCTCCTGCGTCGCCTGCTCGTAGACGTCGAGCGTGTTCGCCGTCGGCAGCTGCGTGACGCCGATGCCGACCGCCTGCCGGCCGTTGAACCGGATGTCGGCGCTGTAGTCCTGCGCGCCGAGCTCGGCGTGGCCCACGTCCTTCAGGCGCACCAGCGCGCCGTCGGTCCCCTGCTTCAGGATGATGTTGTCGAACTGCACGGGATCCGACAGCCGGCCGACGGCCCGGACGCTCAGCTCGTAGTGCTGGCCGGCCGCCACCGGGGGCTGGCCGATCTGCCCCGCCGCCACCTCGACGTTCTGGTCCTGCAGCGCCTGCACGACGTCGCCCGCCGTCAGCCCCCGCGCCGCGAGCCGGTCGGGATCCAGCCAGACCCGCATCGCGTACGTGCGCTCGCCGAATACCGTGACGTCCGCCACGCCCGGCACGCGCTTCAGCGCGTCCTTGACGTAGACGTCGAGGTAGTTGCTCATGAAGAGCGGCGAGTACTTGTCGTTCTTCGAGAAGACCGCCGCGCCGAAGACGAATCCCGACGCCGCCTTGCTGACGCTGATGCCGACCTGCTTGACCTCGTTCGGCAGCAGCCCTTCGGCCTGGTTCACCCGGTTCTGCACGTCGACGGCCGCCAGGTCCACGTCCCGGTTGACGTCGAAGGTGACCGTGATCGTGCTCATGCCGTTGTTGGCGCTCGTCGACTGCATGTACTGCATGCCTTCGACGCCGTTGATCGCCTCCTCCAGCGGCAGCGTCACCGCCGTCTCGACCGTCTCGGCGTTCGCGCCGGTGTAGACGGCCGTCACGATAACCTGCGGGGGCGTCAGCTGCGGATACTGCGCGATCGGCAGCGTGGGAATGGCAATCGCGCCGGCGAGCACGATGACCACCGCGCACACGCTGGCCAGAATCGGCCGCTTGATGAAGACGTCGACGAACATGTCTGGAGTCCCGTGGAGGGGCGCCCGCGCGCCGCCAGAAGGTCGATCAGGCGGACGGACGCAGCGGCGCCCCGTCGAAGAGCCGCTGCGTCCCCGACTCGACGAACTGCTGCCCGGCCGCCAGGCCGCTCGTCACCTGCACGTTGTTGCCGATCACCTGGCCCAGCTGCACCGGCTGCTGGCGTGCCACCAGGTGGCCGTTCTGCGACTCGGCCAGGTAGAGGAACGGCTGGCCGTTGATCCGGACCACCGACAGCAGCGGCACCAGCAGCCCCTGGCTCGACCCCCAGACGATGCGGGCCCGCACGAACTGCGACGCCCGCAACGCCCCGGTGCCCCTCAGCCGCGCCTTGGCCAGCACCGTCTGCGTCGTCCCGTCGACGTTCGGCGAGACGTACGAGATCTTCGCCTGCGCCAGCACCGTCCCCGCGCCGTCGGTCAGCGTCAGCGGCAGGCCCACCCGCAGATCGGCGCTCCGATCGAGCGGCACCGGCACGTAGGCCTCCATCTCCTGGTTCAGATCGACCGTCGTCAGGATCGTGTCGGTCGTGACGTGCATCCCGACCCGCACCGGGATGTCGCCGACGATGCCGTCGGTCGGCGCCGTGACGTCGTAGTAGTCGAGCGTCACCTGGCTCTGGTGCAGCTGCGCCTCGAGCGCCGTCAGCTGCGCCGCGGCCGTGTCGAAACTCGTCTGCGCCTGGTCGAACTCCTGCTGGCTGATCGCCCCCGCCTTCAGCAGCGTCCGCGACCGCTCGAGCTGCTGCTTCGCGTAGGCCACCGAGGCCCGCTGCGCCGTGAGCGTCGCGTCCTGGCTCGACACCATCGCCCGCTGCCGCCGCGCGTCGATCCGGAAGAGCGGCGTCCCCCGGCGGACACGCTCGCCCGAGTGGACGTCGATCGCCGTCACCTGCCCCTCGACCTCCGGCTTGATGTTCGTCGAGGAGAGCGACTGCATCGTCGCCACGTACTCCGACGCGTCGTCGATGGCCACGGGCCGGGCCGTTGCCAGCGTCACCAGCGCGGGCGGCAGGCCGCCCCCCGCCATCGCGCCGCCGGCCGGCGCCGGCT
>JAGWRA010000165.1 GCA_028876655.1 Acidobacteriota bacterium | reverse complement strand
TCCAGCGCGAGGAGATGGTCCTCAAGCACTACTACGACATCGGCATGGCCGTCGGCGCGCCCGAAGGGCTCGTCGTGCCCGTCCTGCGCGATGCGGACCAGCTCTCGTTCGCCGGGATCGAGCAGGCAATCAAGGCCTTCTCGCAGAAGGCGGCCGACCGTACGCTGTCGCTCGAGGACCTGCGCGGCGGCACGTTCACCATCACCAACGGCGGCGTCTTCGGATCGCTGCTGAGCACCCCGATCCTGAACCCGCCGCAGGTCGGCATCCTCGGCCTGCACAAGATCCAGGACCGCGCGGTGCCGCTCAACGGTCAGGTGGTCATCCGGCCGATGATGTACGTGGCCCTGAGCTACGACCACCGGATCGTGGACGGCCGGGAGGCGGTGCAGTTCCTCGTCCGCGTGAAGCAGTTCGTGGAGGACCCGGGCACGCTGCTGCTGGAGGCCTGACGGCAGCCGATCCGGCGTATGATGGCGGCAAGGAGGCGTTCATGGCACGCAGGCTCGCCTGGTTGCTGGCGCTGCTCGTTCCGCTGACCCTGACCGCGCAGACGCGGTTCCCGGCCAATCCGGAAACCGGCCGGGCGATTGGCGCGAAAGAGATGCCGCCGGCGATCCTCTCGCAGCTCGAGAAGGCGCTCGGCCGCAAGCTCGTCATCATCGACGTCCGCGGCGCGGCGGAGTTCAAGAAGGACACGATTCCCGGCGCCATCAACATCCCGCTCGACCAGCTGTCCCGCCACCTGAAGGACTTCACGAAGGACACCACCCTCGTCTTCACTTGAGACACCGGCATCCGAAGCTCGCAGGCTGCGAAGCTCGCCGAACGTGACGGATTCAAGACGGCGGTGTTCTGCCCGCTGAAGACCTGGAAGGAAAAGGGGTACCCGACAGGGCCAGGAGGGAAGCCAGGCCGCCAGCTGCGATCGTAAGTTGTCAGTTGTCAGTTATCAGTTCTGAGTAATGAGTTCTGAGTAATGAGTTCTGAGTCATGAGTGGCCAGTTGTGAGCGCGAGTGCTGCACACTCCTGACTGACGACTCAAAACTGATAACTCAAAACTCAGAACTGACGACTTTCTCTCAAATCCACCGCTCCGGCCCCTGGGGCGCCGGCTCGTGATCGGACGGACCGTAGGCCACCGGCGGGCGGCGCTTCGCCCAGTCGGTGACCGATTCGTAGGCGTGGCCGACGCGGAAGATCGTCGCCTCGTCGAACGGCCGGCCGTAGAACATGATCGTGATCGGCAGCACCGGTGGCCCGCTCGTGAAGCCGCAGGGGATCACCATGGCAGGCAGCCCGGTCATGTTGCCGATGAAGGTGTTCCCGCCCCGGTACGGTGCGCCGCCCGGATGGACGTCCGTCTTCGCGATTTCCGGCGACGGCAGCTTGCTGGCCACGCTGCCGCTGCCCGGCACGGCCATCACGTCGCACTTCTTGAAGACGTCTTCCATCTCGCGCATCAGGATCGTGCGGACGCGCATCGCCTTGATGTAGTCGGTCGCCGTGTAGAAGCTGGCAGCCTCCAGCCGCTCGCGCACGAGCGGATCGAAGAGATCGGCCTTCTCGCGGAGCCGCTTCTCGTGGAAGCAGGCGGCGTCCCCCATCGCCACGATCCAGCCCGCTGAGGCCGCCAGGTCGGCATGTGGCACGTCGACCTCGACCAGCTGGGCCCCCATGTCGCCGAGCCGCCGGAGGGCCGTCCGCACCGCCGCGTCGACCTGCGGCTGCGCGTCGTCGAAGAAATAGTTCGTCGGCACGCCGATCCGGAGGCCGCGCACCTCGCCGGTCAGCGCCTTCGTGTAGTCCGGCACCGGCTCGGGGCGCGCCGTCGGATCCAGCGGGTCGGGGCCGGCCATCACCTTCAGCATCGCGGCCGCATCGGCCACCGACGTGGTCATCGGACCGGCGTGGTCGAGCGACCAGCTCAGGGTCGTCACCCCGTAGCGGCTGACACGCCCGTAGGTCTGCTTCAACCCGACGATCCCGCAGAAGGCGGCGGGGCCGCGGATCGAGCCGCCGGTGTCGGTCCCGACCGACAGCGGCACCATGGAGGCGGCCAGTGCCGCCCCCGATCCGCTCGACGAGCCGGAGGGCGAGTACGCCAGGTCCCACGGGTTGCGTGCCGGGCCGAAGCCCGAGAGCACGCCGCTGCCCATCGCGAATTCCAGCAGGTTCGTCTTGCCGACGAGAATGGCCCCGGCCTTGTTCAGACGGCTGGTGATCGTCGATTCGTAGTCGGGGACCCAGTCGGCCGTCACCTTCGATCCGTTCGTAGTCCGGATGCCGCGCGTGGCCAGGATGTCCTTCGGGGCGTACGGGATGCCGTGGAGCGGCCCACGGTACTTCCCGGCCCGGATCTCCGTCTCGGCCTGCCGCGCGGCCTGGAGGGCGTGGTCGCGCGTCACCGTGATGAAGGCGTTCACCTTCGGGTTCAGCGCCTCGATCCGATCGAGGTAGGCCTGCACCACCTCGACGGGCGAGACCTGACGGCTCTGAACGAGCGCCGCCAGCTCGTGGGCGTTCTTGAAGACCAGCTCGTTGTCGGCCATGGCTACCGCCCCTTCGCCAGGAAGATGGGCGCCGGCTCGATCAGGTCGTCGATCTGCAGGTCACGCACCGCCTGGAACTGCTCCAGGTTGCGCTGCAGCGCCTTCTCGATGATCGGCAGCCGGTCCGCGCCGAAGTGCTGATCGATGATCGCGTCGGCGGACCGGAGCGTCTCGACCGACAGTTGCGCGTGTACCTGCGCGCCCAGTTGCGCCGCGGCGGGCCCGGCGATGCCGAGCGCGGCCAGCATCTGCAGCAGGCGCCGGCGCGACACCCCCCTCGCGCCCGGGAACTCGATGACAGGCTCCATCGTGGTTCTCCCCTCGATCCGCCGGCGCGCGTCATCCGCCGCGGCCGGTCCGGTCCGCACGATATAGCACAGGCGTGCGGGGAATGCTATAAGTTGTCAGTTTTCAGTTCTCGGTTTTCAGTTGTCAGTTGTCAGTTGTCAGTTTTGAGTCTCGAGTGCCGGGTGACGCGGTTGGGGTGCTCGAGCCGCAGCTGACGCACCGCGGCCGGTGCGCCGTCCGGAGGACGCAGGTGGAACAGCAGCCGGTCAACGTCATGGAGTACGAGGCGATCGCCCGGACGCGGATGGAGGCGAGCGCCTACGACTACTACGCCGGCGCCGCCGGCGACGAGCGGACGCTCGCCGAGAACCGGCGCGGCTTCGACCGCCTCCTGCTCCGCCCGCGCGTGCTCGTCGACGTGAGCCGTGTCGACACCGCCACGACCCTGCTCGGCGAGTCGCTCGCCCTGCCCATTCTCCTGGCGCCGACCGCCTTCAACCGGCTCGCCCACCCGGACGGCGAATGTGCGGTGGTGCGCGCGGCGGGCCGCGCCGGCACGCTGCTCGTCGCCAGCACGATCGCGTCGTGCTCGGTCGAAGAGATTGCCGCGGCCGCCACGGGCCCGCTCTGGTTCCAGCTCTACGTCTACAAGGATCGCGAATTGACGAAGGCGCTCGTGGCCCGGGCTGAAGCGGCCGGCTGCCGGGCACTGGTGCTCACCGTCGACACGCCGCGCCTCGGCCGGCGGGAACGGGACGTCCGCAACGGCTTCGTGCTGCCGCCGCACGCGGCCATCCGCAACTTCGCCGACGTCGGCCGCGCCACCGAGGCCGGCTGGACCAGCGGGTCCAGCTTCTTCGACTACGTCTTCCGGCTGTTCGATGCGTCGCTCGGCTGGGAGGCGATCGACTGGCTGCAGTCGATCACCCGGCTGCCGGTGCTGCTGAAGGGGATCCTGACGCCGGAGGACGCCCGGCTGGCGGCCGACGCCGGCGTGGCCGGCATCGTCGTCTCGAACCACGGCGCGCGGCAGCTCGACGGCGTCGCAGCCACGATCGACGCGCTGCCCGCCATCGTCGGCGCCGTCGACGGCCGCCTGCCGGTGCTGCTCGACGGCGGCATCCGGCGCGGCACCGACGTCCTGAAGGCCCTCGCGCTCGGCGCGCGCGCGGTGCTCATCGGCCGCCCCTATCTCTGGGCGCTCGCGGCCGACGGCGAGGCGGGGGTCTCCCGCGCCCTGGCCCTGCTGCGCGACGAACTGGAGCTCGCCATGGCCCTCGCCGGCCGGCCCACGATCGCCTCGATCGACGCCTCGCTCGTCGAACGGGGGCCGTTTTGGCTATAATCGATGTCTACACGGATCCCACTGGCAAAGCTGACACGCGTGCCCGTCTCACCCCGTTGCCGACGCCACCATCAGTGACCTTCCCCCGGGGAATGTCAGGAGTACAAAGTCTGTGAAATCTCGAATTTCCGCCGTCCTGCTCATTGCCGGTCTGCTGGCGTGCCGTCAGGCGCCCGCCTCCCAGGCTGCCGCCGCCAAGACCCCGGCGGATCCCGCGCCGACGCCGACCGCCGCCCAGGCCGCTCCCGGTACCCCGGCGGCCCCGGCCGTGAAGCCCGTGCCGGAGCAGCTGCCGGCCATCGTCGCCCGCGTGAACGGCGACGCGATCAGCCGTGACGAGTTCGAATCGGCGGTCCACAGCCTGGAGGCCCGGAACGGCGCCCCGGTGCCGGCCGACCGCCGCGACGAGATCCTGCGCGGCGTCCTCGACCAGCTCGTGAGCTACCACCTGCTCGAGCAGGAAGCCGCCGCGCAGAAGGTCACGATTCCCGACACCGAGCTGAACAGCCGGCTGGCGCAGATCCGGCAGCAGTTCCCGGACCAGGCCGCCTTCGACAAGGCGCTGGCCTCGCAGGGAACCTCCGAGCAGAAGCTGAAGGACACGATCCGCCAGAGCCTGATGGTCACCAAGGTGCTCGAGGACGAGATCGGGCCGAAGGTGAACGTCACCGACAAGGACGTGCAGACCTTCTACGACGCGAACAAGGAGAAGTTCGTGCAGGGCGAGGCCGTGCGGGCCAGCCACATCCTGATCACCGTCGCCAAGGATGCCACGCCCGCCCAGAAGGCCGCGGCGAAGGCGAAGGCCGAGGCGCTCCTGAAGCAGATCAAGGGGGGCGCCGACTTCGCCACGCTGGCCAAGGCGAACTCGCAGGACCCCGGCAGCGCCCAGAAGGGCGGCGACCTGGGCTTCTTCGAGAAGGGCGAGATGGTGCCGGCCTTCGAGCAGGCCGCCTTCGCGCTGAAGGTCGGCGAGGTGAGCGGGATCGTGGAATCGCCGTTCGGCTTCCACATCATCAAGGTCACCGCCATCCGGCCGCCGCACACGCTGAGCCTCGCGGAGACGAGCAAGGAGATCAAGGACTTCCTGACCAATCAGGAGCGCGAGAAGCAGACCGAGGCGCTGGTCGACGCGCTGCGCAAGAAGGGCAAGGTCGAGATCTACATCTGAACGGTGTCAGTTCTCAGTTATGGGTAACAATATACTTGACTAACCACTAGGCTTCTGCCATGATGGATTCATGGCGACCGACACCGCACCGAAAACCCTCCGCGAGGCCATCCTGTTCTTCGCGGATTACGAGCACTGCCGACAGGCCGTCGAGGCGATCCGTTGGCCCGATGGGAAGGTGACTTGCCCGACCTGTGGGTCGGACCACGTGACCTACCTCGCCAAGCAGCGGCGGTACAAGTGCTACGGGAAGCACCCGAAGGCGCAGTTCTCGCTCAAGGTCGGCACCATTTTCGAGGACTCGGCCATCGGCCTCGAAAAGTGGCTCCCGGCGCTCTGGCTGCTCACCAACTGCAAGAATGGGATTTCGAGCTACGAGCTGGCGCGGGCGCTTGGTGTCACTCAGAAAACCG
>JAGWRA010000164.1 GCA_028876655.1 Acidobacteriota bacterium | reverse complement strand
TCACCGGAATCACGTCCAGGATCATCCACTCCGGCTTGTTGCTCGACCGCCGGAACGAGTCGACGACCCGCAGCCGCTTGGCGTACTTCAGCTTCTTCTGCGCCGACGGCTCCGCCTTCATCTTCTCGCGGAGCTCATCGGCCAGCTCGTCGATGCTGACGCGCTTCAGCAGCTCCTTGATCGCCTCGGCGCCCATCTGCGCGCGGAACTTCGGGCCGTGATCCTCGCGGGCCTTGCGGTACTGGTCCTCGTTCAGCAGCTGGTTCTGCTTGAGCTCGGTCTCGCCCGGATCGACGACCACGTACGCCTCGAAGTACAGGATCCGCTCCAGATCCCGCAGCGAGATGTCCAGCAGGTGGCCGATCCGGCTCGGCAGCCCCTTGAAGAACCAGACGTGGCTCACCGGCGTGGCCAGCGTGATGTGGCCGAGCCGCTCGCGGCGCACCTTCGCCTGCGTGACCTCGACGCCGCACTTGTCGCAGATCACCCCGCGGTGCTTCATCCGCTTGTACTTGCCGCAGAGACACTCCCAGTCGGTGATGGGACCGAAGATCTTCGCGCAGAACAGCCCGTCGCGTTCCGGCTTGAAGGTCCGGTAGTTGATCGTCTCCGGCTTGGTGACCTCCCCGTGCGACCACGACAGGATCTTCTCGGGCGACGCCAGGCTGATCCGGATGGCGTCGAAATCGCTCGTCAGCGCCGTGCGATCGTGAAAGCTGGGTCTCATGTGTGTCCCTTGCGCCCCTGGGCCGGGTGCCTGCCGGCACCCGGCGTAGTCCCATTCTGATGCGGTTCGACGAGCCGCGCCCTAGGCTTCCTTCAGCTCGGGCTCGGGCGGCGGCGCGGCCGCGTCGAGCGGCTTGCGCTTGGTCTTCAGCAGCTCCACGTCGAGGCAGAGCGACTGCAGCTCGCGGATGAGGACGTTGAACGACTCCGGCAGCCCCGGCGTGAACGAGGCGTCGCCCTTGACGATCGCCTCGTAGATCTTCGCGCGGCCGGTCACGTCGTCCGACTTGGCCGTCAGCAGCTCCTGGAGGATGTGCGCGGCCCCGTACGCCTCGAGCGCCCAGACCTCCATCTCGCCGAACCGCTGCCCGCCGAACTGGGCCTTGCCGCCCAGCGGCTGCTGCGTGATGAGCGAGTACGGCCCGATCGAGCGGGCGTGGATCTTGTCGTCGACCAGGTGCGACAGCTTCAGCATGTAGATGTAGCCGACCGTCACGTCCTGCTCGAACGGCACGCCCGTCATGCCGTCGTGGAGCTGCGTCTTGCCCCCCTTCGGCAGGCCGGCGCGCTCCAGCCAGCTCTTGATCTCCGTCTCCATCGCGCCATCGAAGACCGGCGTCGCGAAGTAGAGGCCGAGCGCATGGGCGGCCCACCCGAGGTGGGTCTCCAGGATCTGCCCGACGTTCATTCGGGACGGCACGCCGAGCGGATTCAGCACGATCTCGACCGGCGTCCCGTCCGGGAGGTACGGCATGTCCTCCTCGGGCAGGATCCGCGCGATGACGCCCTTGTTGCCGTGGCGGCCGGCCATCTTGTCGCCGACCGACAGCTTGCGCTTCATCGCCACGTAGACCTTGACGAGCTTGATGACCCCCGGGGGCAGCTCGTCGCCGCGGCGGATCTTCTCCTTCTTCTCCTCGAACAGCTGGCGGATGACCTCCACCTGCCGCTCGGTCCGCTCCTCGAGCAGCCGCAGGTCGGTCTCGAGCCGCGGATCGTCGCTGGCGATCTTCAGCCGGACCATCGTCTCGTAGGCCATCTCCTGCAGGAGCTCCGGCGTCAGCAGCGTCCCCTTGCGGAGCAGCCGCTCGCGGCCGTACTCGTCGAACAGGTCCGAGCGCAGCGCCTGGCCCTGCAGCATCTGGACGATCCGCTTCTTCACCTCGTCGTGGAGGATGCGGATCTCGTCCTGCAGGTTCTTCTCCATCATCTCGAGCTCTTCGGCCTCGATGGCCTTGGCCCGATCGTCCTTCTCGATCCCCTTCCGCGAGAAGATCTTCACGCCGACGATGATGCCTTCGATGCCCGGCGGGCAGATGAGCGACGCGTCGCGCACGTCACCCGCCTTCTCGCCGAAGATCGCCCGGAGCAGCTTCTCCTCCGGCGTGAGCTGCGTCTCGCCCTTCGGCGTGACCTTGCCCACGAGGATGTCGCCCGGCTTCACGTAGGCGCCGATCCGGATGATGCCGCTGTCGTCCAGGTCGCGCAGGAACCCCTCCGACACGTTCGGGATGTCCCGCGTGATCTCCTCGGGCCCGAGCTTGGTGTCGCGCGCCTCGATCTCGAACTCCTCGATGTGGATCGACGTGTAGTAGTCGTCCTTCACCATCCGCTCGGAGACCAGGATGGCGTCCTCGAAGTTGTAGCCGCGCCACGGCATGAACGCGACCAGCACGTTGCGGCCCAGCGCCAGCTCGCCCAGCTCCGTGCACGGCCCGTCGCCCAGCACCTGGCCCTTGTGGACCTTCTGGCCCACCCGGACGATCGGCTTCTGGCTGATGCAGGTGTTCTGGTTCGAGCGCTTGAACTTGATGAGGTTGTAGATGTCGGCGCCCATCTCCTTGCTGGCGCTCTCGTTCTCCCCCTCGACGCGGACGACGATGCGCTGGGAGTCGACGTAGTCGACCGTCCCCGAGCGCCGGGCCACGACCACGGCACCCGAGTCGCGCGCCGTGATGTGCTCCATGCCGGTGCCGACGAACGGCGAGCGGGCGCGGAGCAGCGGCACGGCCTGGCGCTGCATGTTCGATCCCATCAGCGCCCGGTTCGCGTCGTCGTTCTCGAGGAACGGGATGAGCGAGGCGGCCACCGAGACCAGCTGCTTCGGCGACACGTCGATGAACTGCACGCTGTCGCGCGGCGCGAGGATGAAGTTGCCGGCCTGGCGCGCGTTCACGCGCTCCTGGTTCAGCCGCCCCGTCGCGTCGACCTGCGCGTTCGCCTGGGCGATGACGTACTGGTCCTCCTCCCAGGCCGACAGGTAGAACGAATAGGGCTCGAACTCCACGCCCTTGCGCTTGGCGCGCCCGGTGTCGGCATCGACCAGCTCGTCGGCCTCGACCACCTCGCCGACCTTGTACTTCGTGCCGCCGGCGTTGGTGACGATGACGTAGTCGACGACCCGCCCGTCCTTCACCTTGCGGTAGGGCGACTCGATGAAGCCGAACTCGTTGATCCGGGCGTAGCACGACAGCGACGAGATCAGCCCGATGTTCGGACCTTCCGGCGTCTCAATCGGGCAGATGCGCCCGTAGTGCGTCGGGTGAACGTCGCGAACCTCGAATCCAGCGCGTTCGCGTGAAAGACCGCCCGGACCCAGCGCTGAAAGACGCCGCTTGTGCGTAATTTCGCTCAGCGGATTG
>JAGWRA010000017.1 GCA_028876655.1 Acidobacteriota bacterium | reverse complement strand
GCCTCGCGCTCCACGATGCCGCCCTGGACGTTGGCGTTCGGATTCGGGCGGGTGTGGCGCTTGATCATGTTCACGCCTTCCACGACCAGCCGGTTCCGCTCGGGCAGGACCTTCATGACACGCCCCCGCTTGCCGCGGTCCTTGCCCGTCACCACGAGCACGTTGTCGTTGCGGCGAATGGGGGTCTGCAGGCGCGACACTAGAGCACCTCCGGCGCCAGCGAGATGATCTTCATGAACTTCCGCTCCCGCAGTTCGCGCGCCACCGGCCCGAACACGCGCGTGCCGATCGGCTCGCCCGAGTCGTTCACCAGGACGGCCGCGTTCCGGTCGAAGCGGATGTAGCTGCCGTCGCGGCGGCGCTGCTCCTTGACGGTCCGGACGATGACGGCCTTCACGACCTGCCCCTTCTTCACGTTCGACTCGGGGGTCGCTTCCTTCACCGACGCCGTCACGATGTCGCCGAGCCGCGCGTAGCGGCCGGTCGACCCGCCGATCGGGTTGATGATCGAGATCTTCCGCGCGCCCGAGTTGTCGGCCACGTCGAGGATCGATCGCATCTGAATCATGGTCGGTGCCTCCGCCCTAGATCTCGAGGGCCTTCCGGACGACGCGGATCACGGCCCACCGCTTGCGGCGGCTGAGCGGGCGCGTCTCGGCGATGAGCACCTGGTCGCCCATCTTCGCCACGCCCTCCTCGTCGTGCGCCAGGAACTTCGACGTCCGGCGCTGGGTCTTGCCGTACAGCCCGTGGCGCACCTGCCGCTCGACGGCGACGACGACGCTCTTCTGCATCTTGTCGCTGACGACGGTGCCGAGCTTCTCTGATTTCGCACCCATTACTGCTTCTCCCGGATGAGCGTCTTGACCCGCGCCAGCGTCCGCCGCGTGGACCGCAGCTTGCCCTGGGCCTCGATCTCGCCCATCGCGCTCCGGATCCGCAGGCGGAACAGCTCGTCCTGCAGATCGTGCTCGCGGCCGCGCAGCTCGTCAGCCGACAGCTCGCGCAGTTCGGCGGCCTTCGTCATAGCCCCTTCTCCTCGGCGAAGCGGGTCGCGAACTTCGTCATGATCGGCAGCTTCGCCGCCGCCAGGCGCATGGCCTCACGGGCGTCCTTCTCGCTGACGCCCTCCATCTCGAACAGCACGCGGCCCGGCCGGACGACGCACACCCACTGCTCGGGCGCGCCCTTGCCCTTGCCCATGCGGGTTTCCTGCGGCTTCTTGGTGATCGGCTTGTCCGGGAACACCCGCACCCAGATCTTGCCGCCGCGCTTGATGAACCGTGTCATCGCCACGCGGGCCGCCTCAATCTGCCGGTCGGTGAGCCAGCACGGCTCGAGCGCCCGCAGCCCGTAGTCGCCGAACGACACATCGGAGCCGCGCCACGCCTTGCCCTGCATGCGCCCGCGCTGCTGCTTCCGATACTTGACCTTCTTCGGCATCAACATGGTGAATTCCCCGGCGCCTCAGCCCCGCGGCCCGCGGCCCCGCGGCGCGCGCTCGCGATACTCCTCCTCGCGCCCGCGGACCGGCGTCAGCCGCTCGCCCTTGTACAGCCACACCTTCACGCCGATCTGGCCGTAGGTGGTGCTGGCCTCGGCGAACCCGTAGTCGATGTCGGCGCGCAGCGTCTGCAGCGGCAGCTGGCCGTGCAGGTACCACTCCGACCGGGCGATCTCCGCGCCGTTCAGGCGGCCCGACACCCGCACCTTGATCCCGCGCGCCCCGAACCGCAGCGCCGACTCGACCACCTTCCGCATCGCCCGGCGGAAGGCGACGCGCTTCTCGAGCTGCATCGCGACCGACTCGGCAATCAGCTGGGCGTCGAGCTCCGGCTTCTGAATCTCCTGGATGTTGATGAAGACCTCGCGGCTCGTCCGCTTCTGGATCTCCTGCTTCAGCTTGTCGACCTCGGTCCCCTTGCGGCCGATGATGATGCCCGGCCGCGAGGTGTAGATGTCGATCTTCAGCTTGTTGGCCGCCCGCTCGGTCTCGATCCGCGACACGCCGGCGTGCGCGAAGCGGCGCTTGAGCGTGTCGCGCAGCGCCAGATCCTCGTGCAGCAGCTTGGCGTACTCGCGCTCCGAGTACCAGCGCGACCGCCACGTCTTGTTGAATCCGAGCCGGAACCCGTACGGGTGAACCTTCTGACCCACGGTGATCTCCTGGTTGTCGCGCTATTCGGCCGCCGCCGGCTTCTTCGTCCGGCGGGCCCGCGTCCCGGCCGCCGCCTTCTTCGTTCCACCGCCCGCGACCGGCATGGCCTTGGGCGGCCGCTCGCTGACCTTCACCGTCAGGTGGGCGGTCCGCTTCAGCACGCGGAACGCCCGGCCCATCGGCGCAGGGCGGATCCGCTTGGCCGACGGCCCCTGCCCCGCATAACACGCCGAGACGTAGACGCGGTCGACATCGCCGCTGAAGCCGTCCTGCTGCTGCAGGTTCGCGATGGCCGAGCGCAGCACCTTCTCGATGTCGTGCGCCACGCTCTTGCGGGCGAACCGCAGCGTCGCCAGCGCCTGATTGACGTCGCGGCCACGAATCAGATCGAGGACCAGCTTCGCCTTCTGGGCCGACGTACGGATGTACCGGCCGGTGGCCTGCCCTTCCATCGTTTAGCTCCCCGCCGGCTTGGCGGTCACGGCCGCCGCCTTCTCGGTCTTCGTCGTGTGCCCCTTGAACTGGCGGGTCGGCGCGAACTCGCCGAGCTTGTGCCCGACCATGTTCTCGGTGACGTAGATCGGAATGAACTTCCTGCCGTTGTGCACGGCGAGCGTGTGGCCCACCATCTCGGGCACCATCGTCGACCGCCGCGACCAGGTCTTGATGACCTTCTTCTCGCCGCCGCGGTTCATCGCCTCGATCTTCTCGAGGAGCGAGGTGTCGATAAACGGGCCCTTCTTGAGTGATCTGCTCATGGGTGCCGCCCTTACTTCTTCCGCCGCTGGACGATGAACTGGTCGGTCGCCTTGCGGTTGCGCGTCTTGTAGCCCTTGGTCGGATAGCCCCACGGCGTGACCGGGTGCCGCCCGCCCGACGTCTTCCCCTCGCCGCCGCCCAGCGGGTGGTCGACCGGGTTCATCGCGACCCCGCGCACGTGCGGCCGCTTCCCCAGCCACCGGCTCCGCCCGGCCTTCCCGACCGACACGTTCTCGTGGTCGACGTTGCCGACCTGCCCGATCGTGGCGCAGCACTGCACCAGGATCCGTCGGATCTCGCCCGACGGCATCTTCACCGAGGCGTAGTCGCCCTCGCGCGCCACCAGCTGCACGGACGATCCGGCGCTGCGCGCGATCTGCCCGCCCTTGCCCGGCCGCAGCTCGACGTTGTGCACCATCGTGCCGAGCGGAATGCTCCGGAGCGGCAGCGTGTTGCCCGGCAGGATGTCGACGTTGTCGCCGGCCACCACCGTGTCGCCCACCTTCAGCCCGTTCGGCTGCAGGATGTAGCGCTTCTCGCCGTCCGCGTAGGTCACCAGCGCGATCCGCGCCGAGCGGTTCGGGTCGTACTCGATCGTCGACACCGTGCCCGGAATGTCGCGCTTGTCGCGCTTGAAGTCGATGATCCGGTAGACCCGCTTGTGCCCGCCGCCGCGCCACCAGGAGGTCAGCTCGCCCTGGTTGTTGCGCCCGCCCGACCGGGGCAGCGGCTCGGTGAGCGGCTTGTACGGCCGCGAGGCGGTGATCTCGTCGAACACCTGCACGGTCTGGAAGCGCCGCCCCGCCGACGTCGGTTTGTACTTGCGAATAGGCATGGCTGAATCCTGGTCTAGGCGCCTTCGATGAACTCCGGCAGCTTCTCGCCGGGCCGCAGCGTCACGTAGGCCTTCTTCCAGTCCGGCCGCCGTCCCTCGAACCGCCCCTGCCGCTTGGTCTTGCCGTGGGCGATGGCGGTGCGCACGGTGGCCACCTTCGACCCGAGCAGCCGCTCGATCGCCTGCCGGATCTCCACCTTGGTCGCGCCGGCGGCCACTTCGAACGCGATCGTGCGGCCGTCCTCGCGCTGAATCGTCGTCTTCTCGGTCACCAGCGGGCGCCGGATGACGTCAGTGAGTCTCATGGTCCCTCGCCCCCTCAGCCCAGCACGTCCTGCAGCCGCTCGATGGCGGCGCGGGTCGCGACCACGTGCGAGGCCTGCATCAGCTCGCGCGCGCTCAGCCGGTTGCTCGCCACCAGCGCGACGCCGGGCAGGTTGCGCACCGCCAGCACCAGCTTCTCGTCCGGCTGGACGTCCACCAGCAGCGTGCGGCGCCCCGTGGCCCCCAACTGCCGCAGCAGGTCGGCCGCGGCCTTCGTCTTCGCCTCGCCCACCTGCAGCGCCTCGACGGCCGTCACGACGCCGTCCTGCAGCTTCTGGCTGAGCGCGGCGCGCAGCGCGCCCCGCTCGACCTTCCGCGGCAGGTTGTAGTCGTAGCTGCGCGGCTGCGGACCGAACACCGTGCCGCCCTTCCGCCAGAGCGGGTTGCGGATCTCGCCCACGCGCGCGCGGCCGGTCCCCTTCTGCTTCCACGGCTTCTTGCCGCTGCCGCTGACGAGCGCGCGGTTCTTGGTGGCGTGCGTGCCGCGCCGCTGGGCGGCGTTGGCGTGCACGACCGACTCCCAGATCAGGGCCGCGTTCACCCGCCCGCCGAACACCTCGTCGCGCAGATCGAGCGAGCCCACCTTCTCGTTCTGGCTGTTGACCACGTCCAGCTGCATGACTCGGCTCCTACTTCTTCCCCTTCGGCTTCTCGACCTGCGGCGCCTTCGAGACCTTGGCAGCCACGGCCCGCCGGACGACGACGTAGCCCCCGGCCGCCCCCGGCACCGCGCCGTGCACCACGATCAGGTGGTTCTCCGGATCCACGCGCACGACCTTCAGGTTCCGCACGGTGACGCGCCCGCCGCCCATCCGCCCGGCCGCGCGCATCCCCTTGACGACGCGCGACGGGTAGGACGACGCCCCGATCGACCCGGGGGCGCGGTGGAACATCGACCCGTGGGTCGCGGCGCCGCCACCGAAGTTGTGGCGCTTCATCACGCCCTGGAACCCCTTGCCGCGGCTCATGCCGATCACGTCGACCCGGTCCCCGCTGGCGAAGATGGACGCCAGCACCTGATCGCCGGTCTTGAGCGCATCGCCGCCCTCGGCCACCTTCACTTCGCGGCGGACGCGGGTCGGCGGCACGCCGGCCTTCTTGTAGTGACCGGCGAGCGGCTTGGTGGCGCGGGCCGGCCGCGCCTCGACGAGCCCCAGCTGGACGGCGTCGTAGCCGTCGGTCGCCTTCGACTTCGCCTGCACGACCACGCACGGCCCGGCCTGGATCACGGTACCCGGCCACACCGTGCCGTCCGGGTCGAACAGCTGCGTCATGCCGATCTTCTTGCCGATGATGCCTGTGATCACTTGCTGTGCTCCTTGCCGAACGCCTTGATCTCGACGTCGACACCGGCCGGCAGATCCAGCTTCATCAGCGCGTCGACGGTCTGCGACGTCGGCTCGAAGATGTCGATCAGCCGCTTGTGCGTCCGGACCTCGAACTGCTCGCGCGACTTCTTGTCGACGTGCGGCGAGCGAAGCACGGTCCACTTGTTGATCTCGGTGGGCAGCGGGATCGGCCCGGCCAGGCGCGCGCCGGTCCGCTTCGCCGTCTCCACGATCTCGCCCGTCGACTGATCCAGCACGCGGGCGTCGTAGGCCTTCAGGCGGATCCGGATCTTGTCACTGAACGCTGTCGACATATCGTTAACCCCGGCCTCTCAGGCCTTCCCCTGAATCCGCGCGACGACTTCCTCGCTGACGTTCTGCGGGGCCTGCTCGTAGCGATCGAAGTGCATCGAGTAGGTGGCGCGCCCCTGGGTGCGCGACCGCAGGTCGGTGGCGTAGCCGAACATCTCGGAGAGCGGCACCCGCGCGTTGATGATCTGCGTGCCGCCGCGGTCCTCCTGCGCCTGGATGTGTCCGCGCCGGCTGGCCAGGTTGCCGATGACGTCGCCCATGTAATCCTTCGGCACGACGACCTCGACCCGCATGACGGGCTCGAGCAGCACCGGCTTCGCCTTCTTCGCGGCATCCTTGAACGCCATCGACCCGGCGATCTTGAACGCCATTTCCGACGAGTCCACGTCGTGGAACGACCCGTCGTACAGCTCGACGGCCATGTCGTCGACCGGGTAGCCGGCCAGCACGCCGGTCGTCATCGCCTCGCGGATCCCCTCGTCGATCGGCTTGATGAATTCCTTCGGAATCGTGCCGCCGACGATCGCGTTGATGAACTCGTACCCTTCGCCCGGCTGCCGCGGCACCAGATGGATCTTCGCGTGGCCGTACTGCCCGCGCCCGCCCGTCTGCCGGATGTAGCGCCCCTCGCCGTCCGCCGGACGCGTGAGGGTTTCCTTGTAGGCGACCTGCGGCCGGCCGACGCTCGCCTCGACGCCGAACTCGCGCTTCAGCCGGTCGACGATGATCTCGAGGTGCAGTTCGCCCATGCCGGCGATGACGACCTGCCCGGTCTGCTCCTCGGTCCGGACGCGGAAGGTCGGGTCCTCGGCCATCAGCTTCGACAGCCCCTGCCCGAGCTTCTCCTGGTCGGCCTTGGTCTTCGGCTCGATGGCGAGCGAGATGACCGGCTCGGGGAAGTCCATCGACTCGAGCACGATGGGATGCTTCTCGTCGCAGATCGTGTCGCCGGTCGTGACGCTCTTCAGCCCCACGGCGGCCGCGATGTCGCCCGCGTAGACTTCCTTGATTTCCTCGCGCTTGTTCGCGTGCATCTTCAGCAGCCGGCCGAGCCGCTCGGTCTTCTGCTTGGTGGCGTTGTAGACCGACGCCCCGGAGGTCATGACGCCCGAGTACACGCGGATGAAGGTGAGCTGACCGACGAACGGGTCGGTCATGATCTTGAAGGCCAGCGCGGAGAACGGAGCCGCGTCGGACGACTCGCGCGCGATGACCGGCTCGTCGGCCTTGCTCGGGTCGATGCCCTCGATGGCCGGCACGTCGACCGGCGACGGCAGGTAGTCGACGACGGCGTCGAGCAGCGGCTGCACGCCCTTGTTCTTGAACGCCGAACCGCAGATGACGACGACGAACGGCTCCTTCTCGCCGCGGACCGATTCGATGACCCGCTTGCGCAGCGCGGCCCGGATCTCGTCCTCCGAGATCTCCTCGCCGTGCAGGTACTTCTCGAGCAGTTCGTCGTTCGACTCGCTGACCTTCTCGATCAGCTTCTCGCGGTACTCGTGCGCCTCGGCCTGCATGTCGGCCGGGATCTCGTCGACGATGTAGTCGGCGCCCATCGTCTCGTCCTTGTAGCGGATGGCCTTCATCCGCACGAGGTCGACGACGCCCACGAACTTGTCCTCGGACCCGATCGGCAGCTGGATGGCGACGGGGTTGCCCTGCAGCTTGGACTCGATCTGGCCGAGCGTCCGCTTGAAGTCGGCCCCGATCCGGTCCATCTTGTTGACGAAGCAGATGCGGGGGACGCGGTACTTGTCGGCCTGGCGCCACACCGTCTCCGACTGCGGCTCCACGCCGGCTACGGCGTCGAACACCGCCACGGCGCCGTCGAGCACGCGCAGCGACCGCTCCACCTCGGCCGTGAAGTCCACGTGGCCCGGCGTGTCGATGATGTTGATCCGGTGCTCGCGCCAGAAGCAGGTCGTCGCGGCGGAGGTGATGGTGATCCCCCGCTCCTGCTCCTGCGCCATCCAGTCCATCACCGCGGTGCCTTCGTGCACCT
>JAGWRA010000163.1 GCA_028876655.1 Acidobacteriota bacterium | reverse complement strand
GAAGCTGAAGCCGCGCTCGGTGACGATCACGCGGTCGTTGCCCGACGCCCGCACCTTGTCGAGGGCATGGCGCATGTCGCCGGGCGCCAGGAACTGGCCCTTCTTCAGGTTCACCACCCGGCCGGTCCGGGCGGCCGCGACGATGAGATCGGTCTGGCGCGACAGGAACGCCGGGATCTGCAGGATGTCGACGACCGCCGCGACCGCCGCCGCCTGCGCCACCTCGTGGATGTCGGTGAGGATCGGGACGCCGAGGCGCGCCTTCACCTTCGCGAGGATGCGCAGCCCCTCGTCGAGGCCGGGGCCGCGGAAGGAGCGGATCGACGTCCGGTTCGCCTTGTCGTAGGAAGCCTTGAAGATGTACGGGACGCCGGCGCGGGCGGCGATGGCGGCAATCGCCTCGCCGAGGCCGAGCGCGTGCGTCTCGCTCTCGATGACGCACGGACCGGCAATCAGCACGAGCGGCGCGCCGCCGCCGATCTGGAAATCTCCAACGGTCACAGGACGCACCGACACATTATAGGGCGAGCCGCCCGCCGGGGCGAGCCAGCGGACCGGCGGCAGGGCGTCCCGGGCGTCAGGCCACCGACTCGGTCGGCTGCGACTCGCTGGCACCGGCCGGCGCCGGATGCGCCAGCTTGTGGCGGTAGGACGCCTCCACGAAGCTGGCGAAGAGCGGGTGCGGCGCGAGCGGCTTCGACTTGAACTCGGGGTGGAACTGGACCGCCACGTACCACGGATGGGACGGCAGCTCGGCGATCTCGACGAACTTGCCGTCGGGCGACCGGCCGGAGATCCGCATCCCCTTCTCGCGCAGCGCGGGCTCGTAGAGGCAGTTGAACTCGTAGCGGTGGCGGTGGCGCTCGTGGATGTGCGACGTGCCGTAGATCCGCTGGGCCATCGAGCCGGGCGCCAGATCGCAGGCGTACGCGCCGAGCCGCATCGTGCCGCCGAGGTCGTCGACCCCGAGCAGGTCGCGCAGCTTGTAGATGACCTTCGTGGGCGTCTCCGGCGCGCACTCGGTGGAGTCGGCGTCGGTCAGCCCGCACACGTTGCGGGCGTACTCGACGGTCGCCCACTGGAAGCCGTAGCAGATGCCGAAGTAGGGGACGCCGCGCTCGCGGGCCACCTGCGCCGCCTTCATCATGCCGCGCGTCCCCCGGTCGCCGAACCCGCCGGGCACCAGGATCCCGTCGGCGCCGTCGAGCAGCGATTCGCTGCCGGGCTCCTCGAGGGCCTCGGCTTCGATCCACTTGATCGACACCCGCAGCCCGTGCGGGAACCCGCCGTGCGTGAGCGCTTCGTTCAGGCTCTTGTAGGAGTCCTCGTAGCCGACGTACTTGCCGACCACGTGAATGGTGACCTCGTCGACCGGGTGCTTGATGCGGCGGACCAGATCCTCCCAGGCCTGCATCTTCGCCTCGGTCTCCGGCAGGTGCAGCCCCTTGAGCACGATCCGGTCGAGCCCCTCGGCGGCGAGCACCAGCGGGACCTCGTAGATGCTCGACACGTCCTTGGCCGTGATGACCGCCGCCTCGTCGACGTCGCAGAACAGCGCGATCTTCTTCTTGATCTCGGGCGGCAGGAAGCGGTCGGTCCGGCACAGCAGGATGTCGGGCTGGATGCCGATCGACCGCAGGTCGCGGACGCTGTGCTGCGTGGGCTTGGTCTTCAGTTCGCCGGCGGCGCCGATGAACGGCACGAGCGTCAGGTGGATGTAGAGCGTGTTCTCGCGCCCCTCGTCCTGGCGCATCTGCCGGATCGCCTCGAGGAAGGGGAGGCTCTCGATGTCGCCCACCGTGCCGCCGATCTCGACGAGCACGACGTCCACGTCCTGGCCGACGGTGCGGATGGCGTCCTTGATCTCGTTGGTGATGTGCGGGATCACCTGCACCGTGCGCCCCAGGTAGTCGCCGCGCCGTTCCTTCTGGATCACCGACTGGTAGATCTTGCCGGTCGTCCAGTTGGAGTGCCGGGTCGTCGCCGCGCTGGTGAAGCGCTCGTAGTGGCCCAGGTCGAGGTCGGTCTCGGCGCCGTCATCGGTGACGTAGACCTCGCCGTGCTGGTACGGGCTCATCGTCCCCGGATCGACGTTGATGTAGGGGTCGAACTTCTGGAGGGTGACCGTGTACCCGTGACCTTCGAGGAGGCAGCCAATCGACGCGGCAGCGAGCCCCTTGCCCAGGGAGGAGACCACACCGCCGGTAACGAAAATGTACTTGGTCCTGCGCCTCTCGGTCGTCTGCATGGTGCACTCTATGGATGGGCGCCGGCCGCGACCACGCGGCGGACGCGCTCGAGGTCTTCCGGGGTGTCCACCCCGATGGAGTCGTGGATCGTCGCCGGCGCCTTGATCCGGTAGCCGTGTTCCAGGGCGCGCAACTGTTCGAGCTGCTCGGTCTGTTCGAGCGGGGTCGGCGGCAGGCCGGCCAGGGTCAGCAGGAACGCGCGCCGGTAGGCGTAGATGCCGATGTGCTTGCTGGCCGCGGGGCCGCCGGCCGCGCCGAAGGGGATGGGCGCCCGCGAGAAATACAGCGCGAAGTCCTGCTGGTCGACCACCACCTTGACGACGTGCCGGCTGGCCAGATCGGCCGCGTCGGAGACCGGCCGGCGCAGCGTGGTCATCAGCAGGTCGGGGTCGGTCGCAAACGGCGCCACGACTTCGTCGATCATCCCCGGGGCCAGCAGCGGCTCGTCCCCCTGGACGTTCACGACGATGTCGCACGTCAGCGTGGCGGCGATTTCGGCCAGCCGCTCCGTGCCGCTGCGGTGGGCCGTGCCCGTGAGCTGGGCCTCGCCGCCAAAGGCCTCCACGGCCCGCAGAATCCGCGCGTCGTCGGTCGCGACGAGGACGCGGCGGACCGCCGTGCTCGCCGCCGCGCGCCGGTACACGTGTTCGATCATCGGCCGGCCGCCGAGATCGGCGAGCGGCTTGCCGGGAAAGCGCGTCGACGCGTAGCGGGCGGGGATGACAGCGATAGAGTGGAGAGCCGAACCCGTCGAAGACACTCGGAGGGTTGAGGCAGGGGGCACGGCGAATAATAACACAGGTCGCGCCGCGGTGGTGCCGCGCGTGCTACCATCGGACCACCACGTCATGAGTCCTTCCCGTATCGTGGCGCTCGTAGCCGGGGCCGGCCTGCTGGCGGCGTGGCTCGCCGCGGCGAGCGGCGCGCGACAGCCGCTCGAGGAGGCGCCGGTGCCGGCGCCGGCGGCCGACCCGCAACTGCAGAAGGTGCAGCAGCTGCTCGAGCAGACGACGCGCCTCGGTGACGCGATGCGCGCCATGGCTGCGCCGCGCCCGCATGAACGGAACCCGTTCGAATTCGGCCGGCCGGCGGCGCGCCGCGACGGGGCCGCCGCGGCCAGCCGGTCGGAGGAT
>JAGWRA010000162.1 GCA_028876655.1 Acidobacteriota bacterium | reverse complement strand
GAGGCGGCGCTCGGGCCGGACGGCGGCATCCGCGGCCGGTTCGCGGTGTCGGACGGCGGGCGGGCGCTGCTGGTGCTCGTGGCCGCCCATCAGGAACCGCTCGTCCTGCCGCCGCGCGACGAGGTCGAGCGGCGGCTCGACGGGACGGTGGCGTTCTGGCGGCGCTGGTCGTCGTCGATGACCTATCAGGGGCCGTGGGCCGCGGCGGTCGCCCGCAGCGAGCTGGCGCTGAAGCTGCTCGTGCACGCGCCGACGGGGGCCATCGTGGCGGCGCCGACCACGTCGCTGCCCGAGGCGCTGGGGGGCGAGCGCAACTGGGACTATCGCTACTGCTGGATCCGCGACTCGGCGTTCACGATCGACGCGATGATGCGGCTCGGCCGCCTCGAGGAGGCGCACGCCTTCTTCTGGTGGTTCATGCACGCGTCGAAGCTGACGCAGCCGCGGCTGCAGGTGCTCTACGAGCTCGACGGCGGCAATCGCGCGCCCGAGCGCGAGCTGCCGCTCGACGGTTACTGCGGGTCGCGGCCGGTCCGGGTCGGCAACGGGGCGGTGGGCCAGCAGCAGCTCGACATCTACGGCGACCTGTTCCAGGCGGCGTGGCTGTACGGCTGCGAGGGGCACGAGATCGATCGCGACACAGGGCGGGAGCTCGCGAAGGTGGCCGATCTGGTGTGCCGTCTCTGGCGGCAGCCGGACTCGGGCATCTGGGAGGTGCGCTCGGCACCGAAGCACTTCACCCACTCCAAGGTGATGTGCTGGGTGGCGCTCGACCGGGCGCGGCGGCTGGCCGAGGCCGGCATCCTGCCGGCGGCCGGCGCGGAGCGCTGGGACCGCGAGGCGCGCGAGATCCGGACGTTCATCGAGACGCACTGCTGGTCGGACCGCCTCCAGAGCTACGCGCGGTTCGCCGGGGCCGACGACGAGGTGGACGCCAGCCTGCTGCTGATGGCGGTGATGTCGTACCACAACGCCGCGGAGCCGCGGCTCGGCCGGACGATCGACGCCGTGCGGCGGCTGCTCGCCCACGGCCCGTTCGTGCAGCGCTACAGCGGCGAGGACGGGCTGCAGGGACGCGAGGGCGCGTTCATCACCTGTTCGTTCTGGCTCGTCGAGGCGCTGGCGCGGATCGGACGGCACGACGAAGCCGCGGCGCTCATGGAGCCGCTGCTGGCGCACGCCAACGACGTCGGGCTGTACTCGGAGGAAGTGGACCCGTCCACCGGGACGTTTCTCGGCAATTTCCCGCAGGGGCTCGTGCACCTGGCACTGGTGGGCGCGGCTCTTGCCTTCGCGGAGGACCGCCGATCATGAGCTGGGGAGCCGCCGTCGCGGGAGGATTCATCGGCACGCTCGTGCTCACCACCGGCATGCGCGCCGCCAGCGAGTACGGGCTCACGCGGGTGGACGTCCCGTTCCTGCTCGGCACGGCGTTCTGCCGGAGCCGCACGCGCGCCAAGACGGTCGGCTACGCCCTCCACTTCGTCGTGGGCCTCGCCTTCGCACTCGTCTACCTGGCGGTGTTCCGGGTGATCGGCCGGTCCGGCTGGCTGATCGGCTCGCTGTTCGGGCTCGTCCACGCGCTGTTCGCCAGCACCGTGCTCGTCAACATCGTGCTGCCCGCGATCCATCCACGCATGGGAACCGACTTCAGCGCGGCCGACACCGCGCCGCTGCTCGAGCCGCCCGGGTTCATGATGCACAACTACGGCCCGGCGACGCCGGCGGTGACGGTGATCCTGCACGTGATCTATGGCGCGATCATCGGCGGCTTCGTGCACCTGGCCGGCTGAACGGCTCAGGCGTCGCGGACCTGCGGCCGTCAGTGGACACGCCGCCTCGGCGGTCGCCTGCGCCGGGCCTGGCGGGCCGACCTCTTAACTGCTTCGCGCGTGGCGGCTTCCGGCGGCCGGGTCCGGCTGGGCCGGCGCGGCGCACGGCTGGTGCGAAGTTTGCCTCCTTGGAAGACGTGCGTTGCCGGCGCCGACGACGGAAGCCCCGCCAGTCGACGCCCGGCACTCGACGCACGGAAGGAGGACGCCATGCACGTGCGCAGTGCGGGGCGGGCGGCCGTGGTCGCCGGCCTCGCCATCGCGGCGCTGAGCGGGCCTGCGTTCGCGCAGGGCCCGTCGGCCGCCGATCAGCAGATCCGGACGAAGGTCGTGCACCGGCTGACCGATCAGGACATCCTGCGGGCCCACGACCTCACGATCGCCGTCAGCCACGGCGTGGTCACGCTGGCGGGCACTGTGCCGACGCTGCACGACCGGCGCGAGGCCGTCGACGAGACGCGCGATGTCGACGGCGTGCAGGAGGTCGTCAGCCGGCTGCAGGTGATGGCCGGCGAGAGCGACCGGGACGTCGCCGAGCGGGTCGCCCGGCAGATCCGCCGCTACGTCTTCTACACCGTGTTCGACAACGTGAACGTGAACGTGAAGAACGGCGTGGTGACGCTCCTGGGCCAGGTGACCTCGCCCTTCAAGAAGCGGGAGATGGCGGATCTCGTCGAGCGCGTCCCCGGCGCGCAGGCGGTGCAGAACGATCTCGACGTGCTGCCGACGTCGTTCTACGACGACGAGCTCCGCGAGGCCGTCGCGAGCCGGATCTACAATGATCCCCTGTTCTTCAACGATTCGCTGGTGCCGACGCCGCCGGTCCACATCATCGTGGACGACAGCCACGTGACGCTCGTGGGGGTCGTGAGCGACCGGATGGAGCGGATCCGGGCCGGCATGCTGGCCCGCGACGTCTTCGGGGTGCTCGGCGTCACCAACGACCTGAGGGTCGAGTCATGACGGGCTGAACGCAGAGAGGAGGAGATCGATGCAGGAGTGGTTCGGGTCGCAAGGAGCGGTGCTGCGTGGCGGTGTGCTGCTGCTGGTCGCCATCGGCGCCGCGCTCGTGGTCCACCGGATCGTCTTTGCCGGCCTCCGCCGGCTGGCGCGGCCCGGCGGGCGTATGGTCGACGACTCGCTGCTGCGGCACGGGGAGGCCCCGGCCCGGCTCATCCTGCCCATCCTCGCCGCCTTCATCGCCCTGCCGGGCCTCGGCCTGCCGCCGCACGCCGAGGCCGTCGTGCGCCAGGTCGTCGCGCTCGGGACGATCGCGTCGTTCACCTGGCTCAGCATCGCGCTCACCGAGGTGTTCCAGGACCTGGTGGCCGCGCGCTACGTCCTGACGACGAGCGACAACCTCGCCGCCCGCAAGGTGCAGACGCAGGTGCAGGTCCTGCGCCGCGTCCTCGTGTTCATCATCCTCATCGTCGGGCTGTCGGTCGGCTTGATGACGTTCCCGGCCGTCCGGCAGTTCGGGGCGACGCTGTTCGCCTCGGCCGGCCTGGCCGGCCTGGTCGTCGGCATGGCGGCGCGGCCGGCGCTTGCGAACCTGCTCGCCGGCCTGCAGATCGCCATGACGGAGCCGATCCGGATCGACGACGTCGTCATCGTCGAGGGCGAGTGGGGCCGGATCGAGGAGATCACGACGACCTACGTCGTCGTGCGGATCTGGGACCTGCGCCGGCTGATCGTGCCGCTGTCGTACTTCATCGAGCACCCGTTCCAGAACTGGACGCGGCAGACGGCCGATCTGCTCGGCACGGTGATGATCTACGCCGACTACACCGTGCCCGTCGACGAGGTGCGGCAGGAGCTGCACCGGATCCTCGCGGGGAGCGCCGACTGGGATCGCAAGGTGTGGGGCCTGCAGGTCACCGATACGACCGACCGCACCATCGCGCTGCGCGCGCTGATGAGCGCCGCCGACTCGGGCAAGGCCTGGGACCTGCGCTGCCTCGTGCGCGAGCGGCTCATCGCCTTCCTCCAGGCGAACTATCCGCACTGCCTGCCGCGGGCGCGCGCCGAAGTCCAGGGGCTGTCGGCGGCCTGAGCCGCGCCGCGGCTTGACAACGCCGACCCCGGTCGGTACTACTGCTGATCGCTTACGACGTATCCCCGGTGGTCACGGGAAGTGGGTGAGAGGCCCACACGGTCCCGCCACTGTAAGCGGGGAGCGGACGTCCGCCGGACCCGGTGCACTGCCGGGTCCCGTCACTGTGCCCTTCGGGCATGGGAAGGCGAGGGCGTTCCGCGCCGATCCGCGAGTCAGGAAACCTGACTGCCGGGGTCCGTCCCTTGCGTTCCGTTGCCGCGCCACGCGCGCGGACGGAACCCGGCGCGAATCGACGCCGGAAGGAGACTGTATGACCCTCGCTGCCCGCGATCCGCGGCAGGACCGCCCGCGTGTCCCCTGCATCCTGCTCGTCTCGTTCCTGATTCTGATCGTCACCGCCTCCGCCGCCGCGGCGGCCGCACTTACGGGCCGTGTCACCGATCCCGACGGCCGGCCCGTCGCCGGGGCGCGCGTCATCGTGTCGGGCCCCATGGCGGTCCCGCGCGTGGCCGACACCGGTGCGACCGGTGCGTACCGGATCGATCGTCTCGGCCCAGGTACCTACGAGGTGCGCGTCGTCCGTGAGGGCTTCGCCGCGAATCCCGTCCGGGTGACGCTCGAGGCGTCCGGGACGCGCGACGTGCCGGTGGCACTCCGCCTCAGCGCCGTGTCCGATTCGGTGGTCGTGACCGCGTCGCCGGTCGAGACCGACTCGTCGCGGGTGGCCGACAGCGTGTCGGTGCTGACCGCGTCCGATCTCCAGGCGCGCGAGATCGACACGATGGCCGACGCCCTGCGGCTCCTGCCGGGGCTGAGCGTGGCGCAGACCGGCACCTGGGGTGGCATCACCTCGGTGTTCCCGCGCGGCGGCGATTCGGACTACACGCTGGTGCTCGTCGACGGGATGCCGGCCAACGACTTCGGCGGCGGGTTCGACTTCGCGCACCTGCCGATCGGCGGCGTGCAGCGGATCGAGGTGGTGCGCGGCCCGCAGAGCGCCCTCTTCGGATCGAACGCCATCGGCGGCGTCGTGCAGATCGTCACCCGGAACGGCGGCGCTCCCGAAGCGAACGCCTCGGTGGAGGGCGGCGGGCTGGGGACCACGCGGGTGAGCGCCGGCACCAGCGGGTCGGCCGGACTGTGGAGCTGGGGGGCGTCGGCCGAGCGGATGGCGTCGGACGGCTACACCGGCCTCGCGCCGGCCGACGGCGAGCGGGTGAGCAACGACAACGGCGAGGAGCGGGCCGCGTCGGGGAGCCTGGCGTGGGGCCATCCGGGCGGCACGCACTGGCGCGCCGACGGGCGCATCACCTGGAACGACCGTGGCTTCCCGGGCCCGTACGGATCGAATCCGACCGGGTCGTTCATGGGCGTCGACCGCGTCTCGCGCGGCACGACCGACGACCGGCAGTTCGGCGTGCGCGTCGATCAGCCGTGGGCGGGCGGGCGGGCGCACCAGCAGGTGCAGGTCAGCTACACCGACAAGTACGAGACGTTCATCAGCCCCTACGGCCTCTCGAACATGGGGACGCGGCGGCTGGACGTGCGCGCGCAGACCGACGTGGCGCTCGGCACGCGCGGCGGCGCCTCGTTCGGGGTCGACCTGCAGCGCGAGCGGGCGGTCAGCACCTACATCACGGCCGGCACCACCGCGGAGCTGCCGATCCCGCGCTGGGTCGCGGGCTATTTCGGCGAACTGCGCTACCACCTCGGCGATCGGCTGTTCCTGACCGGCGGCGTGCGGCTCGACGACATCCGGCAGGCCGCCCTGCCGGCCAACGCCGATCCGTACTCGCCGCGTCCCGCGTTCCCGCCGAACGTCGTGCTGTCGGCGAACCCGAAGGCGTCGGTGGCGTACCTGCTGTCGGGGACCGGGGTCGGCAGCGGATCGTGGACCAAGCTGCACGCGACGGCCGGCACCGGCATCCGGCCGCCGGATGCGTCGGAGATCGCGTTCACCGACAACCCGCACCTGAAGCCGGAGCGGAGCCGCAGCCTGGACGCCGGCATCGAGCAGGGGCTGGCCGACGGACGGGTCGTCCTGGATGCGACGGCGTTCCTCAACCGCTACGACGATCTGATCGTGGCCATCGGGCGGTCGCTGCAGGACTACAGCCAGTTCCAGACCGACAACATCTCGAACGCACGGGCGCGCGGCGTCGAGCTGTCCGGCGCCTTCCGCCTCGGGGCCGGCCTGCAGGCGCGGGTGAGTTATACGTTCCTCGACACCGCCATCCTCGCGGTGACGCATGGCGCCGTGGCGCCGGCCCCTTTCCAGGTCGGCGACTGGCTGCTGCGGCGGCCGCGGCACGCCGGCACCATCGATCTGGTCTGGACGCGCGGGCGGGTGACGGCGTTCGGCGATCTGGGCGCGCGCGGCCGGACGCTCGACGTCGACCCCTCGTACGGCGCATTCGGCGGTCTGTTCACGAACCCCGGCTACGCGGTGCTGAACGCCGGCGGGTCGGTCCGGATTGGCCGGGGGCTGGAGCTGTTCGTGCGGGGGACGAACCTGCTCGATCGCCGGTACGAAGAGGTCTACGGCTATCCGGCGGCCGGCCGGCTCGCCATGGCCGGCCTGCGCTTCTCGACCGGCCGCTGAGGGGCGCGCCGGCCTCCTCCGGTGAGACGGGCCACTCGCGGTAAGATCGGTCCGCGCGGCTGCGGCGCGCGGCCCGGCCGGGCCGGGGCGCGCGGCCGCGGATCGGCACTCACGGAGACGATGATGCGAAAGCTGGTGATGGTCTGCCTGGCGGCGGTGGTGCTGGCCGGGACGTCGGCCTGTCGCGGTCAGGCGACCGCGTCGTTCAACGGATGGTGGAAGCTGGACGAAGCGGCCAGCACGGGCGTGCCGCCGATGATGCGCGGCCACGAGACAGTCGTCCACCTGACGCAGGCGGGCAACCGGTTCACCATCGAGTTCCTGTTCGACGGCCAGGTCTTGAACACGAGCGACTTCATCCTCGACGGCCAGATGCACCCGGGCCAGATGGGGGCGACGCAGGAGGCGCGCTGGCTCGACCAGCCGCGCTCGCTCGAGATCAACATCCACCGGCCGGCCGGCGGACCGATGCCCGGGGGCAACGAGCACCTGATCTGGGCACTGCAGTCGGGCGGGCAGGAGATCCGGCGCACCAGCACGCATCCCGACGAGAAGACGCCCCCGCAGGTGTACGTGTACCGGCGCATCCCGACGCCGGCGGCCGGGCGCGGCGCGTAGCCGCGCCGCTCACTTCACGGGGGCGTCGGCCGGCCCGTCGGCGGCGTCCTCCGCGGCGGCCTCGGCCTCGCGTGCGGCCGCGACCGGCGGGGCGGCCTTCTTCGCCGAACCGGCCATGGCGGCGGCCGTCATCGCCGCGTGCACCGCGTTCCCGGCGTCGCGGCGCGCCTCGACCAGCTCTTCCCGCAGCCCCTTGATCATCTCGGCGCTCATCCGGTGCAGCGTGTCCCGCTGCTCCTGCAGGTGCTCGACCGCCTGGCGCCGCTCCTCGGCGAGCATGATGCGCGCCTTCAGCTCGTCCACCCGGAACGGCTTGAACAACAGGTCGGACGCGCCGGCCGCCAGGGCGTCGTTCACCCGGTAGCGGCCCGAATGGCCGGTCATGGCGATGGCGAGCAGGTCGCTCTGGATCGCGCGCGCCCGGCTGATGAGCGACAGACCGTCGGGCGGGGGCATGACGATGTCGGCAATCAGCAGATCGGTCCGGTGGAAGGCGAGATGGTTCAGCGCCGCGTTCGACGAGGTGAACGTGACCACGTCGTGACCGGCGTTCTTGCAGATGGACGCCAGCAGGTTCACCATCGAGGGCTCGTCGTCGACGATTACGATCTGCACGACGGCCTAATCGGCACCGGCGGGCAGGACTTGAAGCCGGGCCGATGCCCGGCTCGAGCCCGGGGGCAGGGGCGAACGGTAGAGCTTCAGCGGGTCGGCAGCCGTTCCAGCGTTTTCTGCATGTAGCTGGCGTCGACGCGCACCGCTCCGCTGAAAGGGCTCCTGATGTCCTGGATCGACACCAGGACCAGCGCGAGGAGGGCCGCCAGCAGGACGGTGTGCAGGGCGTGCACGGCGAAATCGCCGGTGGCGACCAGGATCGAGAACATCAGCGTGACCACCGCTCCGGCAATCAGCACGATCCACAGGATCGGCGGCAGGGCCGACTGCGACTCGAGCAGCCGCGTCTGCCGCTTGGCCTGCAGCACGGCCAGGTACGTGATCAGATGATCGAGGATCATCGGATCGGCGCCAGGGATGGCCCGGGCGCGCAGGACCTCCTCGCCCATGTTCTCCAGGGTCTGCCTGACGGCCGGGCTCACCTCGCCCCTGGCCATCGCCGGCCATTCCTGATCGATTACCAGACGGGCGTACTTGCGTGCGTCCGCCTCGAACTGCGCGCGGACCGGGTCGGGCAGGCCCTGGCCGATGTAGGCGGTGTTCTCGAGGGCCACTGCTTCGTCGGTCGCCACCGTCTGGGCGGTGGTGAAGTCGTTCCAGGCGGCGAAGAGGATGAAGGCGAGGATGACGGCGTAGACCGTGCCGGCAATCGTCCCGCAGAAGACGGTGAGGTCGTGCGAGTGCTGGAGTCGCTCGACCGGGATGCTGCGCCGGACCATCCACAGGACGACCAGCGTGAGGAGTGCCGTTCCGACGATCATGCCGAGTCCGAGACTGTTGATGGGCATCGCGCTGCGCCCCTGAACCGGTCCTAGCTTACGCGAACCGGTGTCCGCCCGCCAGATGACGTCCCAGACGGTGCCCCTTCGCCGGGGTACGGGCAGTCCGCCGGCCGGAACGGGCATTTATTCGCGTGTTCCGGTGAACCTTCCGCCGGTTCCGCCCGCGTTCCTCCCAACGGGCTGTGGCCGCCCCGGTGTTGCCCCGGGTACGGGGATTGCTGCCCTGGATACCCCGAGGGTACTGCCATGAAATGGACCACCTGGGCGACCATCGCACTCGGCCTGTGGCTGATGATCTCGGCGCTGCTGCCGGGATTCGGGCCCAGCACGGCCGCGCGCGCCGAAAGTCTCGCGCTCGGCATTCTCATCATGGGGATCGCATCGTGGCCGGCGCTCGCCGGCGGCGGGTCGCGCTTCTGGGCTGCCGGACTGTGCCTCCTCGGCCTGTGGGTCGCCACCGCCCCGTACTGGATGGGCTACGTCGCCTCCGCGACCGAGCGCCTCAACGACCTCGTCGTCGGCCTTGCGGTGGTCGTCGTCAACGCCCTCGTGCTGGCGTTCGGGTTCAGCCGGGGCGTCGAAGCGTCCTGAGCGTCAGGGAGGACGCCATGGCCAGCCGATCGCCGGTCTACGTACTCGATTTCTCGCAGATCGCCCTGGGCGACGTCGGCCGCGTCGGCGGCAAGAACGCGTCGCTCGGCCAGTTGTTCAACGCGCTGAAGCCGAAGGGGGTCGGCGTGCTCGACGGCTTCGCCACGACAGCCGACGCGTACCGCCGGCTGCTCGACGAAGCCGGCCTGCGCGACCGGCTGCACGCGATCCTGGACGGCCTCGATGCCGAGGATCTGCCGGCGCTGGCCGCCGCCGGTCAGGCGGCACGCGCGGCCGTGCTCGAGACGCCGATCCCCGCCGAACTGCGCGCCGCCGTGCTCGACGGCTACCACCGGCTGTCGGCCCGCCTGCTGCGCGAGCCCGAACTGGCGGTCCGGTCCTCGGCGACCGCCGAGGATCTGCCGGAGGCCTCGTTTGCCGGCGCGGCCGAGACCTTCCTGAACGTGCGCGGGCAGGAGGGCATCCTGCACGCGGTGCACGCCTGCTACGCCTCGCTGTTCACCGACCGCGCCATCAGCTACCGCGCGCGGCTCGGTTACGACCAGCTGAAGGTCGCGTTGTCGGTCGGACTGATGCCGATGGTCCGGTCCGACCGGGGGAGCTCGGGTGTCATCTTCACGCTCGACACCGAGTCGGGTTTCCGCGACGTCGTCACGGTGACGGGCGCCTTCGGGCTGGGCGAGTTCGTCGTGCAGGGCGTCGTCACCCCCGACGAGTGGAGCGTGTTCAAGCCGACGCTGGCGCGGGGCCGCCAGGCGATTGTCGGCCGGCGCCTCGGCACGAAGGAGGTCCGGCTGGTCTACGGTGACGGCAGCCGGACGACGCGCAGCGAAGCGACGCCCGAGGCGGACCGCGCGCGGTTCTGCCTGGACGACGGCGAGGTGCAGCAGCTGGCGCGCTGGGCGTGCCTCGTCGAGGAGCACTACTCGACGCTCGCCGGCCACCCGCAGCCGATGGACATCGAATGGGCCAAGGACGGGTTGTCGGGCGAGCTCTTCTTCGTCCAGGCGCGTCCCGAAACCGTCCACTCGGCCAGGGCGCACGTCGCGGCGGCGGAGGTGTACCGGCTGAAGGTGAAGCCCGGTGCGCCGCTGGTCACCGGCCAGGCCGTGGGCGAGAAGATCGGCACCGGCCGCGTGCGCGTCGTGCTCGACGTGGCCGGCCTGCAGAGCGTGCAGCCCGGCGAGATCCTGGTGGCGCCCAGCACGGATCCCGACTGGGAGCCGGTGATGCGCAAGGTGGCGGCGATCGTCACCGATCAGGGCGGCCGGACGGCGCATGCCGCCATCGTCTCGCGCGAGTTCGGCCTGCCGTGCATCGTCGGCAGCGGGACCGGCACGCGCGCGCTGAAGACCGGCGACGAAGTGACCGTCTGCTGCGCCGAGGGGGCCGACGGCCACGTGTACGCGGGGGTGCTGCCGTTCGGCGTGGAGCGGATCGACGCGTCGAAGGTGCCGCAGACGCGGACGCATGTGATGCTGACGGTGGGCGATCCGGACCAGGCGTTCGCCCTGGCGGCGATCCCGAACGCCGGCGTCGGCCTGGCGCGGACCGAGTTCATCATCAACAACGCGATCGGCATCCATCCGATGGCGCTCGCGCGCTATCCGAACCTGAAGGATCCGGCGGCCGTCCGGGAGATCGGCACGCGGCTGCACGGGGAGGCGCCGGACGCCTGGTTCATCCGGCGGTTCAGCGAGGGGGTCGGGCGCATTGCCGCCGCCTTCTATCCGAAGCCGGTCATCGTGCGGATGAGCGACTTCAAGACCAACGAGTACGCGCGGCTCCTGGGCGGCAGCGAGTTCGAACCGGGTGAGGAGAACCCGATGCTCGGGTTCCGCGGGGCGTCGCGCTACTACGACCCGCGCTACGCCGACGGCTTCGCGCTGGAGTGCCGCGCGCTGGCGCGCGTGCGGCACGAGATGGGGCTCACCAACGTCAAGGTGATGATCCCGTTCTGCCGCACGGTGGCCGAGGCGCGGGACGTGCTGACGGCCATGGCCGCTGCGGGGCTGCGCCAGGGGGATCACGGCCTCGAGGTCTACGCCATGTGCGAGATCCCGGCCAACGTCGTCCTCGCCGCCGACTTCCTGAAGGTGTTCGACGGCTACTCGATCGGATCCAACGACCTCACGCAGCTCACGCTGGGCCTCGACCGCGACTCGGGGACGGTCGCCCGCCTGTTCGACGAGCGGAACGACGCGGTGAAGTGGATGATCGGCCACGTCATCGAGGCCGCGCAGCGCGCCCGCAAGCCGATCGGCATCTGCGGGCAGGCGCCGTCCGACTACCCGGAGTTCGCCGCCTGGCTCGTCGAACGGGGCATCGACTCGGTCTCGCTCAATCCCGACGTGGCGATCCGGACGGCCTTCGTCGTCGCGGACGCCGAGGCCCATCGGACGGCCGCGGCAGCCCGTTGACCCGCACGGCTCCGGGACGGCGCCGCGACCCGCCGGCGCAGGGAGAACGCGACGATGAAGCGCAGCTCGAGCGGCGGCGTCCGGGAACACTGGGAGGAGCTCGTCAAGACGGCGGCGCAGGTGGAGGCGTCGACCCTCGGGGCGTACGAGCCCGCTCGTGCGGGGTTCACGTGGGAGGCGGCGCGCGGCGAGCTCGACGGCCTGCCCGGCGGACACGGCCTGAACATCGCGCACGAGGCGGTCGACCGGCACGCAGCCGGGCCGCGGCGCGAGCACCTCGCCCTCCGCTGGATCGGCCGCCACGGCGACGTACGCGACTTCACCTACCAGGCGCTCGCGGAGTGGAGCAACCGGTGCGCCGGCGCCCTCACGGTGCTGGGGCTGCGCAAGGGCGACGTCGTGGCAGTGCTCGCCGGCCGCATCCCGGAGCTCTATATCGCGGCCCTCGGCATCCTGAAGGCCGGTGGCGTCTTCTGCCCGATGTTCTCCGCCTTCGGGCCAGAGCCCGTCCAGGCGCGGATGCGGATCGCGCGCGCCCGCGTGCTCGTGACGACGACGAGCCTCTATCACCGGAAGGTCGAGCCGATCCGATCGGACCTGCCCGACCTCGAGCACGTCCTGCTCGTCCGAGATGGTGACGGGCCGATCGACGTGCCCGGCGCGCACGACTTCGGCGAGCGGCTGGCAGCCGCCGATACCCGGTTCGTCATTCCGCCCACCGATCCCGAGGACCCCGCGCTGCTGCACTTCACCAGCGGCACCACCGGGCGGCCCAAGGGGGCGCTGCACGTGCACGAGGCGGTGGTGGCCCATCATGTCACCGGACGGCTCGCGCTCGATCTCCACCCCGACGACGTCTTCTGGTGCACGGCCGATCCGGGCTGGGTCACCGGCACCTCGTACGGCATCATCGCGCCGCTCACCAACGGCGTGACGAGCATCGTCGACGAGGGCGACTTCGACGCGGAGCGCTGGTACGGCATCCTGCGCGATCAGCGGGTGACGGTCTGGTACACCGCGCCGACCGCCGTGCGGATGATGATGAAGATGGGGACGGCGCTCGCGCAGCAGTACGCCCTGCCGCACCTCCGCTTCCTCGCCAGCGTCGGCGAGCCGCTGAACCCCGAAGCCGTCATGTGGGGCGTCGAGGCGTTCGGCCTGCCGTTCCACGACAACTGGTGGCAGACCGAGACCGGCGGCATCATGATCGCGAACTTCGCCTCGATGCCGATCCGGCCCGGGTCGATGGGCCGTCCCCTCCCCGGCATCGACGTCGGCATCGTCCGGCGCACGGCGTCGGGCGTCGAGGAGATCGACGACCCCGACGTGGAAGGCGAACTCGCCCTGCGTCAGGGCTGGCCGTCGATGTTCCGCGGCTACCTGCACGACGAGGCGCGCTACCGGGCCTGCTTCGCGGGTGGCTGGTACCTCACGGGCGATCTCGCCAGGCGCGACCGCGACGGCTACTGCTGGTTCGTCGGCCGGGCCGACGACGTGATCAAGTCGTCGGGACACCTGATCGGGCCGTTCGAAGTGGAGAGCGCGCTGATGGAGCATCCCGCCGTGGCCGAGGCGGGGGTGATCGGCAAGCCGGACCCGGTGGCGCTGGAGGTCGTGAAGGCGTTCGTGGCGCTCAAGTCCGGCTACGCCGCCGACGAGGCCCTCCGCCGGTCGCTGCTCGCCTTCGCCCGGCAGCGGCTGGGGGCGGCCGTCGCGCCGAAGGAGATCGACTTCCTGCCGACGCTGCCGAAGACGCGCAGCGGCAAGATCATGCGCCGCCTGCTGAAGGCCCGCGAGCTCGGGCTGCCCGAAGGCGACCTCTCGACCCTGGAGCCGTTATGAGCACGCAACCCGCGACGGCGCCGGCGACCGCAGCTCATCGCCTCGAGCTGCTGCGGCAGATGCTCCGCATCCGCCGCTTCGAGGAGAAGTGTGCCGAACTGTACAGCGCCGGAAAGATCCGCGGCTTCCTCCACCTTTATATAGGCGAGGAAGCGGTGGCGGCCGGGGCGCTCCAGGCGCTGACGGCCGACGATGCGGTGCTGGCCACGTACCGGGAGCACGGGCATGCGCTGGTGCGCGGCATGGCGGCCGACGTCCTGATGGCGGAGATGTTCGGCAAGGCGCAGGGCTGCTGCCGGGGGCGCGGCGGCTCGATGCACCTGTTCGACGGGGCGCTGCGCTTCTACGGCGGCAGTGCCATCGTGGGCGGCGGCCTGCCGCTGGCGGTCGGCCTCGCGCTCGCCGACACCCTGCAGCACCGCGCGCGGGTGACCGCCTGCTTCTTCGGCGATGGCGCCGTGGCCGAGGGGGAATTCCACGAGGCGATGAACCTGGCTTCGCTCTGGAAGCTGCCGGTGCTGTTCCTCTGCGAGAACAACCTGTACGCGATGGGAACGCGGATCGAGCGGGCGCAGGCGCAGACCGACCTGGCGCGCAAGGCGGCCGCCTACGCGATGCCGGGCAAGACGGTCGACGGGATGGACGTCGAGGCGGTCGAGGCCGCCGCCGTGCGGGCCGCCGCGCACGTCCGGAACGGCGGAGGGCCGATCTTCCTGGAGTTCCGTACGTACCGCTACCGGGCCCATTCCATGTTCGACGCCGAGCTGTATCGGGACAAACGCGAGGTGGAGGAGTGGAAGACGCGCGATCCGATAGCCACCTTCGACGCCAGGCTTCGCTTGGAGGGCGTGCTGACCGACGAGACGCGCGCGGCCCTCGACCGTGCGGTCGAGAAGGAGATGGACGAGGCCGTGCGGTTCGCCGACGCCGGCACGCTCGAGCCGATCGAGGACCTCACGAAGGACGTGTACACGCCTCGGTGAGGAGGAGACCATGGCGACCGAAGTCCGTGCGCCGGTGAGGACGGTGACGTATCGAGAGGCGCTGCGCGACGCGCATCGAGAGGCGCTGCAGCGCGATCCCCGCGTGTTCCTCATGGGCGAGGACGTCGGGCGGTACGGCGGCTCGTACGCGGTCAGCAAGGGGCTGCTGGAGGAGTTCGGGCCCGATCGGATCCGCGACACGCCGCTGTCCGAGTCGACGTTCGTCGGGGCGGGCATCGGTGCGGCGCTCGGCGGCATGCGCCCGATCGTCGAGGTGATGACCGTCAACTTCAGCCTGCTCGCACTGGACCAGATCGTCAACAACGCCGCGACGATCCGCCACATGTCCGGCGGCCAGTTCAGCGTCCCCCTGGTCATCCGCATGGCGACCGGCGCCGGCAAGCAGCTCGCCGCGCAGCACGCGCACAGCTTCGAGGGCTGGTACGCCCACATCCCCGGCCTGCGGATCGTCGCCCCGGCGACGGTGGAGGACGCCCGCGGCATGTTGTGGACGGCCCTCGAGGATCCCGACCCGGTCATCATCTTCGAGCACCAGACGCTCTACAACATGGAAGGCCCGCTCGCTGCCGATGCGGGCGCCGTCGATCTGGACCGCGCCGCGGTCAGGCGCCAGGGGCGGGACGTCTCGCTCGTCACCTACGGCGGCTCGCTCGGCAAGGCCCTGCAGGCGGCCGACCAGCTGGCCGCCGGAGACGGGATCGACGCCGAGGTGATCGATCTGCGCACGCTCCGGCCGCTCGACACGGCCACGATCCTCGCCTCCGTCCGGCGGACGCGGCGCGCCGTGATCGTGGACGAAGGGTGGCGCAGCGGCGGCCTGTCAGCCGAGATCAGCGCCCGCATCATGGAAGGGGCGTTCTACGATCTCGACGCGCCGGTCGCCCGCGTCTGCACCGCCGAAGTGCCGATCCCCTACGCGAAGCACCTGGAGGATGCAGCCCTGCCGCAAGCGGCGACCATCGTCGACGCCGTGCGCGGCGTGATGGGGCAGCACGCCTGACCGGCCGGGGTCTGGAGCGGCGATGACCGAGTTCCGCATGCCGTCGCTCGGCGCCGACATGGAGGCGGGTACGCTCGTCGAGTGGCTGAAGCAGCCCGGCGACACCCTCGCCCGCGGCGACATCATCGCGGTCGTCGATACCGACAAGGGGGCCATCGAGATCGAGGTGTTCGAGCGCGGCGTGCTCGACCGGATCGTGGTCCAGCCGGGTACGAAAGTGCCGGTCGGGACCGTGCTCGCGATCGTCCGCCAGCCAGGCGAGGCGCCATCGGTGGCGCCACCGCCCGCGGTGCCGGCACCCGGCGCGCCCGTTCCAGCGCCCGCGGCGCCGGCGGTCGCCACCGGGATGGCGGCCGG
>JAGWRA010000161.1 GCA_028876655.1 Acidobacteriota bacterium | reverse complement strand
TGCAGTTGTTCGATTACATCGAAGTGTTCTATAACCAGCGGCGCCGGCACTCGTCGGTCGGCCGCATGAGTCCGGGCGCGTTCGAGCGCAAGATGACTCACGCAGCGTAACTAAACCGTCCACCGAATCGGATCAATGCCACCACGGGTGTCATCCTGCGTCCGCCTCAGGCTCCCTGCGACGGCCGTCTCATGGCCGCCTTCGTGACTGCACGAATCCGGCGGCCGCGCGCGCATCTGAATCGTTCAGTCGACCGCGCACAAGAAGAGCCTGTGCCAACTGGTCCACTTGTGTCTGGACAATCGGGTCTTGAATGAAGGAAAGTGCTTCCTCGTAGTACCGATCAAGATCTCCATAACGATCCGCGAGCGTCTTCAACCCTTCCAGATCGGTGCCGACCGGTCTGATTCGAATGTGGGCCCCAAGCTTGAACTCCGCCCACTCCGTCTCTGCGAGAGGACCGCAGAATATGACTACCGCGTCTTCGGGCAACTCCGGTTGGGCGATACGGGTGGATCCAAGAGACACACCGTCGGGCTTGGCAAAGACCTGCGCCACTGGAACACCGTAATGAAAAGCAGCGACGGCGTGCCCTGCCTCATGGCGCGCTGTCAGCCATCGCTCGCGTTCTCGATCCGTCTGACTCATCGACCCTCTCTTGCCTTTCGGACGACGCAGTAGCTGCGCACCGACCCGCACGGCAGTGGCTGGATTCGAACCGTTGAGCTAGTCTGGCAGACTTTAGGCTAGCACGGAGCCTCCCTGCGGACGGGGCCAACAGATAGGCTCCGCTCTGGCTGAACGGTATTGGATGGCCTAACTTGGATATTCACGAGTGACCGTCTACGTCGCGACAGTCACACACTCCACCCCCGCGACAACTCGCAGGCCGGGCGGCCGGTTGAAAGAATCTTGAAACTCTGCGCACAAAAAGGGCCGTCCCGGTCAGAGACGGCCCAATGGTTGCGCGCGAATTGCCGAACGGAACCGACTCAACCCAACATCGTCGGCATCACTTCGACCCACTTTTAATCACGGTGTCCCGGGTTCGATCCCCGGGGGGCCCACCAGATCCGCTTCCAGTCGAGCGCGGCGGGTTCAGTGCGCCCGGATCCGGCGGATGACGCTGACCGGGTGCAGCGGACCGGCGGGGACGGTGACGACGGTGACGCCGTCGAGCGAACCGGACAGCGGCTCGTGCGCCTTCACGCGCGGCGCGTCGAGCAGGACGGCGCGCAGCGCCGGCGTCTCGCGGATGCAGGCCGACGCAGCCTCCGCCGTTGCCGCTTCGAGACCGGTGTAGCCGTATCGCGTGACGGCCTGCACCAGCGCCGCGCGGCGCGCATCGTCGCCGGAGACCGCGAGCACGGTCCCGAAATCGAACCCCAGCGCGCTGACGACGTCCACGGGTCCGTCGTCGTCGGACGCGACCGCCGGCAGGTAGATCTCCAGCGTCGTTCCCGCGCCGGGCTGGCTCTGCACGTCGACGAACCCGCCCCCCTGGCGGACGAGGCCGTGCGCGATCGCCAGGCTCAGCCCCGCCCGCTCGGTCGTCCCCTTGGTCGTGAAGAACGGCTCGAACAGCCGTTCCCGCACGTCCGCCGCCATGCCTGCGCCCGTGTCGCTGATCGCGATCTGCACGTACCGCCCCGGCGCCACGTCGGGCTGCTGGAGCAGCGGCGGCGCCACCTCGACGAACGCCGTCTCGAGCGTCAGCGTACCCCCCTCCGGCATCGCCTCCACGGCGTTGGCGACGAGCGACTCGAGCACGCGCGTCATCTGCTCGAGATCGATGGCCACACGCCCGCCGGCCGCCGCGAGGCCGTACACCACCTCGATGCCCGCGGCCGGGGGTAACGGCAGCCCGCGAAGCAGTTCGTCGACGACGACCTCGACAGGGCTGATCGGGTGCTGACGGCTGAAGGCGACCAGGCCGGTCGTCAACTCGTTGGCGCGCGCCGCCGCGTACTGCAGCTCGTGCAGGTCGGTCCGGACGGCGGCGACCGGCTCGAGTCGGCTGGCGAGCAGTTCCGATCGCCCGACGATGATCGCCAGCTGGTTCTTGAAGCGGTGGACGAGGCCGACGACGAGGCGCTCGAGGGCGTCGAGCTTCTGCTGGTTCTGCAGCGGCGTCCCCAGGCCGACGTCCACCAGGCAGCCGGCAATCTGCAGCAGCTGGTTGTCGGCGTCGTGGATCCCCATGAACCGCGCCTCGGCATGAACCTGGCGTGCCGGCCCCTGCACCGCCAGCGCGGGATACCACGCCAGCCCCCCGTGCGCGACCCGATCGCGCATCGCGCGGAACGCATCCGCGCCCAGCAGATCGACGAGGCTGCGCGGCTGGGCGGCCGGACCGACGAGGACGTCGAACCGGGTGTTCCAGGCGGCCAGCCGGCCGTCGGGATCCGCAATGAAGTTGGCGACCAGATCGGCCTCGAAGAAGGCCCGGAACTTCGACTCGTTGCGGGCCAGTTCGCGCCGCGCCCGCATGCGGCCGGTCACCAGCTCGCTGGCGCCGAGGCCCAGCACGCCGAAGCCGGCAACGTGCACCAGAGTCGCCTGGCCGGGCAGATAGGCCCAGCTGCCGGCCATGCCCAGCAGGATGGCGAGCTGCGCCGGCCCGCGCCGGTGATCGGAGGCGGCCCACAAGACGACCGCCCACAACGGGACGAACGGGGTCGCCTGCAGCACTGGCCAGGCCAGCCGCGTGACGACGAGCGCCAGCGCCACGAGGGGCGGCACGAGCGCCCAGCGCACGGTCATTCGATGCAGCAGGGGTTGGCGCATGAGCGGCATCTGCCAGAGGCGGGAACAAGCGTCGGGATCGCTCCCCTGCTCTCAATCGGTTCGAGGGCGCCTTTTCATCAACGGCACGCTCTGGCCCCTCCCGCCTACTTCTCCTCCCACACCACCCGGCCGCGCTGGTCGATCAGGCGCATCGGCAGCGTGAGACCGGGCGGCGCGTGCGGGAACCACGACAGCCAGCCGCCGCTCGCGCTCGCCACTTCCAGGCGGGCGTCGGTGTCGAGCCCGTACGGCGCCAGCCGATCGGGACTGTCCGGATCGGCATGGTCCCACACGGTGACGTGCGGCAGCGGCTGCGGTCCGAAGCGGAGCGCCACCCGCACCTCGCCACGGCCGTCGAGCAGCCGGACGGCCGGCCACTGCCGCTCGGCCCACGCCGCCCAGATACGCAGGTGGCCGCCGCCGTCGAACAGCGCCAGGCTCGGCTCGGTCGCCGACGACAGTCCCAGCACCGCGAACGTCCGGCCATCCTTGTCGATGAACTGCGCATCCTGATCCGGGATTGCATCGTCCAGCGTCACGCCCGGCGTCCACGGCACGATGAGGTGATAGAGCCGCGCGCCCGCGCGCCGGACGGTCGGCCAGTCGGGACCGTACTCGACTCCCCTGCCGCGCACGCTCTCGTAACGGCCATCCGCCTGCAGGAAGCCGAACGCCAGGTCGTCGCCGACCACGAACGACACCGCCGGCCGGCCGCCGGGCGGGGCACCGACGGTGGCCGACAGGTGCCCGTCCGGCTGCAGCGTGACCAGGAGATCGGTGGCACCCGGGACGACGGACAACGACAGTCGCAGCACGCCGTCGGTCGCCTGCGTCAGCCTCCCGATACCGGCGCCGGCCGCATCCTGGAAGCGGAGGGTCTGGGCGGGAACGAACGTGGCGGCCGCTCGGCCGATTGGCGCCGGCCGGCAGGCGGCGGCCGCCAGCAGCATCGTACCTGCGAGGACCGAGCGACGCATCCTGGCAGTCTGTCCCGCCCCGGCACGCGAGTCAATCAGGCGGTCAGCGTCCCCTGGCGCCGGAGGCCGCGGGAACGCGCCGGTAGTCGAAGTACGCTTCGTCGTCCTGCGTGCGGTGCGGGATGAAGAAGAGGATCGTGCTGCGCGACTGCATCCGGAACCGCGACGGCATCCAGACGCCGTCGCCCACCGGCCGCTGCTCCAGCAGGAACTCGGTGCCCGGATTCACCCGCGCCAGGAACCCGTAAATCGACACGGAGCGGACCACGTGGGCCGTCACCTTCACCCACTGAAAGGTCTCCGTGTCGATCCAGAGCGTCCCCTCCATGCCGGTCAGCGCCTTCGCCTCGGCCTCCGGCGGTTGATACCCCGCGCGCGGCGTCGCCTTCAGCTCGTACACCTCGCGCCCGTCGACCTCGCGCTCCCCTTCATACGCGAAGTCGAAGGCCGACGCCATCTGCTCGATCAGGAAGTGGTCGTGCTGCCGCGAGGTGTCGTACTTCCGGATCCGCTGCGCCCGCGCGGCAGCCGACTCGCGCTGGCGCGCCGCCGTCACTTGATCCAGCTTGCGCTGCTCGCGGGCCGCGCGCGCGGCATCGAGCGGCTGGCCGTCCTCGGCCGTCAGGCGGTAGTAGGGCGAGCCCTCGATCATGAGGACGTCCCACGTCTTCGTGTGCCCGTCCTCGTCGGTGTCGCGCTCCGTGTACTCGTAGTCGGGCGCCGCCGTCCAGTCGGCCCGCATCGCCTCGACCGAACGCGCCACGATGACCGGCACGTCGGGGCGCTCCGGAGCAGCCACCAGTAGAACCGTGGCGGCCACGATCGCTGCCGCCAGCCCGGCCACGGTGGCGCACCGCCACCTCGCGGGACGATTCACGCGTGTCGAAGGAGTCACTGTCGACTATCGTATCCCCGTCCCCCCTCGACGGCCGCTCGTCCCATCCTCGCCGGATAGGCCCACCCCTGCCAGCGGATCCCCCTGCACGCCGCCGCCACTGAGGGAGGATTCCGTGCGGGCACGCCCGTTGCTTACAGCTCTGCACATCGTTACAGCCCACTGCGCCGGGTGACGATTACCCGGGTACCGCGGAGGAGGAGTGGCTGGTCGCGCCGGGAAACCGGCAGAGAGGTGTCTCATGCGACGCTCCGCTCTCCTTGTCCTCCTCCTGGCAGGTGCGCTCATCCTCCTCGGCACGCAGCCGGTCGCCGGCGCCGACGGCGTCGACGTGCACGTCTCCCCGCATGTCGCGGGCGCCCCGGCCACGCTCCGCATCGATATCGGCATCACCCCGGCCTCATCCGATCGCACGCTCGAGGTCTGGACCGATTCCGGCCACTACGCCCGGTCGAGTGCCTGGACGCTCGACGGCGCCAACGGGCCGCGCCTCTTCACCGTGGAATGGCCCGATCTGCCGGCCGGTCATTACCGGGTGTTCGTCCGGCTGACATACAAGGATGATCGGCACGTCACTGCGGAGGATTCCGCGGACATCATGGGGACCAACACGCGATAGGCAGGACGGCCGCTGGCGAGTGACGCCGCGGCGCGCGGGTGGCCGGAGCGGTCTCAGCTGGCCTGGGCCGCCTCGGCCGGGCGTACGGCTGGCAGGGCGATCCAGAACGTGGCGCCCTGGCCCACGGCCCCTTCTGCCCAGACACGGCCGCCGTGCCGGGTGACGATCCGCCGGACGGTCGCCAGGCCGATGCCCGTCCCCTCGAACTCGGATTCGGCATGGAGGCGCTGGAACACGCCGAACAGTTTCTCCGCGTACCGCATGTCGAAGCCGGCGCCGTTGTCGCGCACGTAGATCGCGACCAGGCCGTCGGCCCCGGCCGTGCCGCGGCAGCCGATCTCGATCGCCGGCTGCGCCTGGTCGCGTGAGTACTTCACCGCGTTCGACACCAGGTTGAACAGCGCCACACGGATCAGCATGGCGTCACCGTGCACCTCCGGCAGCGGCTGCACGGTCCACGCGCAGCGCTCGCCGCCCGCCCCGTCGAGCTCGAGCCGGATGCCGGGTACCAGGTCTGCCAGGGCCACCCGGCGCCACGTCATCTCCGAACGGCCGGTCCGGGAGAACGCCAGCAGCGCCTCGATCAGCTTCCCCATCCGATCGGTCGCCTCGACGATCGTCGTCAGGTAGCGCTGCCCGGCTCCGCTCAACTGTTCCCCGTCCGCCTTCCGCAACAATCCGGCGAATCCGGCCACGTGCCGCAACGGCGCCCGCAGGTCGTGCGACACCGAGTAGCTGAAGGCTTCCAGCTCGCGGTTCGCCTCCTCGAGCTGCCCGGCGGTGCGGCGCAGTTCCTCGGCGGCCGTTTCGTGCTCGGCCACCAGCGCCGCATAGTCGAGCGCATTCGCCGCCTGCGCCGAGAAGATCTTCAACAGCGCCATGTCATCGGCGGCGAACAACAGGCCGCGGCGCAGGCAGACGACCAGCACGCCCCACCTCGAGTCGCGGCTCGCCACCGGCACCGCCAGCAGCGCCTCGGCACCGGTCCCGGCGGCGAGCAGCCCCTCCATCCGCCCGAAGCGGCGGGCATCGGCTTCGAACGCCGGCTCGCCCGCGGCCCAGGCCCGGGCTGCCACCCCCTCGTCGAGGTCCAGCGACTCGACCATCATCCCGGCGCCGGCCGTGCCGCGCACCACCAGCCGCCCGCCACCTGGTTCGGCGATCGCCACGACCGCCGCGACGCCACCAACGCTGCGGACGGCCATCTGGCACAGCAGCAGGTTCATCCAGGTGCCGCGCTCGCCGGGCGGGCACTCGGCCTCCTCCTGGAGGAACCGCTGCAGCTCGGGCAAAAGCCACGCCGCCCGCAGCAGGCGCGGCGGCACGAAGCCGACGCCGTAGGAGCCGAGCACCGCAAGCAGGCAGATCGAGACGATCGGCGTGGTGGCCGGCCGGAGGGCCGGCGCCATCGCGCCCAACCCGGACACGATGAACGCCAGCGCGAGCGCGCCGGATCCCGATGCCAGGATCCGCAGGCGCCACCGCGTCACGCCGACCCTCGTCCGCGCACCGTGCACGAACGCCCAGGTCGCGTAGCCCGACACCAGGACGACGTAGGCCACCACGAACGCCGTCCAGACGGGCGGCCGGCTGATGGGCGCCAGACCGATGATGAGGACGGAGACGATCAGGCCGGTGATCGCCGCCAGTTCGAGGGAACGCGGCACCCGCCGGAAATGCCGGACGAGCCGGAGCAGCAGCCAGGGTTGCGGCAGGACCGCGAACGTGCCGATCGCGCGCACCACCCCGGCCGGCATCTGCCGCGCCGCCGCCACCTCCTGCGCGACGATGAGCGTCGCGAGCGACACGAACACCAGCATGATGTCGAACCGTGCCGCGTCCCGGTGCCGCACGTAGTCGACCAAGGTGTAGACCGCGCCGAAGACGAGCACCGCCTCGATGAGGATCGCCAGCACCTGTGCAGCCATGATCTGTCCGGATGCCGGGCAGCCTACCACCCGGCCTCGCGTGAAACAACCCGCCGGCCCGACGGCGGTGGGGGCGGGAGCGCCGACACTGTGCACACCGGCGATTACAGATCTGTCTGGTCCTCGCAGGCGCACCCCCGCCGATCTCAGAACCCCGGCGACAGGCCGAAGGCGAACATCCAGCCGGCATGCGGCCGATCGAACGGCCGGACGAGGTCGATCTCGCCAATCGCGTAGCCGAAGAAGTTGATGCGCGCCAGCAGGCCGACGCTGGTGACGGGATGGCGGGGACCGACCAGGAACGGCGGATGGGCTTCGTCGCTGTGCCAGGCGTAGCCGGCGTCGCCGAAGATGCCCAGCTCGGTCGGCAGGGATCGAAAGAAGCGGCTGCCGAAACCGAACGCCTGCTGCAGCGGGAAGCGCAGCTCGAGGTTCGTAGTCAGCGTGCGGCTGCCGAGCAGCTGATCGATCGCGGGACACGACTGCGTGGCGGTCGGCTGACAGTCGTTCACGCTGAAGGACGACAGATCGTAGCCCCGCACCAGTTCGCGGTACCCGAGCGACAGCGGCAGCAGCCGCGGATCCTCGGCGCCCGGGCCGTACCGGCCGTCGTGGAGGACGCGCATCGCGATCGTGAAGGCCGGATCGGGACGGAAGTACCGCCGGTAGTCGGCCAGCACCTCCTCGTAGCCCAGGGTCCCGCCGGCCATCGTCAACTGCACGCGGTAGCGCTGCCCGGCCACCGGGCTCGTCGCGCCAAAGACCGAGCGGTCGTCGACGAACGCGACGTTCGCCTGCATCAGCTGCACCGCGTCCACGTGCGGCACGGCCGGCGGCGGCGCGACGCCCGCCAGCAGGCCGGTGTGCAGCGACGTGGACTTCACCTCGGTGATCTGATCGAGCGTCAGGTTCTGGTAGCCGGCCGACAGCTCGAGCCGCCGCGCCGCGTCGAACGCGTAGGACGCCGTGCCGAACAGGCCGCGGTAGATCTGGCGGAACGCGGTCTTCGACTTCACCGTGACCGGCGCGCCGTCGATCGTCGCCGTCGTCGTCCGGAACGCGCCGACCAGATGGGGCGTCTGCTGGATGACCATGCCGAGCCCCCAGCGGTGCGTCAGGTCCTGGTAGGACAGCGCCGCGGCGCCGTTCTGCAGCCGGTCGAGGAAGGTCGGCCCGAAGGTGCTGCCGACCTGCAGGCTGAGCGCCATCGTCCGCGTGCCGACGAGGTCCTTCCAGAAGAGCGACACGCCGCCGTCGAGCACCGAGCCGATGGGATCGCCCACGGCCACCTGATCGGGCAGCCCGATGTGGTCGAGCGCCATCGCGGGGACGTAGGGCCGCTCGGTGAACGACGCCGCCGGCACGAGCCCGAGCGTCCGGTTCCGCTCGAGCGCGGCCAGGCCGCCG
>JAGWRA010000160.1 GCA_028876655.1 Acidobacteriota bacterium | reverse complement strand
TGCTCGAGCGGGATCGTCCGCGGCGGCGTCACGCCGTCCTGCGCCTCGATGACCAGCTCGTACTCGCCCGACTTGTCGCTGAAGTACGAGATGTCCTTCCCGTCGGGCGACCAGGCCGGCTCGATCTCGGCCGAGCCGCTCGAGTGCGTGATGTCGCGGACGTCGCCCTTCTCGGCCGGCACGGTGAAGATCTCGCCCCGCGCCTGCACGACGACCCGCTTGCCGGTCGGCGAGATCGCGACCTTGGTCATCATCTTCGTCACGTCCTGCCAGTGCGGCATCATCCACGGGAAGTCGCCCGCGGCCGTGATGTGGACGATGTGTGCCTGGCCCGTGCGGGGGTCGAGCAGGTGGACGTAGCCGGCCTGCTCGAAGACGATCGTGTCCTTGTCGGCGTCGAGCGTCTTGACGTCGAGGCCGGTGAACGTCGTCACCTCGTTCAGCGCCTTCGACGTGGTGTCGTACGACCAGATGTTCGCGACGCCGTCACGGTCGGAGATGAAGTAGACCGTCTTCCCGATCCACACCGGGTCCATGTCCTTCGAATCCGTCCACGGCGGCGACACCAGGTCGTCGGTCTTCAGGTCGACGATCCAGATCGGGCGGTTCTGGCCGCCGCGGTAGTTGCGCCGCTCTTCGTCCCACGAGTTGTTCATCCGGTAGGCGATGTGCGTGCCGTCGGGCGAGAACTTCCCCTGGTAGCCGCGCGGCAGCGCCAGCGGTGCGGGCAGGCCGCCGGCGAGCGGCACGGTCCAGAATCGGGGCTCGGGCCGGGCCGCCCAGGTGTCGCGGCTCGACGAGAAGAGGATCGAGGTGCCGTCGGGCGTCCAGCCCTCGACGAGGTCGGCGCCGGGATGCCACGTCAGCCGCCGCGGCTCGCCGCCCTCGGCGGGGATCACGTAGACGTCCACGTTCCCGGCGTATTCACCGCTGAAGGCGATCCACTTGCCGTCGGGCGAGAAGTGCGGGTTCGACGTCAGCCCCTGGAAAGTGGTGAGCCGCCGCGCCAGGCCGCCCGACCGGGGCACGATCCAGATGTTCTGGGCGTAGGCGAAGGCAATCTGCGTGTCGCTGACCGTCGGCGCCCTGAGCAGCCGCGTCTCTGCCGCCGCGGGGCGCGCGGCCACGCACAGCGCGAACAGAACCAGACAGACCGGCTGGAAGCAGATCGAGCGGGCCAGGCGGCGAAGCGAAGCAGTCATGTGGGAGCCCTCCCCGGGCGGAGGGATCCTAGCATGGGGACGGCCCGCGCTTGCGCGAATGCGGCGTGCTCAGGGTGTTGAGTATTTTTACTCAGTCACCTGAGTGGCGGAAGGTGGGTTCTGGAGCCGGCTTCGGAACGAGTAGCCGGCTTCGTGCCTTCGTGTCTTCGTGGCCCGGCGTGGTCGTCGCAACGGGCAACGAGCAATGGGCAACGGGTATTGAGCCGGGCCGATCGGGACGGCCCGTGACTCATTGCCCATTGCGCATTGCCGTCCCTCTATTGCCCCACCTTCACCGAGAACGGCGGCGTGAACATGGTCCCCAGGTTCGCGATCACGTCCACCGGCACCAGCGTCATCGACCCGCCGGACGCGTAGCACGATCCGCCGCTCTGCAGCGACTGCACGGTGACGACCTGGCTCGGCCCGCTCTCCCCATACAGCGTGTTGTCGGGCAGCGACAACGCCGTCGACGGGAACGGCGTGTACGTCGACACGAAGTAGGCCTGACCGGTGCAGCCCGGAGCCGCATAGTAGAGCGGCGTTCCCAGGTAACTGCTCCGCTGCACGTCGAACGGATAGATCTGGCCGTTGGCCTCGAAGCCGACGACGGTGGCGTGGAGTCCGGTGTTCACGCCGAGCACCCGCCCCATCTTCGCGCCGGTCGAATCGACGACCTCCAGCGTGCTGCCGCCGCCCGACAGGGCGTCGACCTTCGCCTGCAGGGCGTCGATCTGCTGCTGCAGCTTCTGGAACGGATTGAAGAACACAGGAAACGACCGATGGCCATCCCCATCCCGATCCTGCGCGTGAACGCGCACGACCGACGGGCCCGCGAGCACGAGAAGACCGAGCACGACGACGATGGCTGCCTGGCGCATGGGCGACCTCCCTCTCTGGAGAACGACGGCCGGCCGGCCTCGCGCCCGGGCGAACAGGGCCGGTGCAGAGCGGCACGGCTGTTGTCGAGCAGGTCTCGAGCAAGAAGCGTGTCCGCGATGGTTGCTGCGGGCCACGATTGGTGCAGCGCTGTGCAGGGCGTCGAAACTGTTATCCGAGCGCCAGATACGGGCGAAGTGAGGCGGCGAAAACGGCTCGGCGGTTGTGAAACCGTGTACTTTCCTCACGGTCGGCGCCGGCCGCATTACAGAACTGGTTGGCTGCCTGACGGATTCGGGCGTTCCTCGCTCACGACACCGCGGCGCCGGCACGGCTGCCGCGCATCATCCGGACGCCGGCGTACAGCAGCAGGCCGATGCCGGCCGCGACGAGCGTATTGCGCGCCGGCACGAACGTGCTGCCGGCGAACAACCACGCACACAGCAGCAACGCACCGACGGCCACCGCGTCGCCGGCGGGGACGCGGAACGCCGTCGCCGGCGCCTGCGCCCGCCGCCGCAGCACGGGGACGGCGGCGCACGTGATCGCGTAGATGAACAGCCGGATCAGCGTGCTCATCGTCGCGGCGGTGATGAAGGTTCCCGAGAGCGACAGCCAGAGCACGGCCGCGGCCGACAGCAGGATCGCGACGTAGGGCGTGCGGAAGCGCGGATGCGTCGCGCCGACGGCCGCCGGCACCTGGCCCCGCTCGGCCATCGCGAACAGCAGCCGCGGCGCGAACAGCATGATGGCGTTCAGCGTGCCGGCGACCGACACCAGCGCGCCGGCGGCCATCACGGTGGCGCCGGCGCCGCCGACGAATGCCAGGCTCGCGTCGGCCAGCGGCCGCGCCGACCCGGCCAGCGCCGGCAGCGTCCCGATGCAGACGACCTGGATCGCCACGTAGAGCAGCACCACGAACGCCATGGCCGTCAGCAGCGCGAACGGCGCGTCGCGCCGCGGATCGACGGTTTCGCCCGCCGGGATGCCGGCCGACTCGAACCCCGCGAAGGCGAACACCAGCAGCAGCACGCTCGCCGTGAACGATCCCGGCGCCGGAGGACCGGTCACCACGAAGTGCGCGGGCCGGAGGAAGAACAGGCCGACGGCCACGAACAGCAGCAGCGGCGCGAGCTTCGCGATCGTGAAGATGTTGCTGGCGAGAGCGGCCCGCTTCACGCCCATCAGGTTGAGGGCCGCCAGCAGGACGACCATCGTCACGATGACCGCGGTGCGTCCGTTCCCCGTGGAGGCCGCGGGCCAGAAGTAGCCGAGGTATCCGACGAACAGATTGGCGAGGGCTGCGAACGCCGTGAGCTGCGCCAGCCACAGCAGCCAGCCAGCCTCGAAGGCGGCCAGCGGCCCGAACGCCTCGCGCGCGTACAGGTAGGGCCCGCCGGTGCCGGTGTACCGCCCGCCGAGCTCGGCGAAGCAGAGGAGGATCAGCGCCACCAGTCCGGCGCAGACCAGGTACGCCAGCAGGCTCCAGACGCCGGCGCGGCGGAACACTTCCGACGGCAGACCGAAGATGCCGGCGCCGATGACGGTGTTGAGGACGAGCGCGACCAGATCCCACCGGCGGATGCCGCGGACGAGACCGGCGTCTCCGGCGGCGGTCACGGCGCGGGCTTGGCGTTGGCCGCCTGCGACAGCAGCGTGCCGACCATCGCCGACAGGTCGCCCATGCTGGCCGGGACGACGGTGACGGTCGAGCTCTTCGCGAGCAGCCCCCACTGCGCCACCCACTGCTGGCCGAGCTGATAGTGCAGCGCCTCGCTGCCGCCCTCACCGGCGACCGCCTTGCCGATGTCGGTAATGGCCTTCGCGGTTGCCGCCGCCACCTCCGCGATCGCCTGCGCCTGCCCGTCGGCGCGCAGGATGGCGGCCTGCCGCTCGCCCTCGGCGTTGTTGATCTGGCTCTGCTTCTGTCCCTCGGACTGGTTGATGGCCTGCTGCCGGTCGCCCTCCGACTTCGCAATGGCCGCCCGCTTCTGCCGCTCGGCGGTCAGCTGCAGTTCCATCGCCCGCTGGATCTCCTCGGGCGGCGTAAGGTTGCGGATCTCGTAGCGCAGCACCTTCACGCCCCATCCCGCGCCGGCCTGCGTCAGCACGTCGACGACGCCCTTGTTCAGCGTCTCGCGCTGCGACAGGCACTCGTCGAGCGCCAGCTTCCCGACCTCGGCGCGCATCGTCGTCTGGACGAGCTGGACGACGGCGGCAATCACGTTGTTCGTGCCGTAGGCGGCGTTCTGCGCGTCGGTGATCTGGTAGTAGAGGACGCCGTCGACCGACAGCCGCGTGTTGTCCTTCGTGATGCAGACCTGCTCGGGGACGTCGAGCGGGATCTCCCGCATGTCGAACTGGTAGGCCACGCGATCGAAGAACGGCACGATCACCTGGATGCCCGAGGTCAGCACGCCGTGGAAGCGGCCGAGCCGCTCGACGACCCACGCCCGCTGCTGCGGCACGATGCGGACGGCCCGGACGATGATCGCCACCGCGAAGAGGATGACGAGCAGGCCGATGAGTGCGGAGATAGCCATCACTGCGCTCCTGTACTGGTGCTGGATGCCGCCTCTTCCCTGGGCCTGACCCGCAGCCGCGACCCCTCGCGCGCCACCACCTCGACGCGCATGCCGGCGGCCGGCTGGCCGGGTCCCTCCCAGACCGCTTCCCACAGCGAATCGCGATACCGGACCTTCAGCATCCCGTCGGCCTCCTCGGCCACCACGGCCACCCCGCCGCGGTCCATGTCGTCGAGGTGCGCGTTGCGGGCGCCGGCCTGCATCGCCCGGCGCACCAGGTGCGCCAGCGGCAGCGCGACGATGGCCGCGAGGGCGAAGACGACGGCGGCCTGCCACCAGGCCGACGCGTAGAGCCAGGCATAGAGGGCGGTGACGAGAGCGGCGAACGAGAGGGCCGCCAGATAGAAGGTGACCGTGGCGATCTCGGCGACGGCCAGGATGATGGCCGCGGCGAGGAACGTCAGCGACATCCAGTGATCCATCGGGCTCTCCGTGGTCCGCCGGTGGGGTCGGGAGGGAGCACTCTACCCCGAACGCCCGCCCGCGGTCACGCGCGATTTCAGACGTTGTTCAGGATCCGGAGCGCCGTGCCTTCGAAGATGTTCCGCTTCTCGTCGGCGGGGATGTCGAAGGTCTCGATCGAGCTGACCGCCCGGTCGATCGATCCGAGCAGGTGCGGGTAGTCGCTGGCCATCACCATCCGGTCGGTGCCGACGAGGTCGCGCACCATCCGCAGGTTGTCGTGGCTGAAGGTGACGGTGTCGTAGTAGAGGCGCTTCAGGTACGTGCTCGGCTTCTCGTGGATCTTCACCTTGCACTCGGCGAAGTCGTGGAAGCCGGTGTCCATCCGCTCCATCAGGTACGGCACCGCGCCGCCGGCGTGCGCGACGAGCCAGCGGATGTCCGGGAAGTCCTTGAACATGCCGTCGTAGCACATCCGCGCCACGGCAATCGTCGTGTCGACCGGGAAGCCGATGATCGGCCCGAGGACGTACTCGCGGTACGGCTCGGCGTCGACCGGCAGCATCGGGTGGAGGAAGATGCACAGCTTCATCCGGTTCGCTTCTTCGAAGAACGGGCGGTAGGCCGGGTCGGTCAGGGCCCGGCCGCGGATGTTGCTGAGCAGGATGACGCCGTTCATCTTCAGGTCGCCGATCGTCCGGCGGAGCTCGGCGAGCGCGGCATCGGGGACGTCCATCGGGATCGACGCGAACGCCTTGAAGCGCGTCGGATGACGCGTCACGAGATCGGCGTACGCGTCGTTCACCATCCGCGCCACCTCGGGCTGGTGGGCCGGCTCGGCGAAGAAGATGTTCGGCGTCGACAGCGACACCACCTCGACGTCCACGCCGACCCGATCCATGTCCTCGAGCCGCTTCGACACGTCGGTCATCGGCGGCGTGATGCCGAAGAAGCGGGCGCCGCCGTAGGTGATGATGGTCTGGCCGGTCGGCGAGTGGGTGAAGGCGAACTGGCCGCCGACCTCGCGGATCTTCTGGAAGAAGGCTTCGGGGTAGTAGTGCGTGTGCAGGTCGAACTTCCGGACGGGCGCGCCCGGGGCCGAGGAGCCCAGCCCGCCCTCCAGGGGCCCGGCGTCCGCGCGTCGTCCCCCTGCCGCCACCGCCCCCGCCGCCGCCACGCCCACGCTCTTGAGGAAGTCGCGTCTGATCATGGAGCCCTCAGCATCATTCAATGCGGATGGGGCCCCACCCCCATCCGCGCGCGCTCGGCGGCTCGGCTGCGCCTCGCTGCCCTCCGGCGCCTCGCGCGGGCCGCAGGCGCTCTCTCAGTCGCCAGGCCCCACCCCCGCGCGTTGCCGTCGCCCTTCGACTGTACTCAGGGCGACCCTGAGGCTGTCGAAGGGTCGCTCACGCTCCGGATCTTGCGATCGACGGCGTTGCAGCCTGGACAGACAACGATCGCACCGCCTCGGCTCACGCGGGTGGCGCCGGACGGGGTCCCCGCCCGCGCCGCAGGCGCCTCTCCCGTTGGGGTGCGCGTGGCGCCGAGCACGGGCGGGGTGTCCGGTGACAGGACCCGCCACGCCGACCACGACTTCCGCGCGCCTCAGCGCAACGCCGCCGAAAGCAAGCTCTTCAGCTTCCCGAACGCCCGCTCGGCCTGCGGCTCGTTGTACACCGGGCTGTCGGGCACCGTCCAGCCGTGACGCGCGCCGTCGTAGACCTCGCTCTCGTACGCGCCGCCCCAGGCGGCAAGCGCCCGGTCGAGCTCCGCGATCGCCTCGGCCGGCATGCTGCGATCTTCCACCGCGTGTCCGAAGTGCAGCCGCGCGCCCTTCCGCAACCGCGGCAGCAGCCGGTGCGGGCTCGCCGGGTCGTCCTTCCAGAGCCCGCCGCCATGGAACGAGGCGACCGCCGCGACCCGGTCGGGCCGGGCCGCTGCCACCCGCAGGGCCATGGCGCCGGTAAAGCAGAACCCGATCGCCGCCATCGGCCCCCCGGCCACGTCGTCACGCATCGCCAGGAAGTCGACGTACGCCGATGCGTCGCGCGCCATCGCGTCAGGCGTGAGCGGCGTCCGGAGTTCGCCCATCCGCTGCATCGCCTTCTCGTCGCCTGGCGTGAAGGGAAACGTCATCACCGGCGGCCGCCCGGTGCGATAGAAGACGTTTGGCAGCAGCACCGCGTGGCCCTCGGCCGCGACGCGCCGGGCCATGCCGCGGTTCGACTCGCGGATCCCGCCGATGTCGGTCAGGAAGATCACGCCGGGCTTCCGCCCGCCGCCCGGATGATAGAAGTACCCATCGACCATCCCGTCGGCCGTCTTCAGCTCGATCGCCGTCTCAGTCACCGCCACCTCCTCACGACCCGCATTACCCATTGCTCATTGCCCATTGCGGCGTCAACGCTTCGCGCCTGCCCCCGCCCCCTTGTCCCCGACAACGAAGCCATGCTTAAGTGTCCCCATGACCACCGGCCGGGTCGAGGCGTTCAGCGACGGGGTCCTCGCCATCCTCATCACGATCATGGTGCTGGACCTGAAGGTCCCCAGCGGGACGACCCTCGCGGCGCTCCGGCCCGTGCTGCCGGTGTTCCTCACCTACGTGCTCAGCTTCGTCTTCCTCGGGATCTACTGGAACAACCACCATCACATGTTCCACATGACCAAGCACGTGAACGGCGCGATCATGTGGGCGAACCTGCACCTGCTGTTCTGGCTGTCGCTGGTGCCGTTCGTCACCGGCTGGATGGGCGAGAACCACTTCGCCGCCGTGCCGACGGCGGCCTACGGCGTGGTCCTGCTGATGGCGGCCATCGCCTACTGGATCCTGCAGCACGAGATCCTCGTGCTGCACGGCCCGGCGTCACCCCTGGCCCTGGCCCTCGGCCACGACCTGAAGGGCCGGATCTCCCCGCTCCTCTACCTCGCGGCGATCGGCCTGGCCTTCGTCAATCAGTGGATCGCCGACGGCCTCTACGTCTTCGTCGCGCTGATCTGGCTCGTGCCGGACCGGCGGATCGAGTCGAGAATGGGGCGGGAGTGAGTTTGTCGGAGTAGTTGTGAGTTGTGAGTTGTAAGTGGCGAGTGTGGCGCGACCTCGGACACTCAAAACTCAAAACTCAGAACTCAAGACTTCAACGCCGCCCCCGATCAGCCGCTGGTTGTCGTACGCCGCCCTGATCAGCGGCGCCCCGTACGTCCGCTCCAGGCGCCGGACGATGAAGTGGCCGCGTGCGACGGCCTGGAAGTGATCGACGAACAGCAGGTTGATGGTGGCCCCTGCCGCCGCGCCGATCACCGGCACGGCCTGCGCCGCCACCTTCTCTGACACCTCGACGCCGAAGCGCGACGCAATCAGGCCGATCAGCCGGACGATGGCGGGCGCCCCTTCCTGGGCGACGCCGCGCTCGGCGATGTACTCGGCCGCTTCCGACACCGCCCGCGCCAGCGCCACGCGCACGGCGAAGTACCCGGTCTCGGCCGCATCGTCCGAGGCGGGGTGCCCGCCGAGGGCGAACACCTCGAGGCAGGCGAGCTGCGCCTCGATCGTCCGGATCCGCTCCCCTTCGCTCCTCGCGACGTCGGCGATCGACCGCAGCATGACCGTCGTCGAGATCGGCAGCTCGATCGGCAGCGCGGCCAGCCCGAAGGCGCCGCCGCCAGCGCCGGTGGCGGCCACGGCGATCTTGTGCAGCCGGTTCGCGGCGGGCCGGGGGGCGCGGTCGTCCAGCGTCCCGACGGCCACGGCCAGGGCCGTCTGCAGCGCGCGGCGCGTGGCGCCGGTGACCAGGCCCGACCAGGCCGGCGGCAGGAGCTTGACCCCGCGCTCGATCGGCTCGCCCAGCAGGCTGGTCAGTTTCGAGGCCAGGCTGGGCCGCTCGAGCAGCCGGCGCGCCCGGCGGAGATCGTCGAGGTCGGCGGCAGTGAAGGTCACGTCACCAGTGTAGCCCCAGGGTCGTACCTCAGCGTCTGCTTCTATTCAGTGCGCGTGGGGCCCCCCGCCTCCGGCGAAGTCCCTGTAAACCAAAGCCCGCCGAATTACGTCTACAGCTGCGATGCTGAACCTCAAGTTCGCCCTGCGGATGCTCTTCAAGACGCCGTTCGTCACCTCGGTGGCCATCATCTCGCTGGCGCTGGGAATCGGGGCGAATGCCGCGATCTTCTCGCTGTTCAACCAGATACTGCTGAGCCCGCTGCCGGTCAGCCAGCCCGGCCGGCTGGTGAACCTGGCGGCGCCCGGCCCCAAGCCGGGGTCGCAGTCGTGCAACCAGGCTGGCAACTGCGACGTGGTCTTCAGCTACCCGATGTTCCGCGACCTGCAGCGCGAGCAGAAGGTGTTCACGGGCATCGCCGCGCACCGGCTGTTCGGGGCGAACCTCGCGGCGCGCGACCAGACGCTGAGCGGCCAGGGGGTGCTCGTGTCGGGCAGTTACTTCCCGCTGCTCGGCATCCAGCCGGCCATCGGCCGCCTGATCGGCCCCGAGGACGACAAGGTCACCGGCGAGTCGCACGTCGCCGTCCTCAGCTACGCGTACTGGGACACCCGCTTCGGCCGCGATCCCCATATCGTCGGCGACAAGATGGTGATCAACGGCCAGCCGATGACCGTCATCGGCGTCGCGCCGCGCGGCTTCTTCGGGACGACGCTCGGCGCGCGGCCGCAGGTCTTCGTGCCGATCACCATGCGCGCGCTGATGGAGCCTGGGTTCGACGCCTTCCAGGACCGCCGCAGCTACTGGGCGTACCTGTTCGCGCGGCTGAAGCCGGGCGAATCGATCCAGCAGGCGCGGACCGGACTGAACGTCCTCTACCACAACATCATCAACACGGTCGAAGTCCCGTTGCAGAAAGGGATGAGCGACCAGACGCTGGCGAAGTTCCGGACGAAGCTCGTCACCGTCGAGCCCGGGGCGCACGGGCAGACGTCGCTCTCGCGCGACGCGCAGGCGCCACTCACGCTGCTGCTCGGCGTCACCTTCCTGGTGCTGCTGATCGCCTGCGCGAACATCGCGAACCTGCTGCTGGCCCGCTCGGCCGCTCGCGCGGGCGAGATGGCCGTCCGGCTGTCGATCGGCGCCGGCCGGCTGCAGTTGATCGGCCAGCTCCTGATCGAGTCGTGCCTGCTCGCCTGCCTGGGCGGGCTGGCCGGCCTGGTGGTCGCGCACTGGACGCTGCACGTCATCTCGACGCTGCTGCCCGCCGAACAGGCCGACACGCTCGACTTCACGCTCAACGCCGGCGCGCTCTGGTTCTCGGCCGGACTGACCATCGGCACCGGCCTGCTCTTCGGCCTCTTCCCTGCGCTGCACAGCACGCGGCCCGATCTCGTCTCGACACTCAAGGGACAGGCCGGCCAGCCGTCGGGCGCGCGGGCCGCCGCCCGCTTCCGCACGTCGCTCGCCACGGCACAGATCGCCCTGTCGATGGCGCTGCTCGTCGCCGCCGGGCTGTTCACGAAGAGCCTGGACAATGTCAGCCGGATCAATCTCGGGCTGAGGGCCGATCACGTGATCACCTTCGGCATCTCACCCGAGCTGAACGGCTACACGCCGCAGCGGTCGCAGGCGCTGTTCCAGCAGGTCGAGGACCAGCTCGCCGCGCTGCCGGGTGCCACGGCGGTCAGCGACTCGATGGTGCCGCTGCTGTCGGGCGACAACTGGGGCAGCGACGTGTCGGTCGAGGGCTACCAGGCCGGCCCCGACACGGACATGAACTCGCGCTACAACGAGGTCGGCCCCGGCTACTTCCACACGCTCGGCATTCCGCTGATCGCGGGCCGCGAGTTCACCCGCGCCGACACCCTCCCGGCGCAGAAGGTCGCCATCGTCAACGAGGCCTTCGCGAAGAAGTTCAACATCTGGCCCGACGCCGTCGGCAAGCACATCGGTCGCCGGAGCGGATCGCCCGATACGCTGATCGTCGGCCTGGTGCAGAACGCGAAGTACAGCGACGTGAAGGACAAGGTGCCGCCGCTCTTCTTCCATCCCTACATGCAGGACAAGGACGTCGGATCGATGTTCTTCTTCGTGCGGACGGTGATGGATCCGCACGACTTCATCGGGAACATCCCGAAGGTGATGGCGCGGCTCGATCCGAACCTGCCGGTGGAGGATCTGCGGACGCTGCCCGAGCAGGTGAAGGAGAACGTCTTCCTCGATCGGATGATCAGCGTGCTGTCGACGGCGTTCGCGCTGCTGGCCACGCTGCTGGCGGCCGTGGGTCTCTACGGCGTGCTGGCCTACACCGTGTCGCAGCGGACGAAGGAGATCGGCCTGCGGATGGCACTGGGCGCCGACGCCTCGCGCGTCCGCCTGCTGGTGCTGCGTCAGGTCGGGCTGATGACGCTCGTCGGGGGTCTGATCGGCATTGCCGGGGCCGTCGGCCTCGGCCGTCTCGCGCAATCGCTGCTCTATCAGCTGCAGGGATGGGATCCGGTGGTGCTGCTCGTCTCGGCGGTCGCCCTCACGCTCGTCGCGCTCGGCGCCGGCCTGATCCCCGCGCAACGGGCGTCACGCGTCGATCCGATGACGGCGCTCAGGTACGAATAGCGTTGCAACGAGCAATGAGCAACGGGCAACGGGTGCCCCACGGCTGCCGGCGCACGGTGTCAGCCGGTCGACTCAGCGCAAGACCCATTGCGCATTGCCCGTTGCCCATTGCCCATTGCGATGTGACAGGACCGAAGACCGAAGACCGAAGACCGGAAACCAGCCCGTAACCCGCCCGTGCCCTTCCTCCGTCAGGTGAAGGCTTTCTTCAACGCCCCCGCCATGTCCGGAATCGCCTCAGGGCCGAAGAAGACGTGGATCATGCCGGCGTACCGCTTCTGCGTGACGGCGACGCCGGCGGCGCGCAGGCGGTCGGCGTAGGCTTCCGCCTCGTCGCGCAGGGGATCGAACTCCGCCGTCATCACGAACGCGGGCGGCAGCCCGCTGAGGTCCGCGGCGCGCAGCGGCGACGCCAGCGGGCTCTCACCGTCCGCCTCGGTCCGCAGGTAGTGGCGCCAGAACCACTGCATGCTGCGCGTGGTCAGCACGTAGCCCTCGGCGTTCTCGCGGTACGACGGCGTGTCGAAAGCGTAGTTGGCGGCCGGCGCCTGCAGCAGCTGGAACACCAGACGCGGCCCGCGGCGCTCCCGCGCGAGCCGGGCGACGACGGTCGCCAGTGTTGCGCCGGCGCTGTATCCGCCCACCGCGAGCCGTGATGGATCCCCACCCAGACGCGCGGCGTTCTGCGCCACCCACACGGTCGCGTCGTACGCATCGTCAATCGCGGCGGGGAACTTGTGCTCGGGGGCGTGCCGGTAGTTGACCGAGATCACCAGACAGCCGGCGCGGTTGCTCATGGCGCGGCAGACGAAGTCGGCCGTCTCGAGGTCGCCACGCACCCAGCCACCACCATGGAAGAAGACGTAGACGGGCAGCGGCCCCGCTGTCTCCGGCGCGTAGAGCCTGGCCGGGATCGTCCGGCCGGTGAGCGGGATCTCCAGGTCTTCCACGCGAGCCACCGGCTCGCCGGGCCCGGCCTGCGCCGCCAGCCGGCGCGACTGCGCGCGCGCTTCGTCGACGGTGAGGTCGGCGACCGGCTTCTCGCCGGCGGCGATGAGCTTGTCGATGTAGGCGCGGGCCGCGGGGTCGAGGGGCATGGGGGGACTGTGACACGTCCGACGTCCGACGTGCAACGTCCGACGTGCAGCGCCAGCGGCCGCGGCGAGCGAGCGCAGCGAGCCGAGCCGCCGCGCGTGGGGGTGGGGCCCCGCGCGCATTGAAGAACGTCCGACGTCCGGGTCCGAGCAATACCCATTGCTCGTTGCCCATTGCGTTTTGCCCGTTGGCTGGGCGTCAGGGAATGATGACCGCCCTGATCGCCGCTCCGGAGCGCAGCGTGTCGAGCGCGGCGTTGATGTCGGCCAGCGGGAAGCGGTGCGTCACCAGCTCGGCCACCTTGATGCGGCCCTGCCGCGCCAGCTCGATCACCCGCGGATAGTCGACCGGCCGGCATCCGAGCGATCCGATGACCTCCATCTCGCGGTACATCACCCGGCCGGCGTTCAGGGCCAGCGTGTCGGGACTGTAGCCGACCAGCACCAACCGGCCGCCGGTGCGGACACAGCCGAACGCCTGCTCCTGCGAGGCCGGCCGTCCCACGACCTCGAACGCCACGTCCACGCCGCCGCCACCAGAGAGCTTCCGCACCTCCTTGTCGAGGCGCGGCGTCTCCGACGGATTGATCGCCGCCTCCGCCCCGAGCCGCTTCGCCCAGGCGAGCTTGTCGGCCGACAGGTCGACGGCAATCACGCGGCCGCCGAGCGCCGCCGCGATCTGCACGACGTTCAGGCCGACGCCCCCGCAGCCGACCACCAGCACCCAGTCGCCCGGCATCACCCGCCCGCGGCGGACGACGGCGTGGAACGGCGTCGTGATGGCGTCGGCGATGATCGACCCCTCGACGAGCGGCACTTCCTCCGGCAGCCGGAACAGGTCCTTCGCCGGCGCGACGACGAACTCGGCGAAGCCGCCGTCGAGGTTGTTGCCGAGCATCTGGTTGTGCTCGCAGATGTTCTCGCGGCCGCTGCGGCAGGCTTCGCACGTGCCGCATGTCAGCACGGCCGGCAGCAGCACGCGCTCGCCGGGCTTCCACCCGGTGACGCCCGCGCCCAGCGCGTCGATCGTCCCGGCGATCTCGTGGCCGAGGACGAGCGGCGGCGTCTTGAAGGTCGGCGTGCCGTGATCGATGTAGTGCAGGTCCGTGTGGCACAGCCCGCAGGCCGCCACCCGGACGAGCGCCTGGCCCGGCCCGGCCTCCGGCGTCGGCACCTCGGTCACGTCGAGCGGCTGATTGGGGCCGCGAAAGATGGCTGCTCTCATGTGTCGCCCTCCCGCCTGCGGGTATAAATGACCTTGAAGTCCAGCAGCATCACGAGCTGGCAGTCGGCGCAATCCGCGTCGAGCGTCTCGATCTTCACGGGATCGGCCGCCACCTCGAAGCCGAGCGATTCGTACAGCGCGACCGCCTCGGCCGCGCGCCGGCCGTCGGCGACGAACCGCCGTTCCCAGCCGGCCGCCACGCGCGCGGGGTCGGGGGCGATCGCCTCGTCGCCGAGGACGCGGCGCTCGCCGAGCACCATCGCCTTCAGCGCCTGCAGCCGCGCGCGGCTCTCGTCTGCCATGTCGCGCTCACTTCCTGCGCCAGGGGCGGCCATGCCGCCCGCCGGATCCGCTCCAGGCCGCCCCTACACGACTTTCGCGTCGGCGGCCAGCTTCTGCAGCCGGTGCTGGCCGAGCAGCGCGGCGCCCAGCGCCTGGGTGTACTGCACGAGGTCGCCCGTGGGCACGTTCACCGGCTGGCGCAGCTGCTCGCGCACGACGCTCACCATCTTCTCGAAGCGCAGGATGCCGCCGATCAGCGTGAACTCCGGCTCCATCTGCACGCGCTTCATCAGCTGCACCGACCGCCCGACCAGCGAGACGATCGCACCGTGCATGATGTCGGCCGGCGGCGTCCCTTCGGAGAGCTGGTTGATGACCTCCGACTCGGCGAACACGGCGCAGACGCCCGAGATCGCGACCGCGTGCTTGGACGTGCCGACGAGCGGTCCGATCTCCTCGATGCCGTAGCCCATGTAGCGCGCCGTCTTCTCGAGGAACGCCCCGGTGCCGGCGGCGCACTTGTCGTTCAGCCGGAAGCTGCGGACGAACGCCGCCTCGTCGATCCGGCTGGCCTTCATCGTCTGGCCGCCGACATCGAGGATCGTGCGCGTCCCCGGGAACAGGAAGGTCGTGCCGCGCGCGCTGGCGGTCAGGTCGGTGACCTGCGTGTCGCTCAGCGCCGCCTGGTGGCGGCCGAAGCCGGTCGCGATGATGTAGCCGACGTCGGCGCGGGTCAGGCCCGCCGCCTCCAGCGCCGTCGCGAAGACCCGCTCGGCCACCTCGGCCAGCTTGAAGCCGGTCGGCTCGAGGGCGCGTCCGGCAATCCGACGGTCGCCGCCGAGGATCACCGCCTTCGTGTAGGTCGATCCGACGTCGATGCCTGCCGTGTACGTCATGGCGTCGCCCTCTGCGCCGGGGGCACGGGGGTCCGGCTCGCCAGGATGTGGTCGAGCGCGAACAGGGCCGCGCCGAGCGCCCCCATGAAGTGCGAGTCCTCGCTGACGTTCACCTTCAGGCCCAGCCGCTCGTCGAGCGCCTGGATCATCGCCAGGTTGCGCGCGACGCCGCCGGTGAACGTCACCTCGCTCTCGATCCCCACGCGCCGCAGCAGCCCGACCGATCGCGTGGCGATCGACTGGTGGACACCGAGCAGGATGTCCTCGATCTTCTTCCCCTTGCCGAGCCACGACAGCACTTCCGACTCGGCGAACACCGTGCAGGTGGTGCTGATCTTCACCGGCCGCTCGCCGCGCAGCGCCGTCGGGCCGAGATCGTCGAGCGGGATGTCGAGCGCGCTCGAGGCCGCGCCGAGGAACCGGCCCGTCCCCGCCGCGCACTTGTCGTTCATGCAGAAGTCGACGATCTCGCCGGTGTCCCGCACCCGGATGGCCTTGGTGTCCTGCCCGCCCATGTCGATCACCGTGCGGGTGCCGGGGAACATGTGGACGGCGCCGCGGCCGTGGCAGCTGATCTCGGTGACCTGCGTGTTGCCGAACGTCACCTTGTAGCGCCCGTACCCGGTGCCGACGACGTACTCGACCTCCTCCTCGCGGAGGTCGCCGGCGGCCAGCGCCTCGTGAAAGGCTTCCTCGGCTGCGCGCACCACGTTCGCGCCGGTCGGCCGCAGGGCGCGGCTCACGATCCGCCGCGCCTCGTCGAGCACGACCGCCTTGGTCTGCGTCGATCCGACGTCCACGCCGGCCCCGTACGCCATGATGACCTCCACTCTCACTCGGGGCTCCGCCCCGAACCCCGGCTCCCTTCACTCGCTCGCGCACCGGCTCGCTCCGCTCCGGTCGCGGGCGCGCCGTGCGCGCCGCCGGGCGTTGCCCGGCCTACCCCTGCGTCACCTGGCGCCGGCGCGTGGCGAGCCCTTCGAAGAAGGCGTCCACCCGGTTCTTGAGCTGCGCCTCGGAGACCACGCGGCGGTCCATCATGTCCGACTCGATGAACAGGCTCGCGACGTCGCGCGCGGCCATCAGCTCGCGCCGGCTGTCGGCCAGCCCGGTGGACACGGTCCGGCAGCTCTTGATCGGGTGGTAGACGACGCCGTCGGCCTGGAACTCGTCGATCATCCCGGTGAGGATCGGCGTCTGGAAGAACATGCTGTCCATCGCGTCGCGGACGCTCAGCTGCACCCCTTCGGCCAGGCTCTCGAGCGGGTGTGCGAGGTCGTACTGGAAGTCCACGTTCGATCCGCCGGACGCGAACCACAGGTAGGTGGAGCCGACGAACGTCCCGCCCCAGGCGGTGAACAGCTCGTTGAACCGGCGGAAGATCGGGTAGCACGGCACGCCGACGAAGATCAGGCGGTACAACTCCTCGGACAGCGTCCCGATCCCGTGGGCCGCCTTATAGTCCATCTCCTCGACGAGGTCGGAGAAGTACTGCGCGCCGGCCGGGTCGCCGCGCAGCGCGTTCGCCACGCCGAGGAAGATCGTGCCGTCCGACAGCGCGTTGAAGACCGAGGGCCGGCTCCGGTTCAGCTCGAGCAGCCGCCGCCAGCCGTCGTTCATCACGTTGGCGTGCCCCATCGTCTCGCGCAGCCGGTCGATGTCGAAGGGGATGCCGCTCACCTGCTCGCAGACGTCGATGAGCTCCTCGAGCTGCGCCTGGACGTAGCGGCGGTCGTTCTCGAAGTCGGGGCTGCC
>JAGWRA010000159.1 GCA_028876655.1 Acidobacteriota bacterium | reverse complement strand
GGGTTCTGCGTCCGTCCAGGGGCTGCTATTCTGCCCGATGCATGGACGAAGCGGTTCGCAAGATCATCCACGTCGATATGGACGCCTTCTATGCGTCGGTCGAACAGCGCGATGACCCGGCGCTGCGCGGCCGGCCGGTGGCGGTCGGCGGCCGGCCCGACCGGCGCGGTGTGGTCGCGGCCGCCAGCTACGAGGCGCGTGCCTTCGGGGTCCACTCGGCCATGTCGATGGCCCGCGCCGTCCGGCTCTGTCCGGCCCTGGCGATCGTGCCACCCGATTTCGCCAGGTACCGTGCCGTGTCGGCCACCGTCTTCGGGCTGTTCCGGTCGGTGACGCCGCTGGTCGAGCCGCTGTCGCTCGACGAGGCCTACCTCGACGTCACCGAGAACGCCTGGGAGGAGCCGCTGGGCGTCCAGGTCGCGCGCCGCCTGAAGGACGCCATCCGCGAGGCCACCGGCCTGACGGCATCGGCCGGCGTCGCCCCGAACAAGTTCCTTGCGAAGATCGCCTCGGGCTGGAAGAAGCCTGACGGCCTCACGGTGATCGCCCCCCAACGCGTCGAGTCGTTCCTGCAGCAGCTGCCGGTGGATGCCCTCTGGGGGGTCGGCCCCGTGACGGCACGCAAGCTGAAGGCCTGCGGCATCGAGCGGCTCGTGCAGATCCGCGACACCGATCCGGACGCGCTGCAGCGGACAGTCGGCAGCCTGGCCGCCTGGCTGCGCCAGCTGGCCGCCGGCATCGACGAGCGCCCCGTGGTCCCGAACCGCCCGTCCAAGTCGGCCGGCAGCGAGAACACCTACACCGAGGACCTCACCGAACTACCGGCCATCCGCGAGGAGATCGCGGAAATGGCCCGCCGCGCGGCCGCCTGGCTCGAGCGCAAGACGCTCGTCGCCCGCACCGTGACGGTCAAGGTCCGCTACGACGACTTCTCCACCATTACCCGCAGCCACAGCGCACGGCCGACCCGATCGGAACCGGAGATCGTGGCGCGCGCGCTCCAGCTGCTCGATCGCACCGACTGCGGCCGCCGCCCGGTGCGGCTGCTGGGCGTCAGCGTGCACAATCTGATGGATGAAGAGATGGCCGGCAGCCAGACGGTCGGGACGCTGCCGTGGGAGGAGGGAGAAGACCTCTAGAAGAGTCAGGGGCAAGGGAAAAGGACAAAGGGACAAGTTGGGAACTTGCCCCTTGCCCCTTGCCCCTTGCCCCTTGTCCCTATTCTCTATTCCCCCCTGGCTCCCCAACAGAGGATCCTCGGGAACGCATAGAAGAACGGACGCGCGTCCTCGAGCGTGTCCAGCAGACGGGCGCGGAAGGCCTCGAGGAACGCCGTCCGCAGGTCGGCGGGCAGCCGCTCCTCGTAGGCGGTCAGCAGCGTCCCTTTCATCCACTCGAAGACCTGCTCGCGGTCCGCCAGCACGTGAGGATAGATCTGCAGCCGTACGTGCTGGCGCCGGTAACCCAGCTGGTAGAGCAGCGCCGCGTACTCCACCGGCTGCAGCGCCGTGATCACGTCCCGCGTCCATCCGCCCAGCGCCGACCGGAACGGTTCAGTGAGCGCCACGTCGGCCGCGATCTGACGCGCCGCCAGGCCGCTCGCCGGCACCTGGAAGGCGAGCTGCCCGCCCTCGGCGACGGCCCGGGTGAGCCGGGCGAGCAGCGCCGGATGATCCGGCAGCCATTGCAGCGCCGCGTTCGAGAAAACCAGGTCGAACCGGGCCTCCGCGGGAAGGCTCGCGATGTCCTGCCGGACGAAGGTCAGCCCCGGCTCGTCGAGGCCCGTCGCCCGCTCCAGCATCCGCGGTGAGCGGTCGACGCCGAGCGTGGAGGCGGCCTGGAGGGCCCGATGCAGGTCGCGGGTGAGGTCTCCAGTGCCGCAGCCGAGGTCGACCGTGCGCATCCCCGCGCGGCGCTCGACGAGCGCCAGCAGATCGTCGAACGGCTGCCGCCGCTCGGCACGGAAGCGTTCGTATTGGGCCGGATTCCAAGGGTCCATTATTTACTCCGCATGGGGCCCCACCCCCATGCGTTGCCGTCGCTCACGCTCCGGATCTTGATACGCACGGCATTGCTGCTTGGACCGCCTTCGCGCCGAAGGCGCTTCGGCGAGCCTCGCCGTAGCTCGGAGCGTGTCGCTGCGAGCGAAGGCGGGGGGCCCCGCGCGCACTGAAGAACGAGTATCATACCCCCATGTTGAAGGGGTCCCGCGAAGCCATCCTCCGGCGTGTCCAGCCGGTCAGCATTCACGGCCAGCTGTCGCTCGACATCTACTTCTCGGACCCCGAAGATCCCGAAGGACAGGTACAGGTCGCGCGTGTCGGCTCCGAAGCCGTGCCGCGGCACCTCGAGCCCGGGGATCCGATCCTGCTGGAATACCTGGTGGGCGTGGTCACGGCAGTGAAGCGACGCTGACTTCGTCTCGATTCCCTCACTTCGCCGGCTGGTGCTCCTGCATCCAGGTCAGCCCGGCCAGCACCTGATCCCTCAGCTCGCTGCGCTTGTCGGTGAACCGGTGGTTCGCCGCGTCGATCAGGATCAGCCGGCTGGGCTCCTTCGCCTTCGCGCGGAACATCTCGTAGTCCGCCTTCGGGACGTACTCGTCCTTCGTCGACTGGATCATCCAGAGCGGCAGCGGCGACACGTCGGCGATGTAGTCGCCCGGCGCGAACGACGGCTCGCGGGCGTTGCTCTTGGTGAGCCACGAGGTGAAATCCGACCAGCGCCAGGCGATCTCCGCCTCCGCCGGCAGCCCCATCGTCAGCACGCCGTTGATCCAGTCGTGATTGGCCGGGGCGGCGGCCGCCAGCACGGCCAGCGCAGCCCCTTCCGACACCCCGGCGACGATCACCGGTGACGGCAGCAGGCTCCGCGCCTCGAGGAACGCCGCCATGTCGTGGAAGTCCTGCTGCGCCTGTGCCGGCGTGAGGTGCGTGCCGGCACCGGTGAACGCCGACAGGTACTGCCGGACGTTCAGGCCGACGACCACGTATCCTTCGGGCGCGAGGAACTTCGACAGATCGACGGCCAGGCCGACCCAGCCGACGTCCCCGCTCCCCATGATGATGGTCCCCTTCGGGGTCCCGGCCGGTCGATAGATCGTCAGGTTGACCTGCTTGCCCCGTGCCGGGAACGCCAGGTGCGTCTCCTGCACCTGAGCGGCGGCCGGGTGCAGCCCCGCCCCCGCCAGCGCCAGCGTCAGCACGATCGTGCGCGTCGTCATTTGGTTGAGCTCCTCGCGAACCTGCCCGGCATGACTTGCACGATCCAGGCCAGCGAGGACTCGATGGTCGAGTACATCTCGTCGCGTGCGCCGCCGAAGCTGTGGTCGCGCGCCACGATCGAGTGAAACCGGCGGTACGTCGAGTCGGGTCCGAAGAGCTGACGGGCTTCGGCCGCAGGCAGGTAATTGTCGTTGGTCGACTGGATCACCGAAATCGGCAGCCGGCCGAGTCGCGGGAGGTACTCGTAGAGCTGCACCATCACCATCTCCTGCGCCGCTTCCTCCGCCGGCGTGGGGCGACGCCGGAACCGGAAGCGCCGGTGGCGCACGTACTCCTCTTCCCGGGTCAGTGCCACGGCGACCACGCCCCCCAGTTCCGGCTGCAGCAGGGGCTGTCCGGCCGCGACCGCCGACAGGTCCGCGCCGCGCGACACGCCGACGAGCACGGTCGGGATGGTCGCCGGCAGGCCCAGCGCCTCCTTCGTCATCGCAATCAGCCGCGCGTAGTCGGCCGCCAGCCGCTCCGGAGTCGTCGTGTCAGAGGCGTCGCCGAGGTGCTTCAGGTAGTCGGGGGCGCTGAAGCCGGCCAGCGGGTACCCCCACGCAGCCAGGTGCCGGAAGGTGTCGAGGTCCTTGCCGCGCCAGCCGCCGTCCCCCGTGGCATACAGCAGCAGCGGATGCGACGCGTCGATCGTGCACGGGCGCACCAGGTGGGCGACCAGCGAGTGGCCGTAGAAGACGATCGACCGCTCGAACTGCACCGGCGCATCCGGCTGCAGCGGCGGCGGTCCGACGACGCAGCCCCACGCGAGCAGCGCGGCCGCGACTCCGAGGGCGATGTGAACGGCCCGTCCCACGCGTCTTCCCTGCTTCGTCTACTGCGGCGCCCGCTCCAGCCGCACGGACGTGAGGAGGACCGGCGTCACCGGCGCTTCGCCGTCGACCGGCGTGGCGTTGATCGCGTCGACGACACTCATGCCGTCCAGCACCCGGCCGAAGGCGGCGTACTTGCCGTCGAGCGCCGCCGAGTCGTCGCCCGTGCAGATGAAGAACGACGTGGTCGCACTGCCCGGGTCGTCGCCGTGCGCCATCGACACGACCCCCTTCACGTGGTGGATGTCGCTGAACTCCGGTGCGAGCCGGTGTACCCGGGCCTGCTGCTCGGCGGTGAGGGCCGCCGCCCGCGTGCTCAGGTCGCCCGTCTGGATCACGAATCCCTTCACGACGCGATGGAACCGCATGCCGTCGAACACCCCGGCCTGCGCCAGCCGCAGGAAGTTCCGTACCGTCTCGGGCGCCTTGTCCGGCAGGAAGCCGATCGTGATCGCCCCGAGGCTCGTCTGCAGCACGGCGCGGTACTGCGCCATATCCGCCGCGCTCATCGTCGCGAACGGGTCGGGCATCGGCGGCGGCTGGTCCCGGATGGTGATCTTCCTGATCTCGACCCGCGCGGTCGGATGCCCCTGCGCATCGGTCGCCACCTCCGAGATCTTCTGGACGACGTCCATCCCCTCGACGACACGGCCCCAGGTGGAGAACGGGCCCTTCAATCCGGGCTGGTCGGCCACGCAGATGAAGAACTGCGAGCCGGTGCTGTCGGCGCGACCGGGAATGCCGACGGCCGACACCGTGCCACGCACCTGCGGCGTGTCGGTCGGCTCGTCCTTCAGTGCGTTCAGCCCGCCGGTCCCATACGCGCCCGCCTTCGCCGGGTCCTTCGTCAGCGGGTCGCCGCCCTGAATGATGCCGTCGCGCACCACGCGCTGGAAGATCGTGCCGTCGAGCGTCCCGTCCTCCGCCAGCTTCATGATGTAGCCGACGTGGTTCGGCGCCAGATCCGGTCGCAGGTCGATGACGAACGTCCCGAGGCTCGTCTCGACCACCGCCTGCTTGTGCTGCATCTGCGCGAGCGTCAGCGGCGTGGTGAACCGCTGCGGCGGCTGGGCGCCGGCAGAGGCCGCCAGCAGCAGCCCGGCCAGCACGGCGGCGACCCGGCGGAGTCCTTCAGGCATCGGCATGCGACTCGTTGATCAGGCGCGCCGCGTGGGTGATGTAGTGGACGCCGGAGATCAGCGTAATCGCCAGCGACGCCCAGATGCACGCCCGCACGAGCACCGACGACCGCTCCAGATAGTTGAACAGCATGACGACCACGCTGGTCACGATGTAGGTGGCCGTGGCGATCTTGCCGTAGATCGACGGGCGGAAGGTGCGCCGGCCGATGGCCAGGTTCACGATCGCGACGGTCAGCACGATGACGACGTCGCGGCTGATGATGAGCACCGTCAGCCACACCGGGAAGCGGTTCACCAGCCCGAGCCCCGGCAGCGTGAGCACGACGAACGTCGTGACGAGCAGCAGCTTGTCGGCCATCGGATCCAGCCAGGCGCCCAGGCTGGTCTTCTTCCCCGATCGCCGCGCGATGAGGCCGTCCAGGCCGTCGGTCACGCCGGCCGTGATGAAGATGGCCAGCGCCCAGCCGAGCTGGTGGTACACGACGAGGATCACGAACGCCGGAATCAGCAGCATCCGCAGCAGCGTCAACTGGTTCGCGAGCGTCAGCACCCTCACGTCGGCTCTCCCGCGATCACCGCCCCGGCCGCCCGAGCCTGACGGCCCGCGGCTCCAGGGCGCCCATTTCCACGGCCGGTTCGGCCGCCAGCTGCCGGAGGCGGTCGATGGCCGCCAGCGCTTCGGCGCCGCTGACCGCCTGTCCCAGCCGGAACGTCCCGTCGGGCTCGAGCGCCATCACGCCGGAGGCCACGACGATCGAGACGGCCGGATAGCTGAGGTGTTGCGGCGGCACGTCGCGGATCGGTGCGTGCTGCGCCGCCCACTGGCGGGCCAGCGCCGGATCGCGGGCCGTCAGCACGTGCAGCAGCCGGCTCAGCACCGTGGCGAGCTCGCCGCGCGAGACGCCGGCCTGCGGCTGGAACGTGTGATTGGGATAGGGCGGCATGATGCCGGCGCGGGCCACCTGCAGGATCCAGGAGGACGCCCACGAACTGCGCGCGTCGGTGATGAGCACCGCGCCGGCGGCCGGCGCGGCCTGCAGCAGCGCCGCCAGCCGCACGCCGATGAGGGCCGCCAGGTCGGCGCGCGTGATCCGCGCCTCCTGCGGAATCGCGCGATACGCCGCGGGCAGCTTCGCCGTGGCCGCGCGGGCCTCCGCCGCACGCAGCCGCTCGGCGCGGGCCGGCGTCGGGTCCGCCGTGTTCGCTTCCTGGAACGCCGAGACGGCCCCGCCGAGATCGCCCTGCTGCTCCAGGATCTCGCCGATCTGCTCCCAGGCGTGCGCGTCGCTCGGATCGAGCTTCACGGCCTGGCGGAACTGCTCGAGCGCCTGCGGTTGCTCCCCGCGCTTCACTTCCAGGTCGCCCAGTTCGCGGTACAGGAACGGACTGTCGGGCGACGCCGCCAGCGCCTGCCGATACGCCTGCAGCGCCTCGTCGTACCGCCCGGCCGCCGCGGCCTTGCGGGCCTCGTCGATCGTCTGCTGCAGATCACGGAACTGGAGCACGGCGACCTGCCGGCGGACGGGAGCGAGCGAGGGATCGATCGCCAGCGCCGCCTCGTAGCTCTTCAGCGCCTGCGCGTCCTGGTTCAGCGCCACCTGGGCCTGCGCCTGGCCGACCAGCGCCGGGACGTACCGCCCGTTCTGCTGGAGCACCTTCGCAAACCAGCCGAGCGCGTCCTTCGGGGCCCGCCGTGCCAGCGCCACGTCGCCGAGCCCGGTCTGGGCGGGATAGAAGCCGGAAGCGCCCGCGAGCGCCGCCTGGAACTCGCGCTCGGCGTTCGTCAGGTCGCCGGCCTGCAGGAAGCGCCAGCCGCGATCGTGATGCGCAACGGGGCCGGCCCCGGCCACCGCCGGCGGCACGTCGGGGTAGAGGTATTCGGGATAGTGCGGCGGTCCGGGGGCCGGCAGGGGGACGACCTTCGGGGCACAGGCCGCGGCCGCCACGAGGGCGGCGGCGGCCATCCAGGCCAGCAGGCGCCGGCACGGGCTACGCACGGGCCCCTCCCGCGCGCGGGCGGCGCACGGC
>JAGWRA010000158.1 GCA_028876655.1 Acidobacteriota bacterium | reverse complement strand
GCCGGCGCGTCCGCGGCCAGCGCGGCCCCTCCCGGTGACGCCAGCAGTACCGATGGCCGCGCGACCGCCGGTGAGGCGCTCTTCGGATCCGGCGAGGGAGCCGGCGCGGTGTGCTGCGCCAGCAGCTCGCCGAACGGCAGGAGCGTCCCGCTCCCGCCGCGGGCGGCAGGACCACTGGCGGCTGCGGTGCGGCTGAACGAACTGGTCAGGCGTTCGAGATTCACGACGCGACTCCGGCGGCACACGGATGGCGGCGGACCGATCGTCAGCCGTCACCCGTGCGCGCGCCCGACAGGCTTACTGTTTGAGGGCCAGCGTGTCCTGGAGGATCTGGTCGGCCGTCGTAATCGACTTGCCGTTGGCCTCGTAGCCGCGCTGCGCCAGGATCATGTTCGTGAACTCCTGGCCCATGTCGACGTTCGACTGCTCCAGGGCGCTCCCCATGAGCGTCCCGCGGCCGCCCGTGCCGGCCACGCCGATGTTGGCCACGCCCGACGCCTGGCTCTGGCCGAACTGCGTGTTCCCGAGTTTCACGAGGCCGTTCGGGTTGTTGAAGTTCGCCAGCGCGAGCTGGCCGACCGCGACCGTCTGCCCGGCGCCGAAGGTCGCCGTGATCGTCCCGTCCGAGGTGATCGCGACGCTGGTCACCTGGCCCGGCGCGGAGCCGTTCTGGCTGACCGACGAGGTGGCCGACGCAGCGTTGTATCCGGTCAGCGTCGGGTTGCTGTTCGCGTCGAGGATGTTCCACTGCAGCGCGCTGGCGGCCGCGCCGTCGCTCCAGGCGGGCGTCGTGATCGTGAAGTCCGCCGGGGCCCCGGCCGCGCCGGTGCCGGCCTGCACGGTCTTCAGCGTGCCGTCAGGATTGAACACGAACTGCCCCGTCCCGTTGTTGGCGGCCGTAATCGGGAACGGCGTGCCGGCCGTGCCGCCCGAGACGTCCGCCCCCGGCAGCGTGACCGCGTAGTTCCAGACACCGGCGCTGGCGTTGGTGAACGTGATCGTCGCCACGTGCGGCGTCCCGAGTGCGTCGTAGATCTGCACCGACGCGGTCGCCTTGTCGCCCACCGCCGCGGTCGCGCTCAGGTTGGTGACCGCCGTGAAGTTGGTCGTCGCCACCGGCGGCTGCAGCGCCCCCGGCGAGATCGTGATGGCCCCCGGCTGCCCGGTCGTGTCGATCGCCCCGGTCGCGGTCTTGCTGGTGTAGCCCAGCACCTCGCTCCCATCGGGCGACACGAGGGTCCCGCTCGGGTTCAGCGTGAAGTCGCCGGCGCGCGTGAAGGCCTGGCCGCCCGACGGCGTCTGCAGCACGAAGAACCCGTTGCCCTGGATGGCGGCGTTGGTCGACGTCGAGGTGTTCTCGGGCGTCCCCTGGCTGAAGTTCGGCGTGATCGCGCCCGTCGCGACCCCCATGCCGATCTGCATCGGATCGAAGCTGGCCCCCCCGACCGTCTGGCTGACGAGATCGGAGAAGGTGACCGTGCTGGCCTTGTAGCCCACCGTGTTCATGTTGGCGAGGTTGTTGCCGATTACGCTGAGGGCGGATGCGTTCGCATTGAGCCCCGAGAGCGCAGCCGAGAAAGCACCGACAGCCATTGCTGTATATCCTCCAGGTGTGACCGGTTATGAATTCGAGCCGGTCGGCGTCGTCGACGGCGAGGTCGAGGGCGTCGAGGTCGAGGGGGTGGTGGACGAGGACGTCGACGCGGTCGCCGTCGGGCTGGTGAGCTGGGTCCCCAGGCTCTGCACCGACGTGTTGATCTGGGTCAGCATGTCGAGCGAGCTGAACTGCGCCAGTTCGGCGACGAACTGGGTCGGGTCCTGCGGCTGCAGCGGGTCCTGGTTCTGGAGCTGCGTGACGAGCAGCTGCAGGAAGGCGTTCTCGCCGAGCCCCTTGGTGGCGTTGCCGAGCGCGCTCGTGCCCGCGGTCGAACTGGTGCTCGCGGCGCCCGTCTGCGTCGGGTCGGTCGTCGTGGTCGTGGTCGGGGTGACCGTCATCGTTGTTCTCCCGGCGCGAGCCGCCGCGCCGCATGCTGCAACGTCCCCAGCAGGTCGAGGTCCTTCTGCTCCTCGCGCAGCGCCTCGCGCTGCCAGGCCTGCCAGACCCGTTCCCGGTAGCGCTCGATGACCCGCAGGTCCCGGCGTGCCTTCAGCGCCGCCTCGGCGGCGGTCCGCATCACCGCGCGGCACTCCTCGAGCCGTTCACGGCAGCGCCTCACGTCCGCCTGCCGTCCCTTCATCCAATTCCGGTACCACTGCAGCAGCGTGACGTCCTCGGCCGACGCCTCGGCCTCCGCCGCCCGCCGCATCGCCGCCGCCAGGGCCGCCTCCGCGCCGTCCAGCGACGCCTGGGCCGTCAGAACGGCCGCTTTGGCGCGGGCCAGCACGCGCTGCGCCTCCTCGTCCTGCTTCTGCCGCAGGTCCAGCACGACCGCCGCCCGGAACCGGAATGGACGCATCGTCGGACTCCTGCCGGCCGGCCCCGGCCGGAGCGGTCAGCGCAAAGTGTCGAAACCCGCCGGACCGGCGCCGGACACGCGGCCGGTCGCGCCGGCCCCGGCGGACCGGGGTCAGAGCGCCTGCAGCGCCTCCAGCGCGTCGGCGTAGGCGGTGCTCTGGTCGGCCGGCTGCGTCAGGAAGGCCTCCACGGCCTCCCGCTTCGCCAGCGCCGTGTCGAGCTTGGTGTTGTGGCCGGGGACGTAGGCGCCGACGCTCAGCAGATCCTCGCTGTCGCGCAGCGTGGCCAGCCAGTCGCGGACCGCGGCCGCCTTCAGCCGGTGCTGCACCTCGGTCACGTCCGGCATCGTCCGGCTGACGCTCTGGAGGATGTCGATCGCCGGGTAGTGATTGCGGGCCGCCAGGTCGCGCGAGAGGACGATGTGGCCGTCGAGGATGGCCCGGACGTGATCGGCCACCGGCTCGTTCGTGTCGTCGCCCTCGACGAGGACGGTGTAGAGGGCGGTGATGCTGCCGCGGCCGCGCACGTTGCCCGCCCGCTCGAGCAGGCTCGGCAGCAGCGCGAAGACCGAGGGCGGATAGCCCTTCGCCGTCGGCGGCTCGCCGGCCGCCAGCCCCACTTCGCGCTGCGCCATGGCGAAGCGGGTCACCGAGTCCATCAGCAGTAGGACCTGCTTGCCCTGGTCGCGCAGGTACTCCGCGATGGCCGTCGCCGCATAGGCGGCGCGCAGGCGGACCAGCGGCGGGTTGTCGGAGGTGGAGACCACGACCACCGACCGCTCGAGGCCGCGCGGACCGAGGTCGTGCTCGATGAAGCTGCGGACCTCGCGGCCGCGCTCGCCCACCAGGCCGATCACCGCGACGTCGGCCCCCGTGGCCCGCGCCATCATGCCGAGCAGCGTGCTCTTGCCGACGCCGCTGCCGCCGAACAGGCCGAGACGCTGCCCGCGCCCGCAGGTCAGCATGGCGTCGATGGCGCGCACGCCGGTGCCGAGCGGCGCCACGATGGCTTCGCGCTCCAGCGGGTTCATGGGGGTCGGATGCAGGGGGTATTCGGCCGTGCCGATGATGGGACCGCGGCCGTCGAGCGGACGCCCGAGCCCGTCGATGACCCGGCCGAGCAGCCGCTCGCCGACCGTCACCGCCGTCCGGGCGGACCGGGCGACGATCCGGTCGCCCGGGCGGATGCCCGCCGTGCCGCCCAGCGGGATCGAGAGCACGTTGCCGTCGCGGAAGCCGACCACTTCGACCGGCACCGGCGGCTCGCCGTTCGGTCCCAGCAGTTCGCAGAGTTCGCCCACGCGCGCACGCGGCCCGCGCGATTCGACGACCAGCCCCACGGTCCGGACCACGTGGCCGGAGAGCGGCATCGGGTCGGCGTGCTCGAGGCGATCAAGATACGGTGTCAGTGAGTAGGTGGCCATCGCCCCCGCCCGCCGCCACGGGAACGGTCTCGCCATCCCCCAGCAGCGCGTGCACCAGCTCGTCGAACTGTGCGTCGATCCCCGCGTCGACGAACCCGAGGTCGGATTCCACCCGGCAGCCGCCGCGGCTGACGCCCGCGTCGGCCGTCACGGTGACCCGCGCCCCGGCCCACTGGCCGCCATGGCGGGCCGTCACGGCCGCATAGTCGTCCGGATTCAGCCGGATCGTGGCGCTGGCCGTCTCCCCGAGTCGCTCGAGCGCCACGCGGGCGATGGCCACGAGCAGGTCCTGGTCGATCGAGACCTCGCGGCGCAGGATGCGCCGCGCGACCGCCACGGCGATCTGCACCATCTGCCGCTCGGTCTGGGCGACGATCTGCTGGCGCAGGCCGTCGAGTTCCTCGAGCGTCTGCGTCAGGCGGCGCAGCATCGCGTCGGCACGCGTCGTTCCCGCCTCGAGTCCCGCCTGCTCGCCGGCCGCATAGCCCTTGGTGAAGGCCTCGCGTTCGAGTTCCGCCAGCCGCCGCTGCGCCTGTTCGTGATCGATGGCCGGTGCCGCCGGCGCCTCGGGCGCCGGGGCCGCGACCGGCGCGGGCTCAGGAGCCGGCGCCTCCGCCCGCGGCTCG
>JAGWRA010000157.1 GCA_028876655.1 Acidobacteriota bacterium | reverse complement strand
GCGCGCGCTCACTGGCACGCTGGCGCCGGTCGCGTCGGACGGCGTGCCTCCGGCTGCCGGCGCGCCGCGCGAGCTCGTCTGGCACACGCCCCTCGGACGGCCGGACGTCGACACCGCCGCATGGCATCTGGATGTCGCCATCCGTCCCGACCGCCGCTACCCCGTTGACGCGGCGCGCGTCTGGGCACTCGGGCCGGACCGCTCGTGGATCGCGCCGACCGTCCTTACCGAAGCTGCCGTGCCTCGTGCGACGTTCGTCTCGACCTTCGATGGCCAGTCGGCCCTTCTCACCGGACACGCCGACGGGCGCAGCCTGCGGGTCGACGCCGCGGGGCACGTCACGCCGTTACCGTCCTGGCCGGTCCCGGTCCTCGCGGACATCCCGTGGGGAGGTGACGGCGGCCGGCTGGCGTGGAGCATCGGGGATCGCCCGAGCCTGCTCTTCCGTCCGTCGGCAGATGCCGCCGACATCGACATCGTCCGCGTCGACGTGCCGTTCAGGCCCGTGCGCGCGGCCGCCGGTCCGGACGGACGGCCCGTGTGGACCTCGCTCGACGGCGGGCTGTGGACCTGGCTGCCCGGGGAGCGGGCGGCGCGGCGTGTGGTCGACGTGGGACCCGCGGTGGGGATTGTGTGGCAGGACGGGGCATTCCGGATCGATCCGTTGCCGGTGTTGCCCGACGGGAGCACGCCCCGCATCGTTGCCGACTTCGCGTGGCGGTGGATGCCGGGCGACCCGGCCGTGACACGGTTCCCTCTTGGCGCGGAAGCACAGAGCTACGCGACGGCGGTGAGCCGCGGCTTCACGCTTCGTGCGCATGCGCTGGCCGACACCGTGCGGCTGACGACACCGGATGGCCGTGCCTTCAACCTGATGGTGTATTGCCCGGTGGCTGCGGGCTGGGCCGGACCGTCGCTCGTGGTCGTGACCGGGCCGTGCGACGTCCTGCTGTTTCGGGATCTTCAGCATCAACTCGACGCCGGGCGTTCCGATGCCGGCCGGGCAAGGGAGCAGGGATGACGACCACGCGGCGGGAACGCGCGGGGCAGCAGCCGGCCAGGTCCTGTCTGGTCACCGGCGGCGCCGGCTTCATCGGCAGCCACCTGGTCGAGCGGCTCTTGATGGATGGCCACCGGGTGACGGTGGTCGACAACTTCGCGACGGGCCGGCGCAGCAATCTGGCGCCGATGGTGGAGCAGTACGGCTCGCGCCTCAGGGTTGTCGAAGCGGACGTGGCCGACCCGACGGCCATCGGCAGCGCCTTCGCCGGCGTCGAGCACGTGTTCCACCTCGCCGCGCTGGCCGACATCGTGCCGTCGATCCAGCATCCGCTCGACTATCACCGCGCCAACGTCGACGGGACGATCGCGGTGCTGGAAGCGGCGCGCGCCGCTGGCGTCCACCGGTTCGTGTACGCAGCCTCGTCGTCCTGCTACGGGATTCCGGACGCCGTGCCGACGCCGGAGAGCGCCCCGATCCGCCCGATGTATCCCTACGCGCTGACGAAGAACCTGGGCGAGCAGTACGTGCTGCGGTGGCACGCCATCTACGGGATGCCGGTGGTCTCGCTGCGGCTCTTCAACGTCTACGGGCCCCGCTCGCGCACGAGCGGGACCTACGGGGCGGTCTTTGGCGTGTTCCTCGCGCAGAAGCTGGCGGGCCGGCCGTTCACCGTGGTCGGCGACGGGACGCAGACGCGCGACTTCACCTACGTGACCGACGTGGCCGACGCCTTCGTCCGGGCCGCCGAGTCGGATGTCGCCGGTGCGGTGTTCAACGTCGGCTCGGGGCACACCTATTCGGTGAACCGGCTCGTCGAGCTGCTGGGCGGCGACGTCGTCTACGTGCCGAAGCGGCCGGGCGAGCCCGACTGCACGTTCGCCGACACGAGCGCGATCCGTTGTGCCCTCGGCTGGACGCCGCGTGTGCCGTTCGAGAACGGGGTGCACCGGATGCTGGCGGCGATCGATCTCTGGCGGGACGCACCCGTCTGGAACGTCGACTCCATCGCGGAGGCGACGCGGGACTGGTTCAGGTATCTGGGTGACGGAGGGAGCGCGGCCGCGCCGTCGTTCCGTCACGTACAGGGAGCCCACTGATGCAGCGTCAGGCCCTGGTCCTGTCGTTCGAAGCCCTGCAGGCGGAACTCGCCGGGCTGCGGGCGGCCGGCAAGACCATCGTGCAGTGCCACGGCGTGTTCGACCTCGTGCACATCGGGCACATCCGGCACTTCGAGGAGGCGTCCCGGATGGGCGACGTCCTGGTGGTGACCGTGACGCCCGACCGGTACGTGAACAAGGGACCGGGCCGGCCGGCGTTCCCGGAGGAACTGCGCGCCGAAGCCGTGGCCGCGCTGGGGATGGTGGACTACGTGGCCGTCAACCGCTGGCCGCAGGCGACCGAGGCGATCCGGGCGCTCCGCCCGAACGTGTACGTGAAGGGGGAGGAGTATCGCGCTGCCGAGAACGACCGGACGGGCGGCATCGTGCTCGAGGAGCGCGCCGTGCAGGAGGTGGGCGGGCGGATCGCGTTCACCGGGGGGCTGACCTCCAGCTCCTCCGCCCTGCTCAACCGGCACATGCCCGTGTTGCCGCGGGAGGCGACCGACTACCTGAGCGACTTCGCCGGCCGCTGGAGCACCGAGGAGGTGCTGCAGTACCTCGACGAGGCCGGCCGGCTGAAGGTGCTGGTGCTGGGCGAGACGATCATCGACGACTACCACTACTGCGAGAGCATGGGGAAGACCGGCAAGGAGCCGATCCTGGCGACGCGGTTCGTGTCGAGCGAGCGGTTCGCCGGCGGCGTGCTCGCGGTGGCCAATCATATCGCCTCGTTCGCGGGGTCGGTGCGGCTGCTGTCGGCGCTCGGCGCTGCCAGCTCCGAGGAGCCGTTCGTCCGCGAGCACCTGCACCCGCGCGTCGCGCCCACGTTCGTCTACATGGAAGATGCACCGACGATCGTCAAGCGGCGGTTCGTCGAGACCTACCCCCTGCAGAAGCTGTTCGAGGTCTACCACATGCAGGAGGGGACCGGGGCGAACGGTTACCACCGCGAGCTGTGCACGCACCTGGCGGCCGCGCTGCGCGAGGCCGACGTGGTCGTTGTCAACGACTACGGCCACGGCCTGCTGAATGCGGAGGCCATCGATCTGCTGTGCCGCGAGGCGAAGTTCCTGGCGGTCAACACCCAGGTGAACGCCGCGAACCACGGGTTCAACACCGTCTCGAAGTACCCGCGCGCCCACTACGTCGCCGTCTCGGAGGCCGAGCTGCGGCTCGATGCCCGCAACCGGCGGGGCCCGCTCACGGACATCGTCCGCGACACGGCGGCGCGCATGGGATGCAGGAACTTCGTCGTGACGCAGGGGCAGAAGGGGGCGCTCTGCTACAGCCAGACCGACGGCTTCCGCCAGATCCCCGCGTTCACCGGCCGCATCGTCGATCGCGTCGGCGCCGGTGACGCGGTGTTCGCGGTGACGGCCCTGTGCGTCGCGCAGGGCGCGCCGATCGAGGTGGCCGGCGTCATCGGAAACGCCGTCGGCGCCCAGGCGGTGATGACGGTCGGCAATCGCGAGCCGATCGACCGCGTGAAACTCAGCAAGCACCTGACCGCGCTGCTGCGCCAGCCGGCGTCGATGCACGCGCGCTCCGGAGTCCGCCATGAATTCAGACAGCGCTACCGCATATCTGCGTAGGCTCTGCGATCTCGCCTGCAACGTGCAGGTGAACCGCGAGGACGGACGGCCCGTGCCCTTCGAGGCGGCCGTGGCGCAGGCCGTGGACGCGCTGGCGGCCGTGCGGATGGCCGGGCGCAAGGTCCTCCTGGTGGGCAACGGAGGCAGCGCGGCCGTCGCCAGCCACCTGCAGACCGATCTCTGCAACGCGGCCGGCGTGCGGGCGCTCGTCTTCAACGATGCGCCGCTGGTGACGGCGCTGGCGAACGACTTCGGGGCCTCGTCCGTGTTCGAGCGGCCCGCGAGCCTCTGGGTCGACGCCGGGGACCTGCTGCTGGCGGTCAGCAGCTCGGGCCGCTCGGAGAACATCCTGCGGGCCGTGCGGGCGTGCGTGGCGGGCGGGGCGAAGGCCATCACCCTGTCGGGCTTCGCGCCCGACAACCCGCTGCGCCGCAGCGGCCACCTGAACTTCTACGTGTCGTCGCAGGCATATGGCTATGTCGAACTGGTGCACGGCATCCTCGCGCACCTGTTCTCGGACTTCCTCGTGCAGCGGCAGCAGCGCGAGGTCCCGATCGAGGAGCAGCTATGGCGGACGGGAACGGACGGACGATGAACGACTTCGGACACGTGCTGGTGACCGGTGGCGCGGGCTACGTGGGCGCCGTGCTGGTGCCGCGGCTGCTCGTCGAGGGCTACCGCGTGACCGTGCTGGACCTGTACCTCTACGGAAACGACGTCCTGAAGGGCGTCGCTGGCCACCCGGGCCTGACAGAGATCAAAGGGGACCTGCGCGACAGGGCTCTGGTGGCACGGGCGCTCACAGGCGTCGACGCGGTCGTCCATCTGGCGTGCATCTCGAACGACCCCAGCTTCGAGCTGGACCCGGCGCTCGGCCGCTCCATCAACTACGACGCGCTGGTCGACCTCGTGCGCCTCTCGCGCGACGCCGGCGTGAAGCGGTTCGTCTACGCCTCCTCGTCGAGCGTCTACGGGATCAAGGACGATCCGAACGTCACCGAGGATCTGCCGCTGCAGCCGCTCACGGACTACTCGAAGTACAAGGCGCTCGGCGAGCAGGTCGTGCTGGACGCTCGCGCCCCGGGCTTCGCCACCTTCATCGTCCGGCCCGCCACCGTGTGTGGCTACTCGCCGCGGCTGCGGCTCGACCTGACGGTGAACATCCTCACGCACCATGCGGTGGACAAGCGCCGCATCACCGTCTTCGGCGGCGACCAGATGCGCCCGAACATCCACATCCAGGACATGGTGGACTTCTACGTGCAGGCGCTGCGCTGGCCGACCGAGCGGATCGACGGGAAGGTGTACAACGCCGGCTACCACAACTACCGCGTCCGCGACATCGCGGAGGTCGTCCGGGGCGTTGTCGGGCCGGACGTCGAGATCGCCGCGACGCCGACCGACGACAACCGGTCGTACCACATCTCGTCCGAGCGGCTGCGGCGCGATCTCGGCTTCGAGGCCCGGCGCGGCATCGAGGACGCCGTTCGCGACCTGGCGGCGGCCTTCGACGCCGGCCTCGTTCCGGACGCAGCCACCGACAACCGCTACTACAACATCCGGACGATGAAGCAGGTCGACCTGCACTGAACGGAACCGCGCATGGAACTGCCGACCCCCCTGCCCGTCACCGACCTCGAAGCCACGGCCCGGCACATCCGGGGCCGGCTGGTCGAGATGTCCCATCGCGCCGGCGTCCCGCACCTGGGATCGTCGCTGTCGTGCGTGGACATGCTGGTGGCGGCCTACTGGGGCGGATTGGCGATCGATCCGGCGGCGCCCGCCGATCCGGACCGCGACCGGCTGATCCTCAGCAAGGGCCACGCGGCGACGACGCTGTACGCGGCACTCGCCTGCCGCGGCTATTTCCCGGAGGCGGCGCTGGAGGCCTTCGCCGAGCCGGGCGGCTCATTGCCGGAGCACCCGAGCCCGCGCTGTGCGCCCGGCGTCGAGGCCGCGACCGGTTCGCTCGGGCACGGGCTGTCGATCGGCCTTGGCATGGCGCTGGCGGGGCGCCTGCAGGGACGCGCGTACCGAACGCTGGTCGTGATGAGCGACGGTGAGTGCAACGAGGGATCGGTCTGGGAGGCGGCGATGCTCGCCGCGGCCCAGCGCCTCGAGCGGCTCGCCGTGGTCATCGACTACAACAAGTGGCAGGCGACCGGGCGGAGCAACGAGGTCATGGCGCTCAGCCCGCTGCGGGAGAAATGGACGGCCTTCGGCTGGGAGGCCTGTGAGATCGACGGGCACGACGTCGCCGCCCTGGTGGCGCGCCTGCGCCGCGTGCCGGACGGGTCGGGCCGGCCCGTCGCCATCGTCGCGCACACGGTGAAGGGACGCGGCGTGTCCTTCATGGAAGACGACAACAACTGGCACTACCGGACGCCGTCGGCCGCGGAACTCGCGCAGGCCCGCGCGGAGCTGGGGCTCGTATGAGGAACGCGTTCGCATCGGAACTGACCGCGCTCGCGGCCGAGGATCCCCGGCTGGTGCTGCTCTCGGGCGACATCGGCAACAAGCTGTTCGATCCGTTCAGGGCGGCGCATCCCGAGCGCTTCCTGAACTGCGGCGTCGCCGAGGCCAACATGGTCGGCGTGGCCGCCGGCCTCGCGCTCAGCGGCTTCCGACCGATCACCTACACCATCGCGTCGTTCGCGACGCTGCGCTGCTTCGAGCAGATCCGCGTGGACGTCTGCTATCACCAGCTGCCCGTCATCATCGTCGGTGTGGGCGCCGGCCTGTCCTATGCCGCCAACGGCGCGACGCACCACGCCTGCGAGGACCTGGCCTGCCTGCGGGCGCTGCCGTACATGACCGTCGTCGCGCCGGGCGACGCCTGGGAAGTGCGGGCCGCGCTCCGCGAGGCCATCGCGCTGGGCGGGCCCGTGTACCTGAGGCTGGGCAAGAAGGGCGAGGCGACGGTGCACCGCGAGGTGCCGCCGCTCGTCATCGGCCGCGGGCTCACCATCCGGACCGGCGAGGACGTCTGTCTGCTGAGCACCGGGACGATGCTGCCCGCCGTGCTGGCGGCGGCCGACCGGCTGGCGCCGCTCGGCGTGTCGGCCAGCGTGGTGAGCCATCACACCATCAAGCCGCTCGACGAGGCGCTGCTCGCCGACGCGTTCGATCGCTACGCACTGGTCGTCACCGTCGAGGAGCACAGCCTCATTGGCGGCCTCGGCAGTGCCGTGGCGGAGTGGCTGGCCGACCGGCCGGCGCCGCGCGCGCGGCTGCTGCGGCTGGGGACGGCCGACACGTTCCTGCATCACGCGGGCGGGCAGGACTACGCCCGCGGATGCTTCGGCCTGACTGAAGATCAGATCGCCGCTCGCGTGCTCGACGCGCGGCAGGTCGGCGCGAAGGACAGGGTGCTCCATTGAAGACGCTTGCCGCCGTGCTCGTCGAAACCGGCCGTCCGCTGGAACTGGCCGAACTCTCGCTGCCCGTGCTGAAGCCGGGCCAGGTCGTCGTGGAGGTCGCCTACAGCGGCGTCTGCCACACGCAACTGCTCGAGTGCCGGGGGCATCGCGGTGAGGACCGCTTCCTGCCGCACTGCCTCGGCCACGAGGGGAGCGGGACGGTGGCCGAAATCGGGCCCGGCGTGACCAAGGTGGCCGTGGGTGACCGGGTGGTCCTCTCCTGGATCAAGGGCCGCGGGGCCGACGTGCCGGGCACGGTCTACGACTGGGGCGGCCGGCGCGTGAATGCCGGAGCCATCACGACCTTCGCCCGCTTCACGATCATCAGCGAGAACCGGCTGACGACACTCGATCAGGATCTGCCGCTCACGCATGCCGCCGCGCTCGGCTGCGCCCTGCCGACCGGATTGGGCGCGGTGCTGAACACCGCGCGTGCCGAGGCCGGGCAGAGCCTGGTGGTGTTCGGCTCCGGCGGGATTGGCCTTGCCGCCATCGCGGCGGGCGCGGTGGCCGGCTGCTATCCGATCGTCGGCGTCGACCTGCTGCCGGCCAAGCTCGAACTCGCGCGGCGGATGGGGGCGACGCACACGGTGAGTGCCGGCCCCGGCGCCGTTGACGACGTGCTGGCTGTCTGCCGCGGCGGCGCGGACATCGCCATCGAGGCGACCGGCCGGCCGGCCGTGATGCAGCAGGCGCTGGCCGCGGTACGGCCGCAGGGCGGCACGGCGGTCGTCTGCGGCAACGCGCACCACGGCGAGTCGCTGGTCGTCGATCCGCGCCAGTTGAACCAGGGCAAGCGGCTGCTCGGCACCTGGGGCGGGGACAGCCGGCCGGACCGGGACTATCCGCGCTACGCGCGGCTGATGGCGGCGGGACGGCTCGACGTCAGCCCGCTGTTTTCGCAGTCCTACGCGCTGACGGCTATCAACGCCGCCCTCGACGACCTGGAGGGTGGCCGCGTGGCCCGGC
>JAGWRA010000156.1 GCA_028876655.1 Acidobacteriota bacterium | reverse complement strand
TACTGGAGTCCATGGATGCTCCTACACCATCACAGCATACAGTTCGTCGACGATCTCCCGGACATCGGGAGCCGTCGGGCGTCGGGGACGGGCGGCGTTGATCACGAACTCGGCGGCCACCGTGCCGGGGTCGGCGCGCAGGGCGACGACCCGGTCGGCCATGTAGACCGCCTCTTCGATCGAGTGCGTCACGAGCAGGATCGTCTTCGTCGGGACGTCGGGGGACTGCCACAGGTCGAGCACCTGGTCGCGCAGCGTCTTGGCGGTCAGCACGTCGAGCGAGGAGAACGGCTCGTCCATCAGCAGGATGTCCGGCTCCTGGCAGAGGGCGCGGGCGAGGCCGACGCGCTGCTTCATGCCGCCCGACAGCTCCTTGGGGAACGCGCGGCCGTGTCCCTTGAGGCCGACCAGATCGAGGTAGTGCTCGGCCCGCCGCAGGCGATCGGCCAGCGGCACGTCGCGCGCCTCGAGCGGCAGGGCCACGTTCTCGGCGGCCCGCAGCCACGGCAGCAGCGCGAAGCTTTGGAACACCATGGCGGTCGCCGGGTTCAGGCCGGTCACCGGCCGTCCTTCGCAGAGCACCTGGCCCGACGTGGGGGCGATGAGGCCGGCGATGATCCGGAGCAGCGTGGACTTGCCGCAGCCGGAGGGACCGATCAGCGCGACGAACTCGTGGTCGCGGACCTCCATGTTCACGTCCTGGAGCACGGTCGCGGTGTCGTACCGCTTCGTCACGTCGACGACCGCCAGGAGCGGCGTCTCGCCGGCGGGCAGCGCTTCAGTACTCAAGACGGAACCTCACGGCCGCGACTTCGTAGAGCCGGCGCCAGACGAGACGGTTGAGCGCGGTGACGACGACCACCATCGTGAGGATCGACAGGACGATCATCTGGAGGTTGCCGTCGACGTACGTGAAGCGGTCGAGCAGCGAGCCGATGCCGGGCGTCGAATAGACCCGGCCGTTGGCCGTCACGTACTCCGCGATGATGAGCGCGTTCCAGCCGCCGCCCCAGGCGGTGATGCTGCCGGTGATGAGGCTCGGCATCGCCACCGGCAGGAAGAAGCGGCGCAGGTACATCCAGCCGCCGACGTTCGACGCGGCCGCCAGCTCGCGCAGGTCCTCGGGCATCGCTTCGGCGCCGGCCACCAGGTTCAGCAGCAGGTACCACTGCATGCCGGTCAGGATCAGCACCACCGCCGCCACGTTCATGCTGAGGTGCAGGCCGATGATGGCGGCGACGATGAGCGGGAAGAAGGCCGTGGCCGGCATGCTGGCGAGGATCTGCACGATCGGCAGCACGCGGGCCGCCCGCTGCGCCGAGCGGCTCAGCCAGTACGCCAGCGGAATCGTCCACGCCAGGCTGATCGCGTAGGCGACGACGAGGCGCAGGAAGCTGTACAGCAGCGCGAGCGGGATGCCGGCGGCCGCCGGCGGCAGCGGGCGGATCAGCGTGATCGCCGTCCGGACGCCGCCGTAGCCGATCCCCACCGCCGCCGCGAGCGCGAGCGCCCCGAGCACGAAGCGGGTGACGGGCAGCGTGAAGACGAACGAGAAGACGGCCGCGACGGCGCCCGCGATCCGCGCCGTCTGGTTCGCCGTCCGGTGCCAGGCCCGGCGGACGAGCGGCGCGCGGCTGATCAGCGTGATGGCCGCCGGCGTCGGCACCGCCTCCGTGCGCGACGAGAACTCGTAGCGGAAGCGGCGGCTCCAGAAGCCGAGCGGGCTCCAGACGAAGATGTGCAGGAGCACGATGAGGGCGGCGAGCGTGCCGATGCCGGCCGTGGCCAGCCCCCAGTCCCCGTGCTCGATCGCCGTGCCGATGTAGCTGCCCAGGCCCGGCAGCGTGTAGCTCTGCGGGCCGACCGTGATCACCTCGCTGGCGATCAGGAAGTACCAGCCCGCCGCCCACGACATCATGCTGTTGTAGGTGAGGCGCGGCACGCAGGCCGGCAGCAGCAGCCGGCGCCAGCGCACCATCCCGGACGCCCCGCTGGCGGCCACCGCCGTCGCCAGGTCCTCGGGGATCGTCGTCAGCGACTCGTAGACGCTGAAGGCCAGGTTCCACGCCTGGCTCGTGAAGATCAGGAAGACCGCCGCCGCCTCGACCCCCAGCACCGAGCCGTTGAACAGCCGGATGAACAGGAAGACGGCCGCCGGGAAGAAGCCGAGGATCGGGACCGACTGCAGGATGTCGAGGCACGGCATGATGAACCGCCGTGCCTGCAGCGACGTGGCCGCCCAGTAGCCGACCACCAGCGAGAAGCCGAGCGACAGGACGTAGGCGGCCAGCATCCGCAGGAACGAACGGAGGGCGTACCACGGCAGGAGCGCCGGCGACAGCGTGAAGACCTGTCCCCCCTGCGGCAGCGCCTGAGGCCGGTCGAGGAACAGCACCAGGACGAGCAGCGCGAGCAGCGCGATAGCCGCGACGTCGAGCGGGCTGGCCCGGCGGGCGGTGGTGGGAGACCAGAAGGGCATGCGGGAGGTTGCGCGCGGGCGCCCCCCTTCTTACCTCAAGCCGGGCCGCCGGGTCCAGTCCGGCCCGCACGGCCGGGCCGGTGTCCGGGCGGATACATACATTTTCCGGCCGCCCCCGGCACGTTTGACTAGAATCTCCCCATGTCCAGAACCTCCCGCACCGGCCTCATCTATCTGGTCGTCCTGATTGCCCTCGGCGTGCTGATCTCCCAGGCGGCGCTGCCCGGCGGACCCCGCCGCGAGCTGCCCGGCCGCGCCGACGGCGTCACCCTGCTGCCCAACGGCTGGCGCCTGAAGCCGGCCGGCGACTCGGTGACGCTCGGCAACATGCCGCTCGGCATGATGGCGTCGCCCAACGGCCGCTACCTCGTCGTCAGCATGAGCGGCTTCCTGCAGCCGGGCCTCGCGATCGTGGACACGCAGCAGAAGGACGTCGAGGCGCGGATGGTGCTCGAGAACGCCTGGCTCGGTCTCGCGTGGAACCCGGACGGATACCACATCTATGCTTCCGCGGCGAACGCCAACTCGGTGAAGGAATTCGGCTTCTCCGACGGCATGGTGACGCACGGGCGCGAGTTCCAGCTGCCGCCGGCTCAGGGCGACACATTCGTCGGCGGCCTCGCCGTGTCGCCGGACGGAAAGGCGCTGTACGCCGTGCGCGTCTTCGCGAAGTCGCTGAGCCGGATCGACCTGAAGACCGGCGAGGTGACGAAGACGATCGATCTGCCGGTGGAGCCGTACACCTGCCTGATGTCGCCCGACGGGAAGACCGTGTTCGTGTCGCTGTGGGGCGGCGCGAAGGTGCTGATGTTCGACGCCGACACGCTGGAACAGACCGGCGAGGTGGCCGTCGGCGAGCATCCCAATGCCATGGCCGTGTCGGCCGACGGCACGCGGCTGTTCGTTGCCTGCGCGAACACCAACGCGGTCTGGGCGATCGACGTGGCGGGGCGCAAGGCCGTCGAGCAGATCGCGATCGCGCTCTATCCCGGCGCGCCGAACGGATCGACGCCCAACGGCCTGTCGCTGTCGCCCGACGGAAGGACGCTGCTCGTCGCCAACGCCGACAACAACGACGTCGCGGTCGTCGACGTGTCGGCCCCGGGTTCGAGCAAGGTGCAGGGGTTCATCCCCACCGGCTGGTATCCGACCGGCGTGATGTTCAGCCGCGATGGCAAGGAGATCTACGTGCTCAGCGGCAAGGGGCTGAGCAGCAAGGCCAACCCCGACGGCCCGAAGCCCGGGCGGCGGCGGCCCGACGGGCAGTACACCGGCAACATGCTGATGGGGACGGTGTCCATGCTGAAGACGCCCGACGCCGCCCAGCTCGCCGCGTACACCAAGACGGTCTATTCGCTGACGCCGTACAAGGACGCGACGCGGCTCGTGCCGGCGGATGCACCGGCAGGGTCGCCGATCCCGGCGAAGGTGGGTGGCACGTCGCCCATCAAGCACGTTTTCTACATCATCCGGGAGAACCGCACCTACGACCAGGTGCTCGGTGACGTCAAGGAGGGCAACGGCGATCCGTCGCTGACGCTGTTCGGCCAGAAGGTGACGCCGAACGCCCACGCGCTGGTCCACCAGTTCGTCCTGCTCGACAACTTCTACGTGAACGCCGAGGTCAGCTACGACGGCCACGAGTTCTCGACGGCCGCGATCGCCACCGACGTGGTGGAGAAGCTGTACCAGACCAACTACGCCGGCCGCGGCAGCCCGTACCTGGCGGAGGGCGTGGGGCCGAACCGGACGCAGTACGGGGACCTCGCCGCCCCCGCGCAGGGCTACATCTGGGACTTCTGCAAGCGCGCCGGCGTGAGCGTGCGCGACTACGGCGAGTTCGTCCACGAGATGCGCGGGCCGCAGGATGCGCCGGAAGGACCGCGTGGCAACGCCGGTGCGGAAGCCGCGAGTGTGCCCGGCCTCGAAGGGCTGATCGATCCCGAGTACCCGCAGTTCAACCTGAAGATCTCGGACCAGCGCCGGGTTGACGTCTGGCAGAAGGACTTCGACGCCTACGTGCACAACGGCAACCTGCCGCAGCTGTCGATCATCCGGCTGCCGAACGACCACACCGCGTACACGCAGCCCGGCATGCCGACACCCGAGTCGATGGTGGCCGACAACGACCTCGCGCTCGGCCGCATCGTCGAGACGATCTCGCACAGTCCGTACTGGAAGGACTCGGCCATCTTCGTCGTCGAAGACGACGCGCAGAGCGGGCCGGATCACGTGGACGCGCACCGGTCGGTGGCGCTGCTCATCAGCCCGTACGTGCGGCACGCGTCGGTGGACCACACGCTGTACACGACGTCTGGCATCCTGCGGACGATGGAGCTGATCCTGGGCGTGCCGCCGATGAGCCAGTACGATGCGGCGGCGACGCCGGCGTACAACGCGTTCCAGGCGAAGCCCGACCTGACGCCGTTCGTCCACCTGCCGAACCAGATCCCGCTCGACCTGCGGAACTCGCGGATGGCGTACGGCGCGGCCGCGTCGAAGCGGATGGACCTGGCGGAAGCCGACCGGGTGCCGGATCTGGCGGGCGACGAGATCCTGTGGAAGGCGATCAAGGGGGCGGACTCGGTGATGCCGCCGCCCCGCCACGCGGCGTTCGTGCACGGCGTCAAGAACACGGCGCTACCGGACGACGACGGGGACGAGCAATAGCGCCTGCGGCCCCGCCGCCACTTAATCAAGCTGATGGGGGGCGATGTCTATCGCGCCTCGTATCGCATTGCGACCGCGCCCGAGCGGAACTCGTGGCGGCCGACGAGCGTCAGGTCGACGGGCTTCGACAGCCCGGCGAACAGCGCCGGCCCGTGTCCCGCGATCCGGGGATGGACGAGGAATTCGTACTCGTCGATCAGTCCCAGCTCCGCCAGCGCGAACGGGAGCGCGACGCCGGCTACGGACAGTCCTCGCCCCGGCTGCTCCTTGATCTGCTGGACGGCCGTCTTCAGATCGCCGCGCAGCAGCTCGGCGTTCCAATCGACGTGGTCCAGGGTGCGCGACACGACGTACTTCCTGGCCGCGTGGATCGTCCGGGCGAACGGCTCCATCCAGGGTGCCATCCCGTCGGGCATCACCCCGGTCTGCGCCCACGGGCGCCATGCCTCTTCCATCATCTGGTACGTCACCCGGCCGAAGATCAGGGCATCGGCCTGCGCGAGATACGCGGTCCAGTAATGATGCTGCTCCTCGTCGGGACCCATGGCCAGGTGATCGCAGCACCCGTCCAGCGTGACGTTGATGCCGTAGCGAAGCGGTCGCATGGCGTGCTCCTGAAGCCCCCGATCACGTGTTAGACAGCAGGCGCCCGCCGGCGGTATCGTAGGAGCGGAGAGCGCCCCATGCACAACGAGTTCACGGCCGTCTTCGAACGAGACGGAGAATGGTACATCGCGTACTGCCCGGAAATCCCGGGAGCCAACGGCCAGGGCCACACCAAAGACGAGGCCCGTCGCAGCCTGGCTGACGCCATTGCCTTGATTCTGGAAGACCGGCGTCAGGAAGGCCTGCGCGGTGTGCCCCCGGACGCGGAACGCGATACCGTCATCCTCCAGTGAAGCGAAGCAGCCTGTTGCAGCACTTGCGCAGGCACGGGTGCCAGCTGAAGCGCGAAGGCGCTGCGCATTCGCTCTGGACGAACCCCAACACCGGCGCCGTCGAAGCGATCCCCCGCCACGTCGAAATCAGCAACGTGCTCGCCCGCAAGATCTGCAAAGGTCTCGCGGTCCCCGAGCTCGGTCAGCCGTGATTCCCGCTGCCTGAGGGCTCGCGCTCACCAAGCTGACTACCGCCGCCTCCTTCAGTGCGCCATCGCAGCGTAGATCTGCCGCAGCAGCTCCGCGTGCGTCATGCCGCCGTTCCAGCCGTGGGGCTTCTCGGGGCGGCCGTATTCGAACGTCCCTTCGTAGTGGGGGTGCTCGGTCGTCTTCAGGAAGTCCTGCAGCCCGTACACGCCCAGGTTGAGGTAGTAGGTGTCCATGTCGCCGACGTAGACGTGGATCTTGTTCACCAGCTGCGGGCCCACCGTCGCCCAGTTCTGCTTCAGATAGGCGGTGATGTCGTAGCCGTGGTCGCGGGCGTAGTCCACGGCACTGCGATCGATCGCGCCGGTCTGGAGGTTCCAGAAGCCCACCGGGTAGCCGTCCGGGCCGACGGGTCCGAAGACGGCGAAGAAGGCGTCGAGCTGCTGGTCCGAGCGGCCGTGGCTGCCGAGCACGGCCTCGTCGCGGCTCATCTCCTGGTAGGTGGTGAGCGGCTGGCCGTCGGGCTGGCGGGCCATGTAGCGCGGCACCTTGTGCCATTCGGTCGAGACCGGCGCCCAGAAGGCGTTGGTGTCGTTGTAGAGGTCGACGCTCTGGAAGTGATGGAAGTCGAGCGGATCGGGGAAGAACGTCCAGGTGCCGCCGAAGACGTCCGGGTGCTGGACCTCGAGGGCGAGCGATTCCCAGCCGCCGGTCGAGCCGCCGGTCAGCATGCGGTCGGCCGGCTTGCGGATGATCCGGAAGTGGGTCTCGACGTAGGGGATCAGCTCCTGCAGGATCGCGTCACCGTACGGGCCGTTGTTGGCGGAGTTCACGGCGTAGGAGTCGTCGTAATAAGGAGTGGGGTGCTGGAACGTGACGACGATCATCTTGGGGAACGTGGGCGACGACCACTCCTGGTAGAACTCGTAGCCGGTTTCCGTGCCGTCCACGGCCCGCCGCTGCTGCTCGCGCGTGGTCGGCGTGTGCTTGACCGTGGTGAAGCCGTACGGCGGATTCAGGCTGAAGTGTCCCTGCAGGTAGACCACCGGGTAGTCCGTGTGCGGATGCTGGGCGTAGCCCTGGGGCAGCAGGACCGTCGCGCCGAGGTACATCGGGTGTCCCCAGAACTTCGTCAGCATGGGGCTCTGAATCTTGACGTGCTTCACCCATTCCGTATCGAGCGGCACGCTCACCGGCGGCAGCACCTTCGCGGTGGAGAGCGCGACGTCGAATCCCTGGCGGGGATCGAGGTGCACCTTCTGCACGGTGCTGACCAGGTTGTCGGGCGAGATGTTGAACTGCTGGCCTTCCCATTGATCCATGTGGGCCCAGATCACGTGGCCGTCGGCGCGGGGGAAGCGGGTGTAGACGTCCATCAGCGCCTGGACGTAGTAGTCGCCCGCGGGCAGGTCGCGCAGCGAGGCGAGCGGCGCGCCGGCCGACGCGGCGTTGATCACCGCGGGCTGCCCGGGCGCGAGCTGGCTGACGTCCACCGCGAAGAAGGGGTGGTTGCCGCCGTAGCCGAGCGACTGCAGGCGCGGCTCGGGCGTGGGCTTGGTGGTGATGAAGACAAAGGCGCGGCCCGTGATGGGGCCTTCGTGGGCGGCCGCCGGGAACGACACCGTGAACTGCGCCGTGTGCGCCGGCGCGTGCGTCGTCGAGCAGGCCGGCAGGGCGAGCAGGCCGCAGGCGAGCAGCCACAACCATCCGCGGGAACGCATGGGATCCTCCAGTCGCCTGCGAGTCTACATGAAACGGCCCGAGCCCGACGGGGATCGGGTCGGCAAGCGCGAACTGCAGCGTGCCCTTCCCGGCCCGATACGGTGCGATCGCGTCCCCTTGCCTCGCTACCATGCCGGCCGTGACCGGGTAGACGCTCACGTGCGCCTTGAAGGCGGCCATGTACAGCAGGTAGCGCCCGTCCAGGTCGAACGTCGGGATGCGGTAGCTGATCCGCTCCGTCATCCCGGGCGCGGCTGCGTGAATGGCCCGGCGAAGCTGTGTGAGCGCCTTGCGGGCCCGATCAACGCGGGCCCACCTTCTGATTTGATCGTTCGTCGTGTGACTCGTCCGCCTCGCGATTCGCGCTGAGCCGCACCCGGCGCGCATCAACGCCCCCCGAACAACGTCGCGCGCCGGGTGTCGGCTCCAGCGCGTGGTTGGGCAGCGGGTCGCTGCCCGTGCTACATTGATGTCGAAGCCTCGGTACCCATGACCTTCACGATTGAGCTCGAACGCGAATCCGACGGGCGCTGGATTGCCGAAGTCCCCGACCTGTCCGGCGTTCTCACGTACGGCGAGACCCGTGAAGAGGCGGTCGCCCGGGTCCAAGCGCTGGCTCTCCGCGTGATTGCCGAACGTCTGGAGCACGCCGAGGCCCCGGCCGAGCTGCTGAACGTGACCTTCCAGGCAGCGTGACCAACTGGCCATCCACGAAGGCTCGGCGCGTGCTGGCCGCCCTGCTTCGCATCGGCTGGCAACTCAAGCGCCAATCGGGCTCCCACCGAACGCTGAGCCGCGAAGGGTGGCCGGACTTCGTCTTTGCCTTTCACGACGACGAGGAGATCGGCCCCCGAATGCTCGCGCGCGTTGCCCGGCGGACGGGACTTTCTCCGGAAGACCTGTAACCTGTCGCCTGCCGAACGCCCGCGAATGAGCCGCGCGGTTCGAGGGTTGGACCGCGTCGGCTCCATTCGCCTGTCAGTCTGCGTCGCGTTCACTCGGCGAACATCTCCTGAAGCCCCTGGAGAACAGCTGTTACCGTATCCGGCGACAACCGCCCTAACCGCTTGACCAGGCGCTCCATGTCGATGGTTCGCAACTGGTCGAGAGCCACGAACCCTTTCCGCCGTTGAAACTGGCACCCCACCCGCCACGGATAGGCCTGTCCCCCCGTCGTCATGGGGGCCACCGTCACCGTGCGAAGGTGGGCGTTGAGTTCGTCGGGCGACACGATGAGACAGGGCCGCGTCTTGCGAATCTCGCTGCCCAGCGTTGGATCGAGGCGCACGAGGTGAACTTCGCCGCGCCGCGGGTCGGGTCTCCCTACCACGTCCACTCGTCCTGATCGAACTGCGTCGCGGTGGGTTCGTCGAGCAGCCCGTCGTGCCGGCGTTCATGCATCAGGCGCGCCGCCTGCGCCCATTCCGCCCGCGGCCGGCGAGCCGCGCGAACGATAAGGCGGCCCGGCTGGGCCTGGAGCTCGACTTCCTCGGGCAACTCGGCCTGTTCCAACAATGCCCGGGGAACCCTGATACCTCGGGAGTTGCCGATCTGAATGATACGGGTCTTGGTTGACATGTGATTACATTGTAATCACATGCACGTCGAACCGCAAGACTCGCGGATTAGCAGGCTAACGCGCCAAATGAGCCGCGCGCCGCGGCGACATCATGGCACGAGGCGACCGGCGCGTCGGCTCCATTTGGATGTTATGCCTCGCCTACGTATCCGCACACACCCATGCGTGGTGAGTAAACCACCGGGAGGAGCATTTCGGCGCCACATCGGTGCTTTGCCGCATGCGGTTCGCACATGAATCCACCCTCGCCATCGCTGCACTGAGTGCAGAGCTTTGTCGCCGGTTGGCCGCACGCCTCGCATGCCCACATCGGCGCTTCATTGCGCGCAACCACCCGGATCCCTTTGACCGTGGCGTCGATGAGGTCGACGTGACTGACGACCAGTTCCGTGGTCGAACCGAAATCGTACTCGTAGCCGAGGCAATCGCCGGGCGCGCCGAGCACCTCGCCGAGACGCCGGCTCATACTGACTTTGGTGCGTTCTCCGCCGTAGAACGCGCTCAGATGTCCGCAACATTCGAGCCAGATCCGCCGCAAGAGACCGTCGAGCCCTTGGAGCTTCGCGTCCAGCGTCGACGCGATATCCAGCCAGAACATTCGCGCACCGGGCGCTTCGGCCCGAACGATAAGGGCCGGGGCGGGCTGACGATCGGCCCTGCTTTGGAGGCACTTCCGGAGGTGCGAGCCCATGGCGACCTTGCCCACGCGAGCTTGGCACAGCTGGCAGATGCCGAACGTACTTCGCTTAACCATGTCGATCCTCTCCGCGCGCAGGCATAAC
>JAGWRA010000016.1 GCA_028876655.1 Acidobacteriota bacterium | reverse complement strand
GCAGTACGAGCGGGCCGGCATCGCCAAGGACGGCGCCAAGATGGTGCACGCGGTCGCCAACTCGGTGGTGCCGAAGTTCACCGTGATCATCGGCGGCTCGTTCGGCGCCGGCAACTACGGCATGTGCGGCCGCGGCTACGACCCGCGCCTGCTGTGGATGTGGCCGAACGCCCGGATCTCGGTGATGGGCGGCGAGCAGGCGGCCTCGGTGCTGACGACGGTCAAGCGCGACCAGCTGGCCCGCGAGGGGAAGGCGCTCTCGGAGCAGGAGGAGGCCGCCATCCGCCAGCCGATCCTCGACAAGTACGAGCACGAGGGGTCGCCCTACTACTCCACTGCGCGGCTCTGGGACGATGGCATCCTGGATCCGGCCGGGACGCGCGCCACCGTGGCGCTCGGCCTGTCGGCCGCGTACAACGCGCCGATCCCCGAGGCGAAGTTCGGGGTCTTCAGAATGTAAGAAGTCGGCTCCAGGCTACGGGCTCCGGGCTTCGGGCTGCCGGCTACGGGCTCCGGAGCCCAGACGGCCCATCGCGATTGCGACGCCTGTGCCCGGAGCCTGTAGCCTGTGGCCCGTAGCCCGTCATCATTCCCCCATGTCCTACACCCATCTCCTCACCCGTCGTGACGGGGCCGTCGAGCACCTGGTGCTCAACCGGCCCGACGTGCGCAATGCGTTCAACGAAGAGGTCATCGCCGAACTGACGCGCTGGGCGGCCGGCGCGGCCGCCGATCCATCGCTCCGGGTCGTCGTCCTCTCGGGCGCCGGCAAGCTGTTCTGCGCCGGGGCCGACCTCACCTGGATGTCGAAGAGCGTGCAGTACACCGAGGAGGAGAACGTCCGCGACGCGATGGCGATGTCGCAGATGTTCGCGGCGCTCGACACGCTGCCGGTCCCCCTGATCGGGCGGATCCACGGCGCGGCGCTCGGCGGCGGCTGCGGTCTGGCCGCCGTCTGCGACATCGTCGTCGCCGACGACCAGGCGGTGTTCGGCTTCACCGAGGTGAAGCTGGGCATTCTGCCGGCCGTCATCTCGCCGTTCGCCCTCGCGAAGATCGGCCGGTCGGCCGCGCGCGAGCTGTTCCTGACCGGCGCCCGCTTCTCGGCGGCCCGCGCGCGCGAGATCGGCCTGGTGCATGCGGTCGTCCCGCTCGCGGACCTCGACGCCGCCGTGGACGGCTACGTGCACGAGCTGCTGAACGCCGGCCCGAAGGGGATCGCGGCGGCCAAGGCCCTCATCCCGCAGGTCTGGCAACGGCCGGTCGCCGAGGCAATGCCGATCACCGCACGCGCGATCGCCGCGCAGCGCGTGTCGCCCGAGGGCCAGGAAGGGATGCGGGCGTTCCTGGAGAAGCGCAAGGCCTCCTGGGTCGGCTGACGCCGGTCGCGAGGGATACCCGTTCATGATTTCCCGTCTGCTCATCGCCAACCGGGGCGAGATCGCGCGGCGCATCGCCGCGGCCTGCCGCGAACTCGGCATCGAGAGCGTGGCCGTGTACTCGGAGGCCGACAGCCGCGCGCCCCACCGGCTGGCCGCCGACCGCAGCGTCGCCATCGGACCGGCCGCCGCCGCCGAGAGCTACCTGCAGATCGGCCGCCTGATCGACGCCGCACGCCAGAGCGGCGCCGACGCAATCCATCCGGGGTACGGCTTCCTCTCCGAGAACCCCGCCTTCGCCGCCGCGTGTGCCGATGCCGGCCTCACCTTCGTCGGCCCGCCGGCCGACGTGATCGCGCGGATGGGATCGAAGATCGAGGCCCGGCGCGTGGCCGAGGCCGCCGGCGTGCCGGTCGTCCCCGGCGGCACGCCCCCGGACCAGTCCGATGCCGGCATCCGCCAGGAGGCGCTGCGGATCGGGCTGCCGGTGCTCGTGAAGGCCTCGGCGGGCGGCGGCGGCAAGGGGATGCGCACGGTGCGGACGGAGGCCGAGCTCGACGCCGCCATTCCCGCCGCGCGGCGCGAGGCCACGGCCGCCTTCGGCGACGGCACGCTGTACGTCGAGCGGCTGGTCGACCGCCCGCGGCACGTCGAGGTGCAGGTGTTCGGCGACCATCACGGACGGGTGGTCCATCTGTTCGAGCGCGAGTGCTCGGTACAGCGCCGGCACCAGAAGATCATCGAGGAGAGCCCGTCGCCCGTCCTGACGCCGGCCGTCCGCGCGCGCATGACCCGGGCGGCGCTCGCCGCGGCGCAGGCCGTCGGCTACCGCAACGCCGGCACGATCGAATTCCTGCTCGACGGCACGGGCGACGAGGCCCGCTTCTACTTCCTCGAGATGAACACCCGGCTGCAGGTCGAGCATCCGGTAACCGAGGCCGTGACCGGCGTCGATCTCGTCCGCGCGCAGATCGAGGTGGCAGCCGGGGCGCCGCTGCCCTGGCGGCAGGAGGAGTTGACGCAGCGCGGGCACGCGATCGAGTGCCGCGTCTACGCCGAGGATCCGGCACAGGGCTTCATCCCGCAGGCCGGGCCGCTGCGGCTCTACCGCGAGCCGGTCCGTCCCGGCATCCGGATCGACTCGGGCGTCGTCGAAGGGGGCGAGGTCTCGGTCTACTACGATCCGATGCTGGCCAAATTGATCGCCGCCGGGGAATCGCGGGAGGCGGCCCGGGCCCGCGCCATGGCGGCGCTGCGCGCCTATGCGGTGCTCGGCATCCGGACCAACATCCCCTTCCTGCTGCAGATCCTCGGGCATCCGCGCTTCCAGGCGGCCGACATCGACACCGGCTTCCTCGACCGGGAGGGACCGGCGTTCGTCGCCGGGCTCGCCGCCCCGGCGGCGGTGCCGGCGGCGGTCCTGGCGGCCGCGGCGGTGCACGAGGCACAGCCGGCGGATCGCGCGGCGCGGACGGCGGCGCAGGCCGGGGTCGTGAACGACCCGTGGGAGCTGCTCGACAACTGGCGGGGCTGACGGGACATACGGTGGCACAACAGAAGCTGACCATTCGGGCGGGAGACACGAGCTGCACGGTCGAGGTGCTGACCGGCCTGGACGAGGCCGCCCTCGGCCGCGTGGCGGTCGAAGGCGAGGCGGAGCCGCTGCAGGTCGCGCGGCTGCAGCCCGGCGCCTATCAGGTGACGCACGGCGACCGAACCCGGCCGGTGTTCGTCGCCGGCACGCGCGACGCCTGCTGGGTCTTCATGGACGGCCAGGTGTTCCAGCTGGAGGTGGCGGCCAGCACCGCCAGGCGGCGCCCCCAGGCGGGCGCGCACGAGGCCCTGTCGGCGCCGATGCCCGCGACGGTCGTCAAGGTGCTGGTCGCTCCCGGCCAGGCCGTGAAGAGGGGCGACACGCTGATCGTCCTCGAGGCGAGGAAGATGGAACTGCCCGTGCGCGCCCCGGGCGACGGGGTCGTCGCCGCCATCGACTGCCGCGAAGGCGACCTGGTCCAGCCGGGCACGCCGCTCCTCGAGTTCGAATAGGCATCATGGCTCATCCCATCTTCGGCGCCCTCCCCGCCCGCGTCCGCGTCGTCGAGGTCGGGCCGCGCGACGGGCTGCAGAACGAATCGGCGCGCATCCCGACGGCAGACAAGATCGCCTTCGTGGATCGGCTGACGGACGCGGGTCTGGGGGCGATCGAGGTGTCGGCCTTCGTCAGCCCGAAGTGGGTGCCGCAGATGGCGGACGCCGTGGAGGTCTTCAAGGGGATCCGGCGCAAGGCGGGCGTGCGGTACACCGCGCTCGTGCCGAACCTCGCCGGCCTGTCACGCGCCCGCGAGGCCGGCGTCGACGAGATCGCCATCTTCGCCGCGGCCTCGGAGACCTTCAGCCGAAGGAACATCAACCAATCGATCGACGAGTCGCTCGCCACCTACCGGCAGGTGTGCGAGGCGGCACGCGAGGCAGGCCTGCCAATCCGCGGCTACCTGTCGACCTGTTTCGGCTGTCCGTTCGAAGGGGCGGTGCCGCCGGCGCGGGTGGCCGAGGTCTCGGCACGGCTGATCGCGCTGGGTGCGTACGAGGTGTCGGTCAGCGACACGATCGGCGTCGCGCACCCCGGACAGGTGCCCGAGGTGCTGGATCACGTCTTCCAGCGCCTGCCGCGCGAGCAGGTCGCGCTCCACTTCCACGACACCCGCGGCACCGCGCTCGCCAACGTGCTCGCCGGGCTCCAGATGGGCGTCGCCACCTTCGACGCCTCCGCGGGCGGGCTGGGCGGCTGTCCCTACGCCCCCGGCGCGACCGGCAACCTCGCGACCGAGGACCTGATCTACATGCTCGACGGCCTCGGCATCGACAGCGGCATCTCGCTGCCGGCGCTCGTCGAGGCGTCGGCCTTCATCGAATCGCGCCTCGACCACCGCCTGCCTTCGCGCTACGCGCAGGCCGCCAGGGCCGCTCAGAACGAATAGACTCGGGGCTCGGGACGTCGGACGTCCGACCCGTCCCTACTGGATCGGCTTCCCCGCCGGCGGTTCGCCGACGTCGGGCATCACGCCCCACAGGCTGGTGGTGTTCTCGTAGATCACGCCGTTCGCGTTGGTGCCGAAGAAGCGCGTGACGTTGGGCGCCATCGGGTCGGCGGTCGCCTTGTAGGCCTGCGCCGCCAGGCCGGCGCCCAGGCCGTTGCAGGTCGTGGGCGCGCCGGCAAAGGCCGGCCCCAGCATCTGCACCCGGTAACCCGATTTCACCACGCTGTTGGCCGTGCCCAGCCCTCCGCCGATGAACGGCGCCGTGCTGCCGGGAGGCGCCGTGCCCAGCGTCACCAGGTTCGGTGCATAGAAGCCACCGCCGCAGGTCAGGGCGTAGGTGAGCTGACTGCTGCCGATCGTCCGCATCGAACCGATCGCCGACGCCGCGCTGGCCGCCGTCTTGGCCGTCAGCAGGCTGGGCAGCGCAATCAGCGACAGGACCATGATCATGAAGACGACGAACATGAGGTCGACGAGGGTGAAACCCCTCGCGTCTTGGCAGCCGGCCGGCCGGGTCGTCGGGTTCGGATTCATCGGTCGTCCCTCGTTCGACGGAAACCCCTGATCGGGTCTTATCGGTGCGAACGCCGCCGGACGATAGGGCCTCCGTGCGTGGAGACCTGCGGGTCGTCGCGAACGAGGAGGGTGGCGCTGCGGGAGTCCTGCAGGTCGCCCTCCGGACCGGAAGAGGGCTTCACTATCGCCCGGGGGACAGGGCGGCGTCAAACCCCGGCCGGAACCGGGCGGCGCCCACGGGCGTCAGGCGATGGCGGGGTCGGCAATGGGGTTTCGCCACGCATACGCCTGCGACAGCTCCACCACCATCAGCCGATCGTGCTCGTCCAGCAGGTCGCTGAGGTCCTGCAGCAACTGCACGGCGGACCGGGGACTTCGGACGAGCCAGCTCGACGCCAGGACCTGCACGGCCTGGTCCGCGGACAGGCGCTTCCAGAGCGCGGCGTATTCCTCGCGGGGCCGGGCCAATTCGTGGGTGATCAGGAACAATGCCATGGTCTGCATCCGGCCCAGCCACGCGCCGACACCGGCGGCCTGCTGGCCCCTCCACCTCCGGATAATCGGCAGCCGCCGGGCTGGCGCGAGCCATGGCCACCTCATCTGTCGGCCAAACGCGGAGGATCCAGTCTTTTGAAAGTCCAGAGTGTGCCAGAAGCGCACGCCGTGCTATATTCCCTGCCAATCAGATTTCGCTTGCGTCATCTTCTTCGTCGAGTTTTTTCGACTTCTCCATGAAACAGGTCCGTCTGCTGCTCGCCGTCTTCCTGATCAGCGCCCTCCCGGCGTGGGGGCAGACGGTCAGCGGTGTCGACAAGCTGGACAAGGCGCTGCGCGCCGAGGCGGCTTCAGGGACCAGCGCGGTCAGTGTTCTGGTCCAGGCCGCGGCCGGCCATCGCGATCTCGTGGCGGGCCTGGTGGCCTCGGCCGGCGGCACCGTCAACAGCACCGATGGCGATCTGATCCTCGCATCGGTTCCGGCCTCGGCGCTGGAGACGCTGGCCGCCAGCGAGGCGGTGGAGACCGTGTCGTCGAACGCGGTCGTCGCCGCCTCCGACACCAGCTGGTACGGTAGCGACGGCCTGCCCGTCAGCACCCTGCGCGCCACGCTCGGTCTTCCGGCGGCGGTCCCGGTGGCGACCGCCATGTACCCGTCGATGAGCTGGCAGGGCCAGACCCCGACCGGCGCCGGCGTCGGTGTGGCACTCATCGATTCGGGCCTGCAGCCGTCGATGGATTTCGCGGGCCGCATCCGGGCCTTCTACGACTTCACACGGGGCGGCGTCCCCTCGTATCCCTACGACGACTTCGGCCACGGCACGCACGTCGCGGGCCTCATCGGCAGCAGTGGCTATCTGTCGGGCTATCGCTATCAGGGCGTCGCGCCGCAGGTGAACTTCGTCGTCCTGAAGGTCCTCGACGGCCACGGCCAGGGATACACCAGCAACGTCATTGCCGCGCTCGACTTCGTGACGCAGTATCACGTCCAGCTCGGCGTGCAGATCGTGAACCTGTCGCTCGGCCACCCAATCCTCCAGCCGGCGGCCAGCGACCCGCTGGTGCAGGCCGTCGAGCGGGCCGTGCACGCCGGGCTCGTCGTCGTGACGTGCGCGGGCAACTACGGCACGAATCCGACGACCGGCCAGACCGGGTACGCCGGCATCACGTCGCCAGGTAACGCGCCCGACGCGATCACGGTCGGCGCGGTCGACACGCAGAACACCGTCGCGCGCGACGACGATCGCGTGGCGCCGTACAGCTCGCGCGGCCCGAGCTGGTACGACGGCTACGCGAAGCCGGACATCGTCGCGCCTGGACAGTCCCTTGTCTCGGACGCGAGCGTCGGCTCGACGCTCTACACGCAGCTGCCCGGCAACCACGTCGGCGACGACTTCCTGAGTCTGAGCGGGACCAGCATGGCGACCGGCGTGGCCACCGGCGTGGCGGCGCTGGTCCTGGACGCGAATCGCCGCGCCTCCTGGGGCAGTTCGACCTGGAGCACGAGCGCGACCCTCTACGCCTATGCCCCGACGGGTGGGGTGGCGCCGGACCTCACGCCCAATGCGGTGAAGGCGATCCTCGAGTTCACGGCGCTGCCGGTCTCCGACGACTCGGGTGCGCCGGACGATCCGCTGACGCAGGGGACCGGCGAACTGAACGCCGCGGGTGCGATCGCGCTGGCCTCGGCCATCGACACCACGCAGCCCGCCGGCCAGAACTGGCTGCGTTCGGCTGTGACCCCGTCTACGACAATCGCCGGCGAGGCGCTGCCCTGGGCCCAGAACATCGTCTGGGGCGCCAACATCGTCTGGGGCAACCTTCTCTACGCCGACCAGGCGGCCTGGGCCCAGAACATCGTTTGGGGTGCCAACATCGTCTGGGGCAACAACATCGTCTGGGGGAACAACATCGTCTGGGGCAGCAACATCGTCTGGGGTAACAACATCGTCTGGGGCGCCAACATCGTCTGGGGCAGCAACATCGTCTGGGGCAACAACATCGTCTGGGGGAACAACATCGTCTGGGGTGGACTGACCGGCGTCTACTGACGGCCGGCCTTCGGCTCGATTCCACGAATGGCCAAACCCTTCGCCCTCTCCGAACCCGCGCTGCAGGCGGTCGCTGCCTCGACACCAGCCGAGACAGGCGCCGTGGACTGGCGTGACGGGCTGCCGGTTCTGAAGGGCCGCCGGGTGACGCTGCGCGAGTTGCGCGTGGACGATGCCCAATCGTTGCTGGCGATGCTGACCAGCGACGAGATCACCCGCTTCATCTCCCCCCCGCCCACGACGGTCGAAGGCTTCGAGCGGTTCATCGCCTGGACGCTGCGGGAACGGTCGGCGGGACGCTACCTCTGCTTCGCGGTCGTGCCGGACAGTCTCGACGTGCCGGCCGGCCTGTTCCAGGTGCGCGAGATGGATCCCGGATTCGGCGTCGCCGAGTGGGGGTTCGCGCTGGCCTCGGCGTTCTGGGGGAGCGGCGCGTTCCTCGAGGCGGCGGAACTGGTTCTCGACTTCACCTTCAACCAGGTCGGCGCACAGCGCATCGAGGCGCGCGCGGCCACGCAGAACGGCCGCGGCAACGGCGCGCTGCGCAAGCTGGGGGCCGTCCAGGAAGGCGTGTTGCGCCGGTCGTTCCTGCGCCGCGGCGCGCTGCTCGATCAGAACCTCTGGGCCATCCTCGCCGACGAATGGCGGGTCCGGACCGCCGACCCGCCGTTCGTCCACTGAGCCGGCGACCCCGGTTCCCCTCTTCCCTCTCTCGAATCCGTCCGGCTTCGTCGATCTTCAGCGGCTGGCGAGCGTGAACGCACCGCCGCCTCGCGCGCGAACGCGGACCGGGCGACGATCGCCCGGCCTGGTTCAGAAGCGGAGCCAGCCGCGCACGCCGTAGTAGGCGAGGCCGAGGTACTCGTGCAGGGCGAGCTGGCCGACGTCGTACCCCGTCTGGGTGGGGAGCAGCCAGGCCAGAGGGGATCGGATCCGGCCGTAGGCCCCTGTCGCAATCGCCGGCACGGGCTCGAGCCCCTGCGCCCGGAAGGAGGCCATCGACCGGAGCATGTGCGTCGGCGAAGTCACGAGCACGAAGCGCTGGATGCCGTGCGCGCGGAGGATGGGCGGCACCTTCAGCGCTTCGTCGTGCGTCGTGCGTGATTCGGCCTCGAGCAGGATGCGATCGGCCGGGACCCCGAGGGTGACCAGCAGGTCGCGCATGCCTGCGGCCTCCGGCGGGGCGTCCGGATCGACGTCCGTGCGCCCGCCCGACGCGAGTACCCAGGGAGAATTGCCGAGGAGCTGATAGACGCGCGCGCCTTCGAGGACGCGGCTGGCCGACGGGCGACTGAGCTGGTCGAGCGAACGCTGCCGGCCGTACACCAGCTCGTTTCCGCCACCGAGGATGACGACGGCCGTCGCCCCGCGGGCCTCGTCCGGGGAACGAAGCGGGCGGTACCAATGCGACAGCCCGAGGGCCATCAACGAAGCGAAGCCGGCGGAGGCCAGCAGCCAGTAGCCGGCCACCAGCGCCACCAGCAGCGCCCGGCCCCAGGGCCGCGTCCCGCGCCACCGCGTGAGAACGAGGGCGCCGGCCAGACCGACGAGCAGGAAGGAGATGGATCCGGGCATCGATCGTGACGGCGCGGGCCGGTCCGCTCAGTCGGGTTCTCGCGGCGACCGGCTCGCGTCGAGGCAGATCACCGGCTCGTCGCCGACCACCTCGGCCCGGTGGAGCACGCCGTGCGGCACGGTCAGGCAGTCGCCCGCCGTCAGCACTGCATCGACGTGATGGGTGGTCAGGCGGAAGCGGCCGCTGACGACGGCGTCGATCTTGTCGACGGCGTGGGTGTGCTCGGGGAAACACGTGCCCGACGGATAGACGTAGCGCGTCACCGCATAGCCCCGGCGCTCCAGCTTCCGCCAGAGCGCCGCCTCCGACAGCTCACCATCCTGCACCGGATCCCAGTGTTCAACGGCCATGTGCGTGTCCCGTCGACGGCCCCCGCGCGGCTACCGCCGCCGTCCGCCCTTGCGGCCGCCCGGCCGGCCAGCCGTCTGGGCCGACTCGCTCTGCAGGTGCGCTTCGACGAACCAGAGCCACTTGTCGAGACCGCGGGAAACCTCGGTCAGGATGTCGGCCGTCCCGGCGTCACCGTATGTGGTCGCCTTCTCGATCCCCTCCCGGACCCCTTCGCCTGCCACGGCAATGGCCGACGACAGCCGTTCCACGTGGTGCGTCCACTCGCCCGTCTGCACCGGATACACGTTCAGCTGCGAGTTATTGGCCACCGCCTGAAGCGTTCCTTCCGCCACGCCACCGAGCTGGACGATGCGCTCGGCCACGAGGTCGACGTATTCGCGGACGCCATCGGTCACGTCATCGAAGAGTTCGTGCAGCGCGATGAAACCGTGCCCCTTGACGTTCCAGTGAGCCTGCTTCGCCTGGAGCTGCAGATCGATCAGATCGGCCAGCCGCGCGTTCAGCAGATGGGCGATCGTCGCGCGCAGCTTCTCGGGCAGGTCGTTCTTGGTGCGATACATGAGCGCCCCCCTTGGAATGTCCGGTACACCGGCTATTGTACATCTCCCACCGGACCGGTGGCCGGGCAGCCTCAGCGCCGCGCCAGCGTCATCGGCAGCCCGCCCTTGGGACGCAGCGTGATCTTCGGCTGAGGCACGACCCGGTGGCCCGGCACCCCGCGCAGGCGCCACTGCTGCGCGATCGTCGCCAGCACGAGCACACCCTCGAGCCAGGCGAAGGGCTCGCCGATGCAGAGGCGCGACCCGCCGCCGAACGGAAAATAGGCGAAGCGCGGCCGCGCGGCCCGCGCCTCGGGTGTCCATCGTTCCGGCCGGAACACCTCGGGGTCAGGATAGAAGCGCGGGTCGCGATGCATCACCCACTGGCTCGCCACCGCCACCGCATTGCGGGGCAACCGGAACCCGCCGACGTGATGCTCCGTCACCACGCGGCGTCCCATGATCCACGCCGGCGGGTACAGCCGCATGGCCTCCGTGAAGATCATCTCGGTATACGACAGCGCGGCGACGTCGGCCAGGGCCGGCAGCCGTCCGCCCAGGACGCGGTCCAGCTCCTCGTGCAGCCGCGCCTCCTCCGCCGGAGCCTGCGACAGCAGGTGCCACGTCCAGGTCAGCGCGTTCGCCGTCGTCTCGTGCCCCGCGATGAAGAGCGTCATCGCCTCGTCGCGCAGCAGCTCGTCCGACATGCCGCCGCCGTCGGCGTCCTGCGCCTGGAGCAGGCGCGACAGCAGGTCGTCGCGGGCGGATCCCAGGGCCCGGCGGCGGTCGATCATCCGGAAGATCGTGTCGTCGAGCCGGGCGCGCGCACGGGCGAACCGCCGGCTGCGGGGCGTTGGCAGCCGGTCGAGCACAAGGGTGATCGGCGAAGCGAACGTCACGAAACTCTCGACCGCCTCGGTGAGGGCCGCGCCGATCTCCCCGGCCTCGGCCTCGACCTCGGCGTCGAAGAGCGTCTTGCCGACGATGGCCAGCGTGAGGCGCATCATCTCGTGCAGGACGTCGACCGTCTGCCCGTCCGCCCAGCGCTCGCGGGTCCGCACGGCGTAGTCCACCATCGTCGAGGCGAACGTCTCGACCTGCTGCCGGTGGAACGCCGGCTGCGCCAGCCGCCGCTGCCGCCGGTGCAGTTCCCCCTCGCTCGTCAGCAGCCCTTCGCCCAGCAGGCGCTTGGTCCGCTCGAGGCCGGGGCCCTTCACGAAGTTCCATTCGTGCGTCACCAGGAGGTCACGCACGTAGTCGGGATGGTTGAGCAGGACGATCGGCACCGGCCCGACCATGAAGGCGGAGACGTCGCCGTACTGGTGCGCCAGCGCCGGCAGGAACGCCAGCGGTTCCCGCCGCAGCCGCAGGAGGTTGCGCCACGAGGGGCGGGTCACCGGACCGGGCGGCAGGGGCATGGCCTTCGATCTTACCTTGTCAGAAATTCCTTCGCCCGCCGGCCTCGAACGGGAGCACACTAGGCGGGATCCCTGCTGAAAGGAGCCTTCGCATGCCGATGTTCCAGGCGATGTCGGAACGGGCCAACGCACGGTTCAATCGGGAACGGATTCATGAAGTCGACGCGGCGCATCTCGGCTTCGATGCCGCGCGCAACGTGGTGGCCGGCGGCGTGACGCTCGCGGCGCTGGCCACGAAGCTGGACATCGCGATCACCGAGGCCGAGAAGCAGCACCTGGAGACCTGGCCGCCGGCCCTCCAGGAGGCGCTGCGCGCGGCCCTGCTGAGCGCCCTGAACCGGACGCCGCGCCTGCCCGTCACCATCTCATGGGCGCCCGGGTACGACTACGAACTCCAGATCTGGGAAGCCCGCTCGGCTGGCACCAGCAGGGCCGCCATGACGATCCTGCTCCGCAGCCGGTACCCCGATGCCTGAACGCGTCGTTCACCCACCGGTGCACTTCACGACGACGGCGGACGGCGTCCGGATCGCCTACTGCGTCCACGGCGCCGGCCCGCCGCTCGTCTTCGTGCGCGGCTGGGTCAGTCATCTCGAACTGCTCTGGGAGGATCCCCGGTTCCGCCGCTTCATCGAGGCGTTGAGCCGCCACCATCGGGTCATCCGGTACGACGCCCGCGGCAACGGCCTGTCGGACCGGGAGCCGACGCGCGTGGATCTCGACGCGCTGGTCGCCGACCTGGAAGCCGTCGTCCAGCACCAGGGGGCGCGGGACGTCGTCCTCTACGGCGCGACGTTCGGCGGCCCGATCGCCATTGCGTTCGCCGCCCGTCATCCGGACCTCGTCAGCCGCCTGATTCTCGACGGCACCTACGCTGCGGGACGCCACATCACGAGCCGCGCCCGGCAGACCTTCATCACCCGCTCGCTGCGGCGGCTGCCCGACGCGGCGTTCCTGCTGCTCAGCCACGTGACGCGCCCCGACGGCAGCGGCGCGCCGTACGACGCGGCGCGCGTGCGCCAGGCCATCGATCCGCAGGTGGCCGCGCGGCTCTACGCCGTCGCCTTCGCGACCGACGTCACCGATCAGCTGCCGGGCCTCCGGATGCCGGCGCTCGTCCTGCACCGCCGCCAGAGCGAGGCCGTGCCCTACAGGCTCGGGTGCGACCTGGCCGCGGCGATTCCCGGCGCGGAGTTCGTGCCGCTCGCCGGCGCCGCGCACAACCCGTGGGAAGGCGATGCCACGGCGGTGCTCGAGGCCGTCGCCGCCTTCCTCGGCGTCTCCCGCCCGGGCCCCGAACCGGAGGAGACCGCGTCGCCGGCCGCGCTCGCGGCCGGGCCTGCGACGACCAGCCTGTGCGGGCCATACCGTCTGCTCGGTCCGATCAGCGAAGGGCGCATGGGCGTCGTGTACCGGGCGCAGGACACGCGCCTCGGCCGCACCGTCGTCCTGAAGTTCCTGCCCGAACCGCTCGCGCGCGATCATGCTGCCCTCGAACGGTTCCGGCGCGAGTCACGCGCGGCCGCCGCGCTGAACCATCCCAACATCTGCACGGTCTTCGACATCGGCGAGCAGGCCGGCCGGCCCTACATCGTCATGGAGTCGCTGTCGGGCGAGACCTTGCGGGAACGGCTGGCGAAGGGCCTGGTGCCCCTGTCGCAGCTGGCCGCGTGGGGAGCGCAAATCGCCGACGCCCTCGACGCCGCCCATACCGTCGGCATCGTGCACCGCGACATCAAGCCCGCCAACGTCTTCGTCACGCTGCGGCAGACCGTGAAGGTGCTCGACTTCGGTCTCGCCAAGCTGCTCGCGCCCGACGAGACCGGATTGGCCACGCGAACGACGGTGACCGCCCCGGGCCTGCTGGTGGGCACCTGGGGATACATGTCGCCGGAGCAGTTGCAGGGCGGCTCCGTCGATGCCCGGAGCGACCTCTTTTCGCTGGGAGTCGTGCTGTTCGAGATGGCCACCGGCCGGCTGCCGTTTGCGACCGACCCTCAGGCCGGCCTCGGAGCTGCGCTCGGAGGCGTGGCGGCGGCCGGACAGGCGATCCGGACCGATCCCGCGCTGCCCGCCCCGCTGCGCCCGATCGTGGAGCGGACCCTCCAGCTCGACCCGGCCGCGCGCTACCCGTCGGCCGCGCTGCTGCGCGACGACCTGGCGCGCCTGTGCGCCGGCCCGCACCCCGATGCCGTCACTTCCGTATCCTGATCTCGTCGAGCGGCTTCTTCGCGATGTCAGGGACGACGGCATCCGCCGCCGGATAGCCGACGGGGATCAGCAGGTACGGCTTCTCGTTCTTCGGCCGGCCGAGGATGTCGGCCAGGAACCCCATCGGACTCGGGGTGTGGGTCAGCGTGGCCAGGCCCGCCACGTGGAGGGCGGCGAGCAGGAACCCGCAGGCGATGCCGACCGATTCCTGCACGTAGTAGTGCTTGATCCGTTCTTCGCGCCCCTCGGCATCGTGCCGGATCCCGTAGTCGATCCGGAACACGACGATGAGCACCGGCGCCACTTCCAGGAAGTCCTTGTGCCAGTCGGTGCCGAGCGGCGCGAGCGCCTCCAGCCATTCGTCCGTCGCCCGCTGCTGGTAGAAGGCCCGCTCTTCGTCCTCGGCCGCCAGCCGGATCCGGCGCTTCGTCTCCGGGTCACGGACGACGATGAAGCGCCACGGCTGCATATTGGCCCCCGACGGGGCGGTGCCCGCGACGGCGATGGCGCCGTCGATCAGTCCATCGGGAACCGGCTCGTCCGCGTAGTGACGGACCGTGCGCCGCGACTGCAGACGGGCGGCGAAGGCCTGCAGCCGCCGCGCCTGCTCGTCGGGCGCCAGACGGGAGAACGCGAGCGGGATGGGATGATACCGGGGATCGCCCCCGTCGGCCGGCATGGCCGCCTACACGGCCCAGAGACAGTCGTCGGTCACGTCACTCCCGTCGGCAGCCGTGGCGGCCGCGGCAGGTCTGACGATTTCGATCGCCAGCGTGTCGTGCAGCGCTTCCCACGAACACTCGGCGCCAGCCGGAATCGAGAACATGTCGCGCGCCTCGACCGTGACCTCGCGCCCCAGCAGATAGAAGTGCCAGGCCCCCGACAGCACGATGATCGTCACGTCGTGCCGCCGGCGCGTGGGCGGAATGGACGCCCCCTTGCGCAGCTCGATGATGGACACGCTGAGGCGCTCCCCCAGCGAACGCCGGCGCCAGGCCAGCGCCGCCGGCCGGTCGGTCTCGAGGTCGCGCCTGTCGAATTCCCCGGTCTTCACGGTGTCTCCTCCTCCGCCCTCTTATCGGTCGCGGAGTCGTTTCTCTGTGCCCCGTCCCCGCCGTCCCGGCGCCGCCCGGCGGCCGTCTTCTGCTGTACGCGTATCCCGCGAGCGTAGCACAGAGACCATGTCCATCAATCGCGACATCGCCGGACGACTCGATGAAGTGGCCGCGCTCCTCGAGACCCAGCGCGCGAACCCCTTCCGGGTCCGCGCCTATCGCCGGGCCGCCGAGGCCCTGCGCCAGCTGCCACGGCCGGTATCGGAAATCTTCGACGACACCGGCCTGGCCGGTCTCGAGGCGCTGCCCGATGTGGGCGAGAGCATCGCCCGGGCCATCCGCGACATCCTGACGCACGGGCGGCTGGCCATGCTCGAACGGCTGCGCGGCGAGAGCGATCCCGTGAAGCTGCTGACCTCGGTGCCGGGCATCGGCCGGGCGCTGGCGGACCGGCTGTACAGCGAGCTCGGCATCGAGACGCTCGAGGAACTGGAAGCGGCCGCGCACGACGGCCGGCTGGCGCGGCTCGCCGGCGTCGGCCAGAAGCGGCTCGCCGGCATCCGCGACTCACTCGCCCACCGCCTTGCGCGCGTCCGGCCACCCGCACCGGCGGCCCCCGGCGGCCCGCCGTCGGTGGCCGACATCCTCGACGTCGACCGCGAGTATCGGCAGGCGGCCGAGGCCGGCCGGCTGCCCACCATCGCACCGCGACGCTTCAACCCGACGCACGAAGCCTGGCTGCCGATCCTCCACACCCAGCGCGGCGATCACCACTACACGGCGCTCTATTCGAACACCGCGCTCGCGCACCGGCTCGGCCGGACGCACGACTGGGTCGTGATCTACTGGGACGACGGCCGGAGCGAGCGGCAGGGGACGGTCGTCACGGCGGAGCGTGGACCCTTGAAGGGACGCCGCGTCGTGCGCGGGCGGGAAGCCGAACTGGCGGCGATGCCGGACGCGGCGCCGGGTTGATCCGCGCGCGTCAGGCGACGTCCGTCCTGGCCGGAGGACGCTTGACGGTGGCTGCGGCCTTGGCCATCGGCTTGAGGCCCGGGATCGGCAACAGTGGCAGCGGGCCGTCTCCCGCGCGGCCGTACCGGCCATCGGCCGAACGCATGAGGAAACCGGCCCGGGTCAGGACGTCCAGCGCACGGGCGCATTCGGCTTCGGGCAGCCCCATCAGCCGCCCCGCCTGTCCGAGCGTGAGACGCAACCCCGGCATCTCGAGATATTCGGCGACCAGCCTGGCCACCGCCACCTCGTTCACCGCCGCCGGCGCCGTTTCGGATGTGGTGCCCATGAGCCCCTCCGTCTCGATTGCCACTGCAGCCTGTCAGAGCCCCAGCCCGACGGTCTGTACAGTGTCGTGCCGTTCACCCCCTCCGTCAATACACTCCCGGTGAATTCCCAATTCCGTATGCAGGATGATTTTGGGGCCCTGGTTTGCAACCCATCCGTGCGGCCACGGGCTCATCCGGCGGCGCCGGTCCGCGACACGTCCACCACCACCAGCGTCACGTCGTCGTCGGGCCGCCCGGCGCCGCGCCAGCGGGCCAGCGTGGCCAGCAGCTCGTCGGTGAACTGGTCGGCCTCCACGCGGCCGCGGTCGGAGAGGAACTGAGATAGCCGATCCACACCGAAGAACTCGCCGTCGGGGCTGGCAGCCTCCGTCACCCCGTCGGTGTACAGCAGGATGCGCGTGCCGGGAACGGCGCGATCCCGTGCGCTCTCGTACCGCGCATCGCCGAACTGTCCCAGGATCGTGCCGCCGTCTTCGAGCGCGTCCACGCGCCCGTCCGGCCGGCGGACCAGCGGATGCGGATGACCCGCATTCCCGTACCGGATCTCTCCCGCCCGGGGATCGACCACAAGGTAACAGGCGGTCACGTAGTCGCGCTGATGGCCGAGGAGCCCGACGAGCACCGCGTTCATGCCGTTCAGCACGGCGCCGGGGTCGTCCGCGCGCGGCGTCTCGGCCGTGAGCGCCACCTTGACCATCGATGCGATGAGCGACGCGGGGACGCCGTGGCCGGACACGTCGGCGACGAGCAGGCCGAGCCGGCCGCCGTCGATCGGGAGGAAGTCGTAGAAGTCCCCCGCCATCGTCGCCATCGGGCGGTAGCGCGCGCAGATCGCCAGCCCGGCCATCTGTGGCGGCTGCTGCGGCAGGATCGACGCCTGGATCCGCCGCGCCGTCTCGATCTCCCGCTCGATCGCCAGCAGGCGCGTCTCGGTGTCGAACGCGCGGCCGGCGACGACGTAGGCGAGGCAGGCGACCAGGACCACGAAACCGGCGGTCTCGATCCGCGGCGAGATCTGGTGGCTGACGATCTGGTCGAAGTTGTAGACACCGACCGTCGCCAGGAACGCGGCGAAGCCGACCGTCAGCACCGGCGGGACGTTCCCCATCCGGCGCGCGCCGTAGAGGATGTTGCCGAGTGCGACCGTCCCCATCAGCAGGATGATGTAGGGCTTGACGGCGATGACGGCCCCCGGCACCCCGGTGAGGAAGTCGGCGGCGACCCCCACCGCCGAATAGGCGGCCTGGATCCACAGAGCGGCGTGCATCGTGTGGCGCCAGCCGCGGCCCACGAACTGCTCCACCAGCAGCATGAGCGGCAGCGGCAGGACGTAGGTGATGTCGAAGCCGATTTCCCGGATCGCGTGCGGGGACACGCGTGGCACGACTGCCACGAACGGCAGGCTGATCGCCACGCGCATGCCGTAGAGCAGCGAGAACAGGCCGAAGAGGATCAGCGCGCGCTCGGCCGCCCGCCGGCGGATCAACCCCGTCAGCAGGGCGCCGGCCCCCAGCGTCATCACGGCCAGGGCGATGAACGACAGCGCGAGATCTCCCCGCGACAACTGGACCATGATCGGGCGCAGTGTATCACTTCACCACGAGGCTCACGGCTCAGGACGTACAATGAGCGGCGTGGAATCCACGCTCCTGGGATGGCTCAGCCAGTACGGGCCGTTCGCGCTGTTCGGACTGCTGATGCTCGGCATCTTCGGGGTCCCCGTGCCGGACGAGACCCTGCTCGTGATCGCCGGCACGCTCGTCGGCAAGGGCGAGATGCCACTGGCATGGACGTTCGGCGCCGCGATCGCCGGCAGTTCCACCGGCATCAGTCTGAGCTACCTCGTGGGCCGGCTGGCCGGCCCGCCGGCGGTCCGGACCTTCGGCCGGCTCGTGCGCGTCTCCGAACAGACGCTGGTCCTCGTCGAGCGCTGGTTCGAGCGGATCGGCAAGTGGACGCTCACCTTCGGCTACTACGTGCCCGGCGTCCGCCACCTGACGGCCATTGCCGCCGGCGCATCACGGCTGCCCGCCGGCATCTTCATGGCGTTCGCCTACAGCGGCGCCATCCTCTGGTCGGCCACCTTCCTCTGGCTCGGGTACGAGGTCGGCGACAACTGGCCGACGGTCCTCGACACCGCCCGGCGCCATATCGGCCTGGGCGCTGGCGTCGCCATCGTCGTCATCATCGCCTGGGCCTGGTGGCGGAACCGGTAAGCCCCGCAGACCTCCCGGACGGACCTTCCGAAATCCTTCTGCGCGAAGCCACGGTCCAGTTAACATGGGCGCCAGCGGAAGGCACCCATGATCAAGAGACTGACCCTCACCGCTCTGGGACTCGTCCTGCTGCTCGTCCTGGTTCTCGTCGGGCGGACCCTCGCCCCGCGGCCCGCGCCGCCGCCAGCCGCCGCCGCGGTGCCGCCGGTGCCGGTCGATGCCACCGCCGCCGTCGGGCGCCTCGCGGGCGCCATCCGGATCCAGACCGTCTCCGAACCCGAGCAGCCACCGGACCAGGCGGCGATGCTCGCCTTCCGGACCTACCTCGAACAGAGCTTCCCGAACGTCCACGCCACGCTGACACGGGAAGTGATCGCGGACGGCGCGCTGCTGTACACGTGGAAGGGATCGGACCCGGCGCTGAAGCCGGTCATCTTCCTCGCACACATGGACGTGGTACCGGTCGATCCCGCCACCGCCGGGCAGTGGACCCGGCCGCCCTTCTCGGGCGACGTCGACGGCGGCTACGTCTGGGGCCGCGGCTCGCTCGACGACAAGGACAACCTGATGTCGATCATGGAGGCGGCGGAGATCCTCCTCGACAACGGGTTCCAGCCGAAGCGGACGATGTACTTCGCGTTCGGCGACGACGAGGAGAACGGCGGCTACCGAGGCGCGCGGGTGATCGCGCAGGCGCTGGCGAGCCGCGGCGTGTCGGCCGAATTCCTCACCGACGAGGGGGGCGCCGTCGTGCCGGGTTCGATGCTGGGCATCGCCTCCCCGGTGGCCATCGTCGGCATCGCCGAGAAGGGGATCGTCAGCGTCCGCCTCAGCGTCTCGGCGCCGGGTGGCCACTCGTCCGTGCCGCCCGCGCGCACGGCCATCGGCCGGCTGGCCACGGCCGTCTCGCGGCTGGAGGCGCACCAGATGCCGGCGCGGATCACGCCGGCCCTGGCCGGCACGTTCGACGCGATCGCGCCGGAGCTGCCGTTCCCGCGCCGCCTCGTGCTCGCGAACCGCTGGCTGTTCGGCCCGCTCATCGTCAACCAGATGCTGCTCGAACCACAGACGGCCGCGAGCCTGCGGACGACGACCGCGCCGACGATCTTCCAGAGCGGTATCAAGGATAACGTCCTGCCGACCGACGCGACGGCCGTGGTGAACTTCCGCATCCTGCCGGGCGACACGATCGACGGCGTGGTGCAGCACATCCGCGACACGATCCACGACACCGGCATCACGGTGGCACCGCTGACGACGCCGCCGGGACGCAACCCCAGCCCGATCTCGTCGATCACCTCGGCGGGCTACCGCGCGCTGCAGCAGACCTTCGCGCAGCGCTTCTCGGGCGTGCGGGTGGTCCCGAACCTGCTGGTGGCGGCGACCGATTCGTCGCACTATGGCGCCGTGACACACGACATCTACCGGTTCTCGCCGGTGGCCGTGCCGGCCGACGCGCTCGAGGCGGTGCACGGGATCAACGAGCGGATCGGCATCGACAGCTACGTCAAGGCGGTGCAGTTCATGGCGCAGCTGATGCGGAATGCGCAGGGGGACTGACGCGGGGCAGGGGGAAGGGAGTCAGGGACAAGGGGCGAGGGGTCGGGGACAAGGGGCGAGGGGTCGGGGACAAGGGGCGAGGGGTCGGGGACAAGGGGCAAGGGACGAGGGACAAGGGAGGATCGATGAGAACCGTTCGAGCGAGAGTGACCTGCGCGGCCGCCGGGCTGGCGATGGCCACCGCGCTGGTGCTCACCGGGCATGTGCACGCCCAGGCGCCCGCCGGCGAGTACGACGTGCTCATCAGGGGCGGGCACATCGTCGATGGCACGGGCAACCCGTGGTATGCGGGCGACCTCGCCATTACGGGCGACCGGATCGCCGCGATCGGGAACCTGTCGGGGGCGCACGCCCGGCGCGTGATCGACGCGTCCGGCCTGACGGTGTCGCCCGGCTTCATCGACATGCTGGGCCAGTCGGAGTTCCCGCTGCTCATCGACCGCCGCTCGCTCAGCAAGCTGTCGCAGGGGATCACGAGCGAGATCACCGGCGAGGGGCAATCGATCGCGCCGCAGAACGCCGTCACGCTGGCGGCGCTGAAGCCGATGCTCGATCACTACCATCTCGTGGTCGACTGGACGACGCTCGACGGGTACTTCCGGCGGCTCGAACATTCGGGGACGCCGATCAACATCGGGACCTACGTCGGCGCCGCGCAGGTGCGCGAGGCGGTCATCGGCGAGGCCGACCGGCCGCCGACGCCGGCCGAGCTCGGGCGGATGGAGGCCCTGGTGGCCCAGGCCATGAAGGAGGGGGCGCTCGGCGTCTCGACGGCCCTCATCTATCCGCCCGGACACTACGCGAAGACCGATGAACTGATTGCGCTGGCGAAGGTCGCCGCGCAGTACGGCGGGCTGTACGCGTCGCACATGCGCAGCGAGGGGCAGACCGAGACGGCAGCCCTCGACGAAGCGATCCGGATCGGCCGCGAGGCGAAGCTGCCGGTCGAGATCTTCCATCTGAAGGTCAGCGGCAAGACGCGGTGGGGCTCGATGCCCCAGCTGGTCGCGCGCATCCAGGCGGCGCGCGACTCGGGCATCGACATCGCCGCCGACATGTATCCGTACCTCGCCGGGGCCACCGCCCTCGCCTCCTGCCTGCCCCCATGGGTGGCCGACGGCGGCATGCCGAAGCTGCTGCAGCGGCTGCACGACCCGGCCGTGCGCGCCCGCATCAAGCGCGAGATGGCGGCCGACCATCCCGACTGGGAGAACCTCTACTTCGACAGCGGCGGTGCCTCCGGCGTCCTGCTCGCCTCGGTTGACGACCCGGCGCTGAAGCAGAAGTACGAGGGGAAGACCGTGGCCGAGATGGCCGCCGCCAAGGGGAAGGATCCGCTCGACGCCCTCTTCGACTTCGTGATCGGCGACCAGGGGCGGACGGGCGCGCTGTACTTCCTCGCCAACGAGCGCGACCTCGAGTACGGCCTGAAGCAGGAATGGACCAGCATCGGCCTGGATGCGTCGGAGACGTCCCCCGACGGCCCGCTGCACGAGGCGCACGACCATCCCCGCGCGTGGGGATCGATGGCCCGGTTCCTCGGCCACTACGTCCGCGACCGCCATCTCGTGCCGCTCGCCGACGCGATCCGGAAGATCACCTCCCTGCCGGCGCAGCGCGAGCACCTGGCCGACCGCGGGCTGCTGAAGCCGGGCTCCTTCGCCGACATCACCATCTTCAATCCGGCGACGGTGAAGGACGTGGCCACCTACCAGCAGCCCGATCAGCTCTCGACCGGCATCGAGTACGTCTTCGTAAACGGCCAGCTCAGCTTCGCCCACGGCCAGCTGACCGGCGCCGCGGCCGGCCGCCCGCTCAGAGGACGGGGGTGGACCGGGGGGAGATAAGACAGTCGTCACGTGCAACGTGCAGAGTGCGGCCTGTCCGTGCGGCGTGCGACGTGCGGGCTTGTCACGTGCGACGTCACTGCAGCCCGTAGCCCGTAGCCCGTGACCGGGTGTATAACTGGCGCAGCCCATGGAAGTTCCGCTGAGCCCCCTCGAGTTCGCCCGGCGCACCCGTGCGCTCTATTCCGATCGCCCGGCCGTCGTTGACGGCGACCTCCGGCTGACCTACGGTGCGTTCTTCGCGCGCTGCGACCGCTGGTCGGCGGCGTTGCAGCAGCTCGGGGTGCAGCCCGGCGACCGGGTCGCCTACATCGCCCCGAACACGCACGCGCAGCTCGAGTCGTTCTATGCCGTTCCGCAGATCGGCGCCGTGCTGGTGCCGGTCAACTACCGGCTCAGTCCCGACGAGTTCGCCTACATCATCGGCCACTCGGGTGCGACGGTCGTCTGCGCGCACGCGGACTACCTGGACGCGGTAGACCGGATCCGCCCGCAGATCCCCGGGGTCCGTCACTTCGTCGCGCTCGAGGGAGCGCGGGGCCACTGGCTCGACTACGAGGAACTGGTCGAGCGGACGGCGCCAGACTTCCGCCCGGCGCCCGTGGACGAGATCGGCCTGCTGACGATCAACTACACGAGCGGGACGACGTCGCGCCCGAAGGGCGTGATGATCACCCATCGCAACGCGTACATGAATACCATCGGCACGCTGCTCCACGTGCCGATGAAGATGACCGACCGGTACCTGTGGACGCTGCCGATGTTCCACGCCAACGGGTGGACGTACCCCTGGACCGTCACCGCCGTCGGCGCCACGCACGTCTGCCTGCGCAAGGTCGATCCGGTGCGCGTGTTCGAGCTGGTGCGCGAGGAGGCGATCACCTTCCTCTGCGCGGCCCCGACCGTGCTCATCGGCATCGCGAATGCGCCGGAGGACGTGCGCGCGGGCGCCCCGCGCGGCGTCCAGGTCGTCACCGCCGGCGCTCCGCCGGCCGCCGCCACGATCGAGCGGATCGAAGGCGAGCTCGGCTGGCCCATCGCGCACGTCTACGGCCTGACCGAGACGGCGCCGTTCATCACCGTCTGTGAGCCCAGGCCCGAGCACGCGGCGTTGAGCGCCACGGAACGCGCGGTCATCAAGGCGCGGCAGGGCGTCGAGCTGCTGACCTCCGGCGATCTGCGCGTGGTCGACGAGGAGGGGCGCGACGTTCCGCGCGACGGCCAGACGCCCGGCGAGATCGCCGTCCGCGGCAACGTCGTGATGAAGGGGTACTACAACGATCCGGAGGCCACGGCCGTCGCGTTGAAGGACGGCTACTTCCACAGCGGCGATGCCGCCGTGGTCCATCCGGATGGCTACGTCGAGATCCGCGACCGGATCAAGGACGTGATCATCAGCGGCGGCGAGAACATCTCATCGGTGGAGGTGGAGGGCGTCCTGCTGCGCCACCACGCCGTGCAGGAAGCGGCCGTCGTCGGGCTGCCCGACACGAAATGGGGCGAGGCGCCGCACGCCTTCATCGTCCTGCGCCCGGGCGCCGCGGCCACGGCCGAGGAGCTGCGCGTCTTCACGCGCGACAACCTCGCGCACTTCAAGACGCCGCACAGCTTTACGTTCGTGAACGAGCTGCCGAAGACCGCAACTGGCAAGATCCAGAAGTACGTCCTGCGCGGCCGGCGCTCGGCGATCTCGGCGCAATAGACGCCGGGCTACGGGCGCCGGGCTGCGGGCTGCGGGGCCCACGAAAGACGCGGTCTACGGTCTTCGGTCTTCGGTCTTCGGTCGACGGCGCTCCACAGGGGCGGCCTGACATGCCCGCCATGGCGCAAGTGAGCCTGCTACCCCGCTGGACGGAAGCATCCCAATGACACCCATGCCGCGCCACACGGTGGCCCTCTGCGTCTCTCTCCTGCTCGCGGCCAGCATGGCGTCCGGCGCCACGCTGAAGGCGACCTGGCTCCACCGCCAGGTGGCCTTGAAGCAGCCGCTCTATTCCGTGCTCGTCATGCGGTCGACCTTCGGCGGCGGGGCCGTGCTGTCGCGACAGGGGCTGGCCGTCGTCAGCCCCGAGAAGGGGGTCTACTACCAGTTCCACGGCAGCTTCTTCAGCGGCGATCGCGACGTGACCGGCAGCAACATCGACGACGTCTTCGATGAAATCTCGGCCGAGCACCGCCTGATGCCCCCGCGCATGGCCGAGCCGGGCTCCGGGCCGCCGCGGCCGCCGATGGCCGTCTCGAGACCGGCCCGGCTGGTCACCTATACCACCGGCACCCTGTTACAGGTCCGGAAGGTCGCCATCGGCAAGGATCGCGTCACGCTGACGTTCGACGACCTCCATGGGGAACACGCCGCGACCACGCTCACCGTGCAGTGGCCGCAGCCGTTCTCGCCCGGCCTGACCGAGCAGCCGGAGATCGAACAGCTGCTCGAACAGTTCCTCGCGCTCACACGGTAGCCCGCGTCCTGGCGTTCATGCCGACCCGCCGGCCGGTGCCTGCGGGCACCAGGCTGCACACGGAAACATCCCATCCGTGGCAATTCACATGTACGTGGCGGGACTTCGCACTACCATCGAGCCTTCATCATCGCGACCCGGCGGACTCATCGGCTCTGAGTCACTTCACAGGAGGCATCGATGACGTCTCGCGCATGGACACTCGCGGGCCACGCCACGGTCGTGCTGGGCGTGTGCCTGCTGGCCGTGTTCCTGATGAGCGTTCGCGGCACGAACGCGGAAAAACGGCACGACGGCGATCGCGACCATCGCGTCCGGGAGGGAGCGGGGACGCTCCTGGTCAACTGCACGCTCGCCAATCCGTACAACACGCCCTACACCTGCCGGGGCGACCTCGTCGGCAAGGCAACCCTGACCGACGTGAATCACTTCGGCGATCCCCTGGGCGCCGACGGCTCGGGCGGGGGCTGCCGGCTCTCGAGCAGCACCGACACGCTGACGGCGCGGGACGGCAGCACGCTGACCTTCTCGACGCACGGGATCGTCTGCTTCGAGGCGACGCCCGGCTTCGCCGTCCGCCACAACGCGTACCTGATCGAGGGTGGTACCGGCCGCTTTGCCGGTGCCGTCGGCGCCGGCACGTTCACGGTGGGTAGCGAGAACCCGGCCATCGCGTCGATCCACATCGCCGGCACCATCAGCGTGCCCGGCCACTGACGGGGCAACGCCAGCGGCATCGGCTACGGGCGCCGGTTCGCCAGGACCGGCGCCCACCTCCCGGTCGTTCGGATCGAGGCCTTGACGCTCCGGCCCTCACTCGTATATTCAATGTATATACCGTTGCACAGGAGCAGGACGATGACCACCCAACTGGCGAAGTGGGGTAACAGCCTGGCACTTCGGCTTCCGAAGGCTGTCGCGCAGGAGGCGCGACTCCACCCCGGCGATGAAGTCGAGATCTCGGTCAGCAAGGGCACGGTCGTCATCGCACCGGCCCAGCCGAAATACGCCTTGGACGATCTGGTGGCGGCGATCACGCCGGCCAATCGACACGATGAGGCCGATTGGGGCGCGCCTGCGGGACGAGAGGCGTGGTAACGCCGCGCTACGTCCCGGACCGCGGCGATCTCGTCTGGCTGACCTTCGATCCGCAGACCGGGCATGAGCAGAAAGGCCGGCGACCGGCGCTGGTCCTCTCACCCCGGTCGTACAATGCGCGGGCGGGACTGGCGCTCGCCTGCCCCATCACGAGCCAGATCAAGGGCTATCCGTTCGAAGTACCCGTGCGAGCTGGCAAGATCACCGGCGTCGTGCTGGCCGACCAGGTGAAGAGCATCGACTGGCACCAGCGGCGAGCGCGATTCGTGCGCCGCCTGCCGGCAGACAGGCTGACAGACGTCCTGGAACGGCTCCGGGCGCTGCTGGGTCTGTGACCGTGATGTGGAATCGTGCAGGAGAAGTTGGAGGCGCCGCCCGGATTTGAACCGGGGATGGAGGTTTTGCAGACCTCTGCCTTACCACTTGGCGACGGCGCCGATCGGAACGGACGGCTGGGAAAGTGCGCGAGGACTGTCGAAGGCGGCGGCCTCTCGGGCCGCCGCCTTCGACCAAGATCTGGAGCGGGAAACGGGATTCGAACCCGCGACTTCGACCTTGGCAAGGTCGCACTCTACCACTGAGTTATTCCCGCCCGCCAAGAACCCTAAAAGTAACATACCGGCGAGGTTGGAGGCAAGACGGCTCGGCGGCGGGGCTCCGGGCTCGGGCGCCGGTCAGAACCCGCCCGCCGCCTCGAACGCCGACCGGATGACCTCCACCCGCGGCCGCCCGTCCCCCTCGAAGCTGACAACCACCACGTCGAACCGGCACGGCACCTCGGTCGCGCCGTGCCGCGCCAGGTACTCTTCCGCCACGCGCAAAATGTGGAACCGCTTCCGTGGCGTGATCGCGTCGGCGCCGGAGCCGAACGCCGTGCCCGCCCGGCACTTCACCTCGACGAACACGAGCGTCGGACCGTCGCGCGCGATGATGTCGATTTCGCCGAACCGGCTCCGGTAACGGCGGGCAAGAATCTCGTACCCCTCGCGCCGCAGCGTAGCGCAGGCGAGATCTTCGCCGGATTTCCCGAGACGGACGCGGGCCTGCGTCATGCTCCATCACGGGAGCAAGACGCGTGCCCTGGGAAGACCTGTCAGGTGCGACGTGCAAGGTGCAAAGTGCAACGTGCGGCTTGTCCGTGCGACGTGCGACGTGCCCCGGAGCCTGAAGCCTGTAGCCCGCAGCCGATCCTACTTCCCCTCCACCTCTCCGATCGCCTCGTCGAGGATCCGCACCGCCGTGTCGGCCTGCTCCTTCGTCAACACCAGAGGCGGCGACAGGCGCAGCGCGTTCCGGCCGGCGCCGAGGACGAGCAGCCCGCGCCGGAAGACCGCCTGGACGACGGCGTTCCGCTCCTCGACCGCGCGCTCCTTGGTCTGGCGGTCGCGCACCAGCTCGATGCCGATCATCAGCCCACGCCCGCGCACGTCGCCAATCAGCGGATGCCGATCGGCCAGCGCCTTCAGCCCCTCCATCAGGTGCCCGCCGACCTCGGCCGCGTTCTTCACCAGCGTCTCGCGCAGCAGCTTGATGGTGGCCAGCGCCGCGGCACACGACACCGGATTCCCTCCAAACGTGCTGGCGTGCGCCCCCGGAGGCCAGTCCATCACGTCCGCTCGCGACGCCGTGATCCCGAGCGGCATGCCCGACGCGATCCCCTTCGCCACCGACACGATGTCGGGCTGGACGCCGAAGTGCTCGATCGCGAACATCTTCCCCGACCGCCCCATCCCCGACTGCACCTCGTCGGCAATCAGCAGGATGCCGTGCTGCTTCGTCAGCGCCCGCAGCCGCTCGTGGAACTGCGGCGGCGGGACGACGTAGCCCCCCTCGCCCTGGATCGGTTCCACCATCACGCCGGCCACTTCATCGGGCGAGACCAGCTGCACGAGCAGCTCGTCCTCCAGGAAGTTCAGGCAGTCGGCGGCGCACGAGTCGGGCTTCAGGCCCAGCGGACAACGGTAGCAGTTGGCGTACGGCGCGTGGTACACGCCCGGCATCAGCGGCGCGAATCCCCGCCGCTGCACGGCCTTGCTCGCCGTCATCGCCAGCGCCCCCATCGTCCGGCCGTGGAACCCGCCGAGGAACGCGATGATGTAGGGCCGCTTCGAGTGGTACCGGGCCATCTTGATGGCCGCCTCGTTCGCCTCGGCCCCCGAATTACTGAAGAAGGACCGGACGGGACCGTCGATCGGCACGAGCTGCCCGAACTGCTCGGCGAGCTCCACCTGATCCTCGTAGTAGAAGTCGGTCCCCGACATGTGGAGGAACTTCCCCGCCTGCTCGACGATGGCCTTCACGACGGCAGGATGGGAATGACCGGTGGAGTTCACCGCGATGCCGGCGGCGCAGTCGAGGAAGCGGTTGCCGTCGACATCCTCGACAACGGCCCCTTCACCACGCGCCATCACGAACGGGTACGCGCGGGTGTAGGAGGGGGATACCGCCGTCTTGTCACGGGCAATCAACCGCTGGGCGTTGGGACCGGGAAGGGGGGTGCGAATGTCGGGAATGGGCATGCAGATAGCTTGTCACGTCCGACGTCCGACGTCCAACGTCCTATCCCCTTACTTCCGCTTCCAGCGGGTCCCCCCGGCGGTGTCTTCGAGCAGGATACCGCGGGACGCCAGGTCCTGGCGGATGCGGTCGGCGGCCGCGAAGTCGCGGCGGCGGCGGGCGGCGTGGCGGTCTTCGATGAGGCGCTCGATCTCCTCGGCGGGCACGGGCGGGGCCTGCTCTTCGGCCTGCCGCAGGCCGATGACGCCGAGCACCTGGTCGACGCGCTCGAAGAAGTGCCGGATGCAGGAGACGTCGGGGGTGCCGACGGCGCCCGCGTCGATGGCGGAGTTCAGCGCCCGCACCAGGTCGAAGACGGCGGCGAGGGCCGCTGCGGTGTTCAGGTCGTCGGCGAGCGCCTCGCGGAACGCGTGACCCGCCTGGCCGATCCGCTCCTCGATCTCGGGATGCCCCTCGTCGCCCGTCACCGCGTCGAGCCGCGCCAGGAAGTCGGTGAGCCGCCGCAGCGACTCTTCCGCCTGCTGGAGGCTGGTGAAGGTGAAGTTCAGCTGCTTGCGATAGTGTCCCGACATCAGCAGGTAGCGGACCGCCGACGGCCGGTACCCCCGGGTCGCCAGATCGGGCAGCGTGTACGTGTTGCCGAGCGACTTGGACATCTTCTGGTCGTCGACCAGCAGGTGCTCGACGTGCACCCAGAAGCGGACGAACGGCTTGCCCGTGGCGCCGACGCTCTGCGCGATCTCGTTCTCGTGGTGCGGAAAGATCAGGTCGATGCCGCCGGCGTGGATGTCGATGGGCGGCTCGCCGAGCAGCCGCAGCGCCATGGCCGAGCACTCGATGTGCCAGCCGGGGCGGCCGGGCCCGGTGCCGTAATCCCAGGTCGGCTCCCCCGGCTTCGTCGCCTTCCAGAGGACGAAGTCGCGGGCGTCCTCCTTGGTGTAGTTGTCGGCGTCCACGCGCGCGCCGGCCATCATGCCGGCCTGGTCGATCCGCGACAGGGCGCCGTACTCGGGCAGCGTGGAGATCTTGAAGTAGATCGATCCGTCGCTCGTGTACGTGTGGCCGTGCGCTCCGAGGGCCTTGATCATGTCGGCCATCGCGCGCAGGTTCGCCTCGTCGGTGGCGCGCGGGTTCTCCTCCACCGGCTCCATGCCGAGCGCCCGGGCGTCCTCGCGGAAGGCCCCGATGAACTGGTCGGTGTACTCCCGCAGCGGCATCTGCGCGTTCTGGGCGCCGACGATGGTCCGGTCGTCGACGTCGGTGAAGTTCATCACCTCGCGCATCTGCCAGCCGAACTCGTGGCGCAGCGCCCGGCGCAGGACGTCGAGGCAGACGAACGTCCGGAAGTTCCCGATGTGCCCGCGCGCGTACACGGTGAGGCCGCACGTGTACATCCGGACGGTCTTCCCGTCGGCGGGGGCGAACTCCTCTTCGCGGCGCGTCAGCGTGTTGTACAGTCTCATGGAAGAGAAGAAACAGTAGTTTTGAGTTTTGAGTTCTGAGTTCTGAGTTCTGAGTATCGAGTTGGGGGCCGTCGCCCGTGCGTGCGGAACGGCGGCCCCTCACCTCATCCTCCCGAAGAGCTGCACAATCGGAGGCGGTGGTACCGGGAATCGAGGATCCGCCAGGCCATCTCCTGCGCTAGACTGCGGTCCTCATGCCGGCTCGGTCCTCACCCGATCTCCGCGCGAGCATCCTCG
>JAGWRA010000155.1 GCA_028876655.1 Acidobacteriota bacterium | reverse complement strand
CGCTCCACCTCGTCGAGCTCGACGGGGAGCGAGTCGATCTCCATGCGGAGCTTCGAGGCCGCTTCGTCCACCAGGTCGATCGCCTTGTCGGGCAGGAAGCGGTCGCTGATGTACCGGTTCGATAACGTCGCCGCCGCGACGAGCGCGGAGTCTTTGATGCGCACGCCGTGATGCACCTCGTAGCGCTCGCGCAGGCCGCGCAGGATGCTGATCGTGTCCTCGACCGTCGGCTCGCCGACCAGCACCGGCTGGAACCGGCGCTCGAGGGCCGCGTCCTTCTCGATGTACTTGCGGTACTCGTCGAGCGTCGTCGCGCCGATCGTGTGCAGCTCGCCACGGGCCAGCATCGGCTTCAGCATGTTCGAGGCGTCGATGGCCCCCTCGGCCGCCCCCGCGCCCACCACCGTGTGGAGCTCGTCGATGAACAGCACCACCTGACCCGACGCGTCCGTGATCTCCTTCAGGACCGCCTTCAGGCGATCCTCGAACTCGCCCCGGTACTTCGCGCCGGCGACCAGGGCGCCCATGTCGAGCGCCACGATCTTCTTGTTCTTCAGCCCCTCCGGCACGTCACCCCGGATGATCCGCTGCGCCAGCCCTTCGACGATGGCGGTCTTGCCGACGCCGGGCTCGCCGATGAGCACCGGGTTGTTCTTCGTGCGGCGGGAGAGGACCTGGATGACACGCCGGATCTCCTCGTCGCGGCCGATGACCGGATCCAGCTTGCCGCGCCGCGCCAGTTCGGTGAGATCGCGGCCGTAGCGCTCGAGCGCCTGGTACTTGGCCTCCGGATTCTGGTCGGTGACGCGCTGCGAGCCGCGCACCGTGGTCAGCGCCTGGAGGATCGCGTCGCGCGTGATCCCGTGGTCCTTCAGCAGCTTCGCCCCCGCCGAGCGGCCCGTCTCGCCGGCAATCGCCAGGAACAGGTGCTCGGTGCTGACGAACTCGTCCTTCAGCCGGCCCGCCTCGGCCTGCGCGAGATCCGCGAGCAGGTTCAGGCGCGGGGAGATGCCCGGCTGGGCGCCGCCGTACGCCTTCGGCTGCGATTCGAGCGCCCCGCGGGCCGCCTTCGCCAGCGCGGCGGGATCGACGTTCATCTTCCGCAGCACCTCGGGGACCACGCCGCCCGACTGCTCGAGCAGCGTGACCAGCAGGTGCTCCGGCTCGATCTGCGGGTGGTTCAGCTCGGTGGCGAGCTGCTGCGCCCCGACGACCGCTTCCTGCGCCTTTTCCGTGTACTTGTTCAGGTTCATCGTCTTGACCTTCCGCTGTTTCAGTTCTTCGTCCGGGCGGCCGCCGCTGCAGCGGGCGGGCTCTCGAGCCGCGCCAGCTGCTCGAACAGCTGCTGCTGCTCGGGCGTGAGCTGGCGGGGGAGCTGCACCTGGACCGTCGCATAGAGGTCCCCCCGGTGATCGGGCTTGCCCACGGCCGGCATGCCGTGCCCCTTCAACCGGAAGACCTGGCCGTTCTGCGTGGCCGCCGGAATCTTCAGGCGGAGCGGGCGGCCTGCCAGCGTGGCGACCTCGGCCTCGCCGCCGAGCACGGCCACCGTGAGCGGCACGTGGACCTTCGCGTGCAGATCGCGCCCCCGCCGCTCGAAGTCGGGGTGCGGCCGGAGCCGGATGCGCAGGTACAGATCGCCCGCGGCGGCGCCGCCCGTGCCGTGCTCGCCCTCGCCGGCCACGCGAACGCGTGAGCCGTCGCTCACGCCTGCCGGAATCCGCACGTCCACCGTGCGCGCATGGCCGTCGGTCTTGATCGACAGCCGGCGCATCGTCCCGTTGAACGCATCCTCGAGCGAGAGATCCAGCTCCTGCTCGATGTCGCGTCCCTGGCGGGCCCGCGTCCGGCTGCGTCCGCCCCGGCGTCCGGGCTCGGCCGCGGCCGCGCCGCCGAAGAAGGTCTTGAAGAAGTCGGAGAAGGGGTCTTCGTCGCCGAAGACGCTGTGCATCTCCTCTTCGCTCATCGTCCGGTAGCCGCCACCGGGACCGCCGCCGCCGAAGTGGACCGACCAGCCGCCGAAGCCGGGGCCGCCGGCGCCGCCGCCCGCCTGCTGGGCCTGCTCGTACATCCGCCAGTTGGCGCCGAGTTCGTCGTACTTCTTGCGCTTGGCCGGGTCGCCGAGGACCTCGTACGCCTCGTTGATCTCCTTGAACTTCGACTCGGCCGCCTTGTCGCCCGGATTGACGTCAGGGTGGTACTTGCGCGCCAGCTTGCGGTACGCCTGCTTGATTTCCTTCTCGGTGGCGGTCTTGGCGACCCCGAGCGTCGCGTAATAGTCCTTGAAGTCCATAGGGCGCTACCAGTCGACGCCAACGAGCCGGCAGAGACGTTCGATCTCGCGCGTGAGCCGCCGGCGGCCCTCGTCGCGGGCCAGCGCCTCCTCCCGGGCCAGGGGCCGCAGGCGATCGAGGGCGTCGGCAATCGAGAGCAGGCGCTGCACGCCCGCCAGGTTCACGCCGCCTTCGTCGACCAGCTGCTTGATGATGCGCAGTCTGGCCAGCTCGTCCCGCGAATAAAGCCGCATGCTCCCGATCGTCCGGGTCGGACGGACCAGCCCCAGACGCTCGTACTTGCGCAATGTCTGCGGGTGCATCCCGAGAAGCCGGGCCGCCACGCTGATGAAATACAAGTCCTGTTCCACGGCCATGATTCCTGAACCTTGCGTCACACCAAGTATAGGGATTGATACGATCTGTGTCAATATTGGGTCGGTCGCCGGGCTGGCGCCGCGGCCCCACGTGACAGTGGCCGGCGGGCAGGGCATACTGGGACAACCGGTCCGGGCCCCCGCGCGGGCCACGACCTCACCATCCTGAACGCCGGACGGTCTCCGCAGCCGCCACACCTCGTGCACCCGCAGATCGCCGACTTCGCCACCGTGCTCCTGCTCGTGGCCCTCGAGGGGCTGCTGAGCGCCGACAACGCCATGGTGCTGGCCGTCCTGGTGCTCGGCCTGCCGAAAGCCGAGCAGCGACGGGCGCTGCGGGTCGGCATCGCCGGCGCGTTCGCCTTCCGGATTGCCGCGACGCTGCTGGCGGTCTATCTCATCACCCTGGGCTGGGTGAAGCTCGTCGGCGCGATCTACCTGCTGTACCTTCCCGTGAAGTACTTCCGGCACGCCGGCAGCGCCGAAGAGCGCCGCGCCCCGGCGCCCGCCCGCGGCTGGCTGGGCCTGCCGCCGTTCTGGGCGACGGTCCTGCGGGTCGAACTGACCGACGTTGTCTTCGCCTTCGACTCGATCCTGGTGGCCGTGGCGATGTCGCCGAAGCTGTGGGTGGTCCTCAGCGGAGGGTTGCTCGGTATCGTGATGATGCGGGTGGTGATCGGGCGGATCCTCGCCCTGATCGAGCGCTATCCGGAACTGGTCGACGGCGCGTTCATCATCATCGGGTGGGTCGGCCTGAAACTCCTGCTGGACTACCTCCACACGATTCACCTGCTGCCGTTCGAGGTGCCGCAGTGGCTGTCGCTGGGGTTGATCGTCGTGATCTTCGGAGGGGCGCTCGTCTACGCCCGCCGGGCCGAGCGGCGGCGGATCGAGGAGGACGGGGGCGAACCGCTGGAGGAGGAAGGAGAGCAGTCATGAGCGCGGAGATCGTGCAACTGTCGTGCGGCTGCCGGGTCACGACCCGGCGCGACTTCCTGGGCCGGGTCGTCGGCACCATTGTCGAGCGGGGTGCGTCGTGCGCCCGGCCCGATCACGCTCCCGGTCAGCAGGTGGTCATGCCGGGTCGCGAGAACGCCGCCGGCTGACGCGCCGGCCGGCCCCATCCCTCCTATAATGGCTCGAATGGATGAGCTGGCACCCTCCGGTGCCTGGAGAGGATGGTGAACGCGTGATTGCCACCATGTTGCTGACAGCCGCCCTGCTGCTTGGAGGCGCGGGGCAGGCGCCCGCCCCGTCCGCGACGGGCGAGACCCGGAGCCAGGCGGGCAAGGCGCCCTCGGCGCCGGTCCCGGCGGAGATGGACGCCCCTCCCGTGGTGACGCACCACGAGGCCCGGATCGGCGGGCGGCTGCTGAAGTACACGGCGACCACCGGCATGATGCCGATCGCCGACGCCCAGGGGAAGGTGACGGGCCACATCTTCTTCATCGCCTACACCCTCGACGGCGTGACGAACCGGGCCCAGCGGCCGCTCACCGTGGCCTTCAACGGCGGGCCCGGTTCCTCGTCGGTCTGGCTCCACCTGGGGGCCATCGGGCCCAAGCGCGTGCAGATGCTCGATGAAGGGTTCCTGCCGCCGCCGCCCTATCACCTGGTGGACAACGAAGACAGCTGGCTCGACCGGACCGACCTGGTCTTCGTCGATCCGATCGGCACCGGCTACAGCCGCGCGACCTCGCCCGAGGAAGGGAAGAAGGTCTGGGGCCTCGAGGGCGACATCGCGTCGGTGGGCGAGTTCATCCGGCTGTACCTGACGCGCTACGAGCGGTGGACGTCGCCGCTGTTCCTGGCGGGCGAGAGCTACGGGACGACGCGCGCCGCGGGGCTGTCGGGATACCTGGTGGAGCACGGGATCGCGCTGAACGGCATCGTCCTCATCTCGACGATCCTCAACTTCCAGACGGCCGACTTCGCGCGGGGCAACGACCTGCCCTACATCCTCTACGTGCCGACCTACACGGCCACGGCCTGGTACCACAAGAAGCTGCCGCCCGACCTCCAGAAGCAGGATCTGCCGCAGGTGCTCGCCGAAGCGGAGAAGTGGGCGTCAACCGACTACACGATCGCCCTGCAGAAGGGGACGCGGCTGACCGAGGCGGAGCGGCAGGCGGCGATCGCGCAGCTGGCGCGCTACACGGGCCTGAGCCCGGCGTTCGTCGACAACTCGGACCTCCGGATCACGCTGGACCGGTTCGACGCGGAGCTGCTGCGCGATCGGAAGCTGACGGTCGGGCGGCTCGACAGCCGGTTTACCGGCGCGAGCGACCTGCCGGGATCGGAGAGCCCGGACTTCGATCCGAGCATGACCGCGATCCGGCCGCCCTACACCGCCATGCTGTACGACTACGTCCGGACGGAACTCGGCTTCAAGAGCGACCTGCGGTACTACATCCTCGGCGGGGGCTTCACCAGCTGGGACTTCTCGTCGGACAACCAGTACGCGGACGTGAGCGGCGCGCTCTGGAGCGCCTTCGCGAAGAACCCCTACATGAAGCTGCTGGTCGCGATGGGGTACTACGACGAAGCGACGCCGTACTACGCGGCCGAGTACACGCTGGCGCACCTGCGCCTGCCGGCGGCTTCGCGCGGGAACGTGACGACCGCCCACTTCCGGGCGGGGCACATGGTGTACATCGACAAGGCGTCGCTCGCACAGCTGAAGAAGGACGTGGCGGCGTTCATGGACGCTACTTTCCCTTGAGCCGCCGCAGTTCCCGCCGTTCCCGCTTGTCCGGGGCGCGCGGCGGCGTCATCGACGCGTGGTAGATCCGCTCGAGCCGCCGCAGCTCGATCTCTTCGGGCGTCGGCTGCGGCGTCAGGTCCTCGTAGAGCAGCCGCGCCTCCGCCTTCGCGACATGGTGCTCGGCCAGCTGGCGGACGACGACCGTCTGCCGGCGTCCCATCGGGCGCGACAGGACGAGGCGGTCGCCAGGGCGGATCAGCCGGTGGGGTTTGCCGGGCTGGCCGTTCACGTCGACCTTGCCGCCCTTGCAGGCCTTCTGGGCTTCCGAGCGGGTGCGGTAGAGGCAGGCGACGTCGAGCCAGACGTCGAGCCGGATCTCGGTGGGTTCGCGATCATCGCTGGCTCGGGCAGCGATCTTGTCCTGTGTCGGCATCGCTTGGTTTGCGGCGGGGCCCCACCCCCGCCGCGAACTGACGCTGATGCCTCGCTCGGGATCTCCTTGTCCCTCGCTCGGCATGGCCGCAGGCGCTCCTGACTCAGAACTCATAACTGAGAACTGACACCGTTCAGATGTAGATCTCGACCTTGCCCTTCTTGCGCAGCGCGTCGACCAGCGCCTCGGTCTGCTTCTCGCGCTCCTGATTGGTCAGGAAGTCCTTGATCTCCTTG
>JAGWRA010000015.1 GCA_028876655.1 Acidobacteriota bacterium | reverse complement strand
GCAAGCACAAGCACGCCTCGGCGTAGCGTCAGTTCGACTCGGGATGTAGCGCAGCCTGGTAGCGCACCTGACTGGGGGTCAGGGGGTCGCAGGTTCGAATCCTGTCATCCCGACCAAATTTCCCTCCTTACGACGTCCGGCTCCGGGCTTCGGGCTCCAGCTTCCAGTCTCCGGTCTTCAGTCTCCAGTCTCCAGTCCTGAATGCAGGAACCAGGGCAATCCTCATTGCTCATTGCCCGTTGCCCATTGCATCCGTCGTCCGCAGGGAGCGCCATCGGGCTCGGTGGTGTTCCCTGCGCCGCGTCGCGCTGCGATCAGCGCTGCGGCAGGCGATACACCTTGATGATGCGGATGGGCGGGGCGAGGTTCTGCGTCTTCGTCAGCGGGTTGTCGGGGGTCGCGTCCCGCGGCGCGACGGGTTGCTGGTTGATTTTCCGTATGACGTCCATGCCGGCGACGACCTTGCCGAACGGCGCCGTCCCCTGGGCATCGTTGAAGCGCTTGCCGCCGAAATCGAGCGAGGGCTGGTCGTTGAGCAGAATGTAGAAGTCGTCGGTCGCACTGTCCGGTTGACCGTCGTTCCGGCCCATCGCGACCGTGCCGACGACGTGGTGCAGGCCCGTCACGCTCGTGCGCTCGAGCGGGATGGGAGGGAACGCCTGCTTGCCGGCCGGGATCCTCGCTTCGATGAGCTGCATGGGCGGGCGGTTGGGCAGGACCGGATGATAGGTGTCCGGCCGCGCCGCACGATAGAACTCGCCACCGTTGTAGAACCCCCCGTCCACGTAGCGCAGGAAGTTCGCTGACGTGATCGGCGCGCGCACGGTATCGACCTGGATGTCGATGTTGCCGAGGGTGGTCTCGACGCGAACCACGACCGGAGAGGCAGCTCGTGCCACGAGGCCGCTCGCCGCGAGGGTGAAGACCAGGCCGGCCAGAAGCGTCAGTTGCCGCATGCGCGGATCCTATACCGGAACCCGCCGCCTCATTCGACCTCTTCCGTATCTCTTCTAATGCTGAGGTGATTGGCCCTACTGCTGGGCATGGAGACGCCTACGGTCGCGCTGGCCGGCGTCTCAGCCGCGTCAGATTTACTAAGAAAGACAGGAGGAATACAGGAAATTACGTTCACATGCCATCGATTCTTCGTATGCTACACACATGAAATCCGCATGGATCATCACCAAGCTCGACAGGGGCAGCTGCGCATGAAGAGGTTCGTCTACCTGCTTGTCATTGGAACGGTCGCCCTCGGCCTCAGCCTCACGCTGACCGCGCAGGGGAGCGGACCGGCGCCCGCCACGCCGGCGCCCGCCGCTCCAGCGCCCGGGACGCCTGCGCCGGCCATGCCGGTGGCGCAACAGAACGCCCTCGTGCAGCACTACTGCGTCGGCTGTCACAACGACTCGCTGATGACCGGCGGGCTGTCGCTCGAGCACTTCGACGCCGCGCACGCGCAGGCGACCATCGCCGGCATGATGGTCGGCAAGCTGAAGGCCGGTGCGATGCCGCCGGCCGGCCTGCCCAGGCCCGACGCGGCCACGCTGCAGCGCTTCGTGACGGCGCTCTCGGCGGAGGCCGTCGGCGCGCCGGCTGCGGCGGCCTACAAGCCGGGATGGGCGGCGCCGACGATGCCGCGCCTGGGGAAGGGGACGGCCCCGACGGTCGTCGACTTCGCCCACACGGGCGATTACATGACGGTGCCGATGCAGAACAAGATGGTGCACACCATCTGCATCCAGTGCCACATCGACGCGATCAAGCCGGGCGGCGTCAGCTTCCAGCACTTCGACATGGCCAAGGCGACGCAGCACGCGCGGCTGGTGGAGAAGATGCTGGCGAAGCTCCAGGCCGGCATGATGCCGCCGCAGAGCGCGCCGAAGCGGCCGGACCAGGCGTCGATCCACGCCTTCGTGGTCTCGCTCGAGAACCGGATCGACCGCCAGGCGGCCCTCCATCCGGATCCCGGCCTGCGGACGTTCCAGCGGCTCGACCGCGCCGAGTACTCCGCCTCGATCCAGTCGATGCTGGGGCTCGACATCGACGTCGGCCAGTGGCTGCCGCCCGATACGATGAGCCACAACTTCGCGGACGTGGCCAACGTGCAGACCTTCTCGCCGACCCTGATGCAGGGGTATCTCGATGCGGCCGACGAGATCAGCCGGCTCGCCGTCGGGGACCCGCAGGCGACCGCGTCGGCCACGACCTACGCCGCCTCCCCGCGGACCTCCCAGATGCACCACGTGGCGGGGGCGCCGTACGGGACGCGGGGCGGGATCTCGGTCGTCCATATCTTCCCGGCCGACGGCACCTACCGCTTCAAGATGCGGTTCTACGGCACGGCGGACGGCGGTGCCGACCAGATCTTCGGCATGACGGCCGGCACGGGCGGGAAGATCGACCTGTCGATCGACGGGCAGCAGGTGGCGAGCTTTCCCATCGACCCGCGGATGAGCGGCGACCGCCCGCACGGCCTGTCGATCACCACGCCACCCGTCGAGGTGACGGCCGGCCCGCACCGTGTGTCGGCCGCCTTCCCGAAGCGGTGGGACGGCCCGATCGACGACCTGCTCTCGCCGCATCGCTTCACGATGGCCGACACGCTGGTCGGCGGCAGCGCGGGGGTGACGACGCTGCCGCACCTGCGGATGCTGACGATCACCGGCCCGCTGCACGTGACGGGCGTGTCGAACGACGTCAGCCGGCAGAAGATCTTCATCTGCCGGCCCCTGACCGCCGCGCAGGAAACGCCCTGTGCCCAGACGATCCTCACGCACCTGGCCGACGAGGCCTACCGGCAGCCGGTCACGCCGCACGAACTGGCCTGGGTGATGAACTACTACCGGCTCGGCCGGAAGCAGGGGAACTTCGAGGAAGGCATCCGGATGGGGCTGCAGGCGATCCTGGCCAGCCCGCGCTTCCTGTTCCGGCTCGAACCGGAACCGGTCTCGGTCCATCCTGGCCAGGACTACCGGATCAGCGACATGGCGCTCGCCTCGCGCCTGTCGTACTTCATCTGGGGCGGCCCGCCCGACGCCGAGCTGGTCAACCTGGCGCACCAGGGACGGCTGCACGAACGGGCCGTGCTGGACGCGCAGGCCCTGCGGATGCTGAAGGATCCGCGGGCCTTCTCGCTGTCGTCCCGGTTCGCCTATCACTGGCTCCGCCTGGAGGACGTCTCGAAGGTCAACCCGGACGCCATCTCCTATCCGCAGTACAACACCAACCTCGAGCACGACTTCATCAAGGAGACGGAGCTCTTCTTCAACAGCATCGTCGCCGGCAACAAGAACGTCCTGACGCTGCTGACGGGCGACTACACCTACGCCAACCAGGATCTGGCGCAGTACTACGGCATCCCGGGCATCGCCGGGTCGGCGTTCCGCCGGGTGTCGCTCGTCGGGACGCACCGGCGGGGCATCCTGGGCGATGGCAGCATCCAGGTCGAGACGTCGGTGGCGAACCGGACCGATCCGGTGCTGCGCGGCAAGTGGGTGCTCGAGGTGCTGATCGGCCAGCCGCCGCCGCCGCCACCGCCCGGTGTCAACACGAACCTGTCCACCTCGTCGCCGGCCGTCCAGAACGGCAAGCCGCTGTCGGTGCGCGAGCGGATGGCGCTGCACCGGTCGAACCCGGTCTGCGCGTCGTGCCACTCGGTGATCGATCCGATCGGGCTGGCGCTCGAGAACTTCGGGCCGGCCGCGCGCTGGCGGATCAAGGACAACGGGGTGCCGGTGGACGCGTCGACGACGCTCTGGGACGGCACGAAGATCCAGGGGCTGCCCGGGCTCGTGCAGGCCCTGCTCGCCCACAAGGACACCTTCCTGACGGTGTTCACGAAGAATCTGATGGTCTACGCGCTCGGCCGGCGGATGCACTACTACGACATGCCGGCGGTCCGCGCGATCGTGCACGACGCCGCACTCAACGGCTACCGCTTCTCCTCGTTCGTCCTCGGCGTCGTCAACAGCGACGCCTTCCGGATGAGCCGGGCGGGAACGCTGAGCGCCAGCAACCGCCAACCCGGCCAGCAGCCGAAAAAGGGGTTCTAGGGACCAGGGGGAGGAAGGACCGATGTTCATCACGCAGAAACAGATTTCGCGCCGCACCGTGCTGAAGGGCATGGGGGTGACGCTGGCGCTGCCGTTCCTCGATGCCATGGTGCCGGCCGGCAAGGCCTGGGCGAAGACGGCCACGGCGCAGCAGGTCGATCGGACGCGGCTGGTGGCCATGGAGATGGTGCACGGGTCGGCGGGCAGCGCGAAGCTGGGCCTCCAGCACAACATGTGGTCGCCGGCGGCGACCGGCACGCACTTCGACCTGTCGCCGACCAGCCTGACCTCGCTCGAGCCCTACCGGGAGTACCTGACGATCGTCAGCGGCACGCGCAACCACGCGGCGGAGGCCTGGGCGGCGCCGGAGATCGGCGGCGACCACTTCCGCTCGAGTTCGACCTACCTGACGCAGGCGCACCCGTACCAGACGGAGGGGTCGAACATCCACGCGGGCATGTCGATCGACCAGATCTACGCGAAGGAGAGGTGCCAGGACACGGCGATTCCGTCGATGCAGCTGTGCATCGAGCCGGTCAACACGGGTGGCGGCTGCGCCTACGGCTATGCCTGCGTCTACATGGACGTCCTGTCCTGGGCGTCGCCGACCGAGCCGCTGCCGGCGATCCGGGACCCGCGGGCCGTCTTCAACCAGATGTTCGGGCTCGGCGGCACCCCGCAGGACCGGGCGCAGCGCCAACGCGCCAACGCCAGCATCCTCGACGGGATCGCGGCCCAGGTGGCTGACTTCAAGCAGCAGCTGGGACCGCAGGATCGGGTGAAGCTCGGTGACTACGTCGACAGCGTGCGCGAGATCGAGCGCCGGCTCCAGCTCGTCGAGGCGCACAACCGCAGCGGCGAGCAGCGGAACCTGCCCGAGGCGCCGATCGGCGTGCCGGACACCTTCCACGATCACGTCCACCTGATGATGGACCTCATCGCCGCCGCCTTCCAGGCCGACCTGACGCGCGTCTTCTCGTTCAAGCTCGCGCTGGACGCCATCGGCCGCGTCTATCCGGGGGCGACCGGCAAGTCGGGCGACGCGCCGTTCCACCCGACGTCGCACCATGGAGAACAGCTCGACAAGCTGCGGCTGTTCCAGGGCCTCAACACCTATCACGTGAGCATGGTGCCGTATCTCTGCGAGAAGCTGAAGCACATCCAGGAAGGCGACCGGAATCTGCTCGAGAAGAGCCTGATCATCTACGGCTCGCCGATGGGCGACTCGAACCTGCACAACCACGTCCACCTGCCGCTGTTCCTGATGGGGCACGCCAACGGGCGGCTCAAGGGCAACCGGCACATCCGGCACGTCGGTGCGCCGATGTCCGACGTCTGGCTCTCGGCCCTGAACATCCTGGGCGTGGAGAAGCAGACCTTCGAGGACAGCGCGGCGCCGATGAACCTGAACGAGAACCAGGTCACCGAGCACACGACGACCACGGCGTAAGGCCACCCGCCTCCGGCCCGCCGCGTCCCGGGGACGCGGCGGGGCCACCGGCCGGCGCGGGCAAGTTCGCGACACCTGCGGATTTCGGGGCGCCCGCCCGTGGCAGCTGCTGCCACCGCCTGCCAGACGATCGGACGATCTACCTGCATCTGGAAGTACTTACGGACCCAGAACCGGACAACAGCGCCACCCGGCCCGGCTGTCACGATTCTTGCCTTCGAACCCGCGTTCGGAGGTCTACGACGATGGCGACCGGAACGATTCGGCGACTGGTGCTCGACAAGGGGTTCGGATTCGTGCGCGACGAATCCGGCGTGGATCACTTCTTCCACCGCAGTTCGGTCCGCGGCGTGACGTTCGAGGGGCTGCACGAGGGCCAGCGCGTCGAGTTCGAGGAGGCGCGCTCGGACAAGGGCCCCAGAGCCGAGGACGTCAGGCCGTCCGAGGCCTGAGGGTTCCTCCCGCCATCTCAGCCGCGTCTGCTTGCTGGCACCCCTGAAGGCCTGTTACGCTGCTAGGCATGGGTGTGCCCGTTTCTCAGATGTGGACGGTGGCGAGTTACGTCGTGAAGCAGCGCCTGCAGGGGCGGCGTCGGTATCCGCTCGTGCTGATGCTGGAGCCGCTGTTCCGCTGCAACCTGGCCTGTGCCGGCTGCGGCAAGATCCAGTACCCGGCCCACGTCCTGAAGCGCCAGCTCACGCCCGACGAATGTTTCCGCGCGGTCGACGAGTGCGGCGCGCCCATGGTGTCGATCCCGGGCGGCGAGCCCCTGATGCACCCGCAGATCGACGAGATCGTCCGCGGGCTGGTGGCGCGGAAGAAGTACATCTACCTCTGCACGAACGCGCTGCTGCTGCAGCAGAAGATCGACCTCTTCACGCCGAGCAAGTACCTCACCTTCTCCGTGCACGTCGACGGCCGGAAGGAGGAGCACGACTTCTCGGTGTGCAAGGAAGGGGGCTACGAGCTGGCGATCGCGGGGATCCGCGAGGCGCTCGCCCGCGGCTTCCGGGTCACCACGAACACGACGCTCTTCGACGGCGCCGATCCGAAGAGCATCCGCGCCTTCTTCGACGAGATGATGGATCTGGGCGTCGAAGGGATGATGCTGTCGCCGGGCTACTCGTACGACAAGGCGCCCGACCAGCAGCACTTCCTCGGCCGCGCCCGGACGCGCCGCCTGTTCCGCGCGATCCTGTCGAACCGCCATCCGCGCTGGAAGTTCAATCAGTCGCCGCTCTTCCTCGAGTTCCTGATGGGGCAGCGCCACTACGCCTGCACGCCGTGGGGGATGCCGACCTACAACCTCTTCGGCTGGCAGAAGCCGTGCTACCTGCTGCAGGACGGCTATGCCGAGACCTTCCAGGAACTGATGGACGCCACGGCCTGGCACGAGTACGGCACCGAGTCGGGCAACCCCAAGTGCGCCAACTGCATGGTCCACAGCGGCTACGAGGCCTCGGCCGTCAACGACACGTTCGGGTCGTGGCGGGGCTTCCTCGACACCGTGCGCGCCACCTTCTCCGCGCGTTATCCGGACCCGGCGGCGCTCGCCGCGCTCGACGAGCCGGTCACGCCGGCGCACACCCGCGCGCCGCTCGTTCGGATTACGACGAAGGCCGAAGCGGAGCAGGCGCGCGTCTGACCATGACCCAGCCGGTGAATCCCGACGAACTGGAAGTCGCCTCCGGAGCCGTGCACGAGCGGCTCGAGGGGCTGGTGTGGCAGACGGCCACGGAGGCCGAGCTGCGCGAGGGGCTCGAGAAGGCGTTCGACTACCGGGGCGACGTCACGCTCACCCTCAAGGACGGCACCCTCGTCGAGGGCTACGTGTTCGACCGCCGCCCCGGCGACACGATGGCGGCGTCGGTCGTCCGGCTCTACCCGAAGCAGGGCGGCGGCAAGGTGTCGGTGGCCTTCGCCGACATCGCCGGCCTGACATTCACCGGGCGCGACACGGCCGCCGGCAAGGGCTGGGAAGCGTGGGTGAAGCAGTACTGGGAGAAGAAGGCGGCCGGCGAGACCCACATCGAACGCACCCCGGAACGGCTCGATTGACGGTCCGACCCGATGCTGACCTCGCTGTCGCAGGCAGTGCCGCTCGATGCCGCGAAGCTCGTCCTCGTGCTGTTCCTCTCCTTCCTCATCGGCCTCGAGCGTGAGGAACACAAGCTCCACACCGATCGCTACGCCTTCGGCGGCGTCCGCACCTTTCCCCTCATCGGCCTGATCGGCTACGCGCTGGCCGTCGTGGCCAGCGGCAGCCTGGTCCCGGTGACGGCGGGCTTCGTCGTGATCGGCGCCTTCCTGGTCCTCTCGTACTGGCACAAGCTGAAGACGACCGGCGGCGGCGTGACGACCGAGATGTCGGCCCTGGCGACCTACGTGGTCGGCGCGCTCGTCTACGCCGATCGCCTCTGGCTGGCGACCGCGCTGGCCGTGGCGAGCGCGCTGCTGCTCGAGCTGAAGACGGCGCTGGATCGGCTGACCCGGTGGATGGGAGAGGAGGAGATCCTCACGTTCACCAAGTTCCTGCTGCTGACGGCGGTGATCCTGCCGCTGCTGCCCGACACGGCGATCGGGCCGTTCCAGATCAATCCCTTCCACACGTGGCTGATCGTGGTCGCCGTCAGCACGCTGTCGTACGGCAGCTACGTCCTGCAGCGCCTCACGAAGGGAGCGGGCGGGGTGCTGCTGACGGCCGTGCTCGGCGGCGCGTACTCGTCGACGGTGACGACCGTGGCCCTGGCGCGCCGTGCGGCGACCGAGAAGCGGCCGCACGTGTACGCGGGCGGCATCCTGGCGGCGTCCGGCATCATGTACCTGCGGCTGGTCGCGCTCGTCGCGCTGTTCAACCAGCAGCTCGTGCGGCTGATTGCGGTGCCGTTCCTCGGGCTGGCAGGCGTCGCGCTGGGTGTCGGCTGGCTGTGGACGCGGCGGAACGACACGGCGGCCCCGTCGGCCGCGCCGGAGCACCTGAAGCCGGCCAACCCGCTGGCGCTCGGTGCAGCCTTCGGCTTCGCGCTGCTGTTCCTGGTGCTGCTGGTGGCGACCCACGAGGTGCTGTTGCACCTCGGGCAGGCCGGCGTGTACGGCCTGGCGGGCATCATGGGCGTGACCGACGTCGACCCGTTCATCATGGGCCTGACGCAGTCGGCCACCGTCTCCACGCCGGCGACGGTTGCCGCGTCGGGAATCCTGATCGCCGCGGCGAGCAACAACCTCGTGAAGGGGATCTACGCCTGCAGCCTCGCCGATCGGCCGACGGGGCGCCAGAGCTTCGCGCTGCTGGCCGCACTGGCGCTCCTCGGTCTCGTCCCGCTGCTCTGGATCCTCTGACACGCGGGCCCGGAGCCCGCAGCCCGCAGCCCGGAGCCCGAAGCCCGTAGCCTATCCTTTCCCCTGATACTCCTCCTCCGTCACCCCCTCCTCCCACGTCGTCGTCGCGCCGAGATTGACGGCGATGTGGGTGCCGGTGTGCCCGGGAGCGGCGCCGTGCCAGTGGCGTGTGCAGGGTTCGATGCAGACGCTGTCGCCGGCCACGAGATCGCGCGGCGGCTCGCCCCATTGCTGGATGCGGCAGCACCCCTCGACGACGAACAGCCATTGTGCGCCGCTGTGACGGTGCCAATGCAGCCGGGCGCCGCGATCGAACGCGACGTGATAGACGCGGACGGAACCCTGGCCGTCGCCAGCCGACAGCCGGGCCACGCGCGCGGTGCCGGTGAACGTCTTCGGGTCCGCGGGGCCGGGATGGAGGTCGGAGGCGGTGAAGTAGGGCATGGGCTCAGTACTGCCGGAACGTCAGATTGTATCGTCCCGTCATGCCGAGCGGGGCCGGTGCCGTGCCGGGCAGGATGCGGGTGACACCGTGATAGCGCAGGCGCGCCGGGCCGCCGAAGACGAAGGCATCGCCCGAGCGCAGGTCGAGGTGCTGGAGGGGGTCGCGGCGCCGCAACCCGCCCAGGACGAAGCGGGCCGTGTCGCCAATCGAGATGGAGACGACCGGAATGCCGGCGGCCAGCGTGTCCGGCTGCTCGTCCTTGTCCTGATGCAGCCCCATGCGGCCGTCGGTGCCGTATGCGTTCAGGATGCAGATGTCGGGCGCCAGCGTCATCCCGGCTGCCGCGGCGACGCGGCAGGCGAGGGCGGCCAGATCGTCCGGCAGCGGCGGCGCCGGGGCGCCGTCGCGGTCCGCGCGCGTGGACTCGTACCGATACGTCAACGGGTTCCAGTGGCGGCCCAGGCAGAGCATCTCGACCCGCATCCGGCCACCGCCGCGCACGGTCGGGCGGTACCAGCCCACCGGCCCGCCGCCCAGATCGCGGCACCGGCCGGCCAGCCAGTGTTGCTCGTCCAGCGACAGGAAGCCGGCGAGCCGCGCGGCACCTGGCGCGACCCACTCCACGGTTCCAGGCGCCGGCGGGAACAGTGTTTCCTGCATCACGGTCCTCAGCGGCGCCCACCGGTCTGGACGACCGTCTCCTGTGCCGAGACGGCCCGCCAGAGTCCATCCCGCTCGACGAACACATCGGTAAAGCGCAGCCCGGTCAGCACCTGGCCGGCCGGCGTGGTGATGGTGTTCAGGCCGGTCACGATTCCGGTGTGGCCGTAGACGCGGACCCGCAGTTGCGACAGCGCCTGCACGGCGGTCGAGGGGCTGACGGGGGCTGCGAGGGTGTCCTTCTTCGACAGCAGACGGCCCTGCCAGTCGATATGGACGAAGTCCGGGTCCAGGATCCGGTCGAGCGTGGCCCGGTCGTGTCCCATGCTGGCGCGCAACCAGACCTGTTCGAGTTCGCGCAGTTGCGCCGTCGCATCCGGTGGTTCTGCCGCAGGGGCCGGCCGCACGGACAGGATCACGAGCAGCAGCGCGAGCGGCAAGGCGGGGAACGAGCGCAGCACGGCAACCTCCTGGATCGATTCGCCCTGCGTCCATGTTACGCCACGCCGCCGGATGCCCGGCCAGCTCGACTATAATCGAAAGACCTCCTTGCTCACCCGCATCCAGTCCGGAACTGCGGTCCAGGCGCCACCCGCCCGGGACCGGGAACGAGGCCGACCATGTTCAGACGACTGCTGACCGGCGCGCTGGCACTGTTCCTGTTCGCGGGCGCCGGCTGCTCGCGGCCGGCGCCACCGGTTCAACCGGCATCCGACCTGCCGAAGGTCGCCTTCGAGAAGTACACGCTGCCGAACGGCCTCGAGGTCATCCTGTCGGAGGACCACCGGCTGCCGCTGGTGGCCGTCAACCTCTGGTACCACGTCGGACCGGCCAACGAGGCGGCCGGCCGGACCGGCTTCGCCCACCTGTTCGAGCACATGATGTTCCAGGGGGCGAAGCACGTGCCCGGCGACCGGCACTTCAAGCTGCTCGAGGGCGCGGGCGCCTCGGACATCAACGGGACGACGGACTTCGACCGGACGAACTACTTCGAGACGCTGCCGTCGAACGAGCTGGCGCTGGCGCTCTGGCTCGAGTCCGACCGCATGGGCTACCTGCCCGACATGCTCGATCAGGCGAACCTCTCGAACCAGCAGGACGTCGTCCGCAACGAACGCCGGCAGAGCGTCGAGAACCGGCCGTACGGCATCGTCGAGGAGGCGATGTACCACGAGCTGTTCCCGAAGACGCATCCGTACTATGCGGACGTCATCGGCTCGCACGCCGACATCCAGGCGGCGAAGCTGGAAGACGTGCAGGCGTTCTTCCGCGAGTTCTACACGCCGAACAACGCGAGCCTGGCGATTGTCGGTGACATCGATCCGGCGGCGACCAAGGCGCTGGTCGAGAAGTATTTCGGGCCGCTGGAGCGCGGACCGGCGGTGAAGAAGCCGGACGTGCGGACCCCCCCGATCACCAGCGAACGCCGGCTGGTCGTGCAGGATCGCGTGGAACTGCCGCGGGTCTACATGGCGTGGATCACGCCACCGGCCTTTACGCAGGGCGACGCCGACGCGGACCTGGCGGGCATGATCCTCGGGGGCGGGAAGTCGAGCCGCCTGTACGAGAAGCTCGTCTACGAGAAGCAGATCGCGCAGACGGTGCGTGCGTCGCAGGAATCGCTGGCCCTCGGGTCGGTGTTCGAGATCGAGGTGACGGCCCGGCCGGGTCACACCGCGGAGGAGATGGAGAAGGCGATTCAGGAGGAACTCGACACCTTCAGGCGTGACGGGCCAACGGCGGCCGAACTCGAGCAGGCGCGCAACGGCATCGAGACGCGGAGCATCCGCGCCCTGGAGCGTCTGGGCGGCTTCGGGGGCGTAGCGGACCGGCTGAACATGTACAACCAGTACCTGGGGACGCCGGACTACTTCGCGCAGGACCTCGGCCGTTACGCGAAGGCCACGCCGGACTCGATCCGGACCTTCGCGCAGCAACAACTCCAGGACTCCGCGCGCGTCGTTGTCTACGGCGTGCCGGGGACACCCGATCTCGGCACGCCCGTGCCGACGCCGAAGCCGGACGCCGCCGCACTGGCGAAGAAGGGCGGCCAGCCGGTGAACGCCGACGCCGCGTGGCGGAACACCGAGCCGGTGCCAGGGCCGGTGCGTCCGCTGAAGGTCGCGGCTCCGGTGTCCTTCACGCTCGGGAACGGCCTGACCGTCATCCTGAGCCAGCGGCCGGGGCTTCCGCTCGTCGCGGCCAACCTGGTGGTCCGGACCGGCAGCGACGCGAATCCCGTCGATCGGCCGGGGCTGGCGAGCTTCACGGTTGCGATGCTCGACGAAGGGACGACGAGCCGGTCGGCCCTGCAACTGGCCGACGACGTGGCGCGGCTGGGGGCGACGCTGACGACGGGATCGACCGTGGACGCGTCGCGCGTGTCGGTGGCCTCCCTCAAGAAGACGTTCCCGCAGGCGCTGGGTCTGCTGGCCGACGTGGCACTGCACCCGTCGCTGCCGGCGGCCGAAGTCGAGCGGCAGCGGAAGGAGCGGCTGGCCAGCCTGGTGCAGCAGCGGGAGAACCCGTCAGCCGTCGCCAACGCGACGATGTTCTCCGCGCTCTACGGGAACCGTCATCCGTACGGGTTCACCGAGCTGGGGACCGAGGGGGCGCTCCAGGCCATCAGCCGCGACGACATGATGGCGTTCTGGCGTGCGAACTTCGTTCCGAACAACGCCGCCCTGGTCGTGGCCGGTGACATCACGGAAGGGGATCTGCGCGCGCTCGCCGAGCAGACGTTCGGGACCTGGCAGCGGGGAACGCCCGCGCACGTGACGCTCGGGCCGCCGTCGACCGACCGGGCGCGCATCATCGTCGTGGACAAGCCCGGGGCCGCGCAGACGCAGGTGCGCGTGGCGGCGATCGGCGCGCCGCGATCGACGCCCGACTACGCGCCGCTCTCGGTGATGAATATGTCGCTCGGCGGACTCTTCTCCAGCCGGATCAACTTGAACCTCCGCGAAGAGCACGGGTACACCTACGGCGCCTTCACCCAGTTCGTCTTCCGGAAGGCCGCCGGACCGTTCCTCGTCGCCTCGGGGATCCGGACCGACGTCACCGGCCCGGCGGTCGGCGAGATCTTCAAGGAGATCCGGCGGATGGACGCCACGCCGCTCTCCGACGCTGAGCTGGCGCTGGCGCGGGATGCGCTGGTCCGCTCGCTGCCCGCGGAGTTCGAGACCGGCACGAACGTGGTGGCCAGCTTCTCGAACATCTATGTGTATGATCTGGGTCTCGACTACTTCACGAAGTATCCGGGGCTGATCGGGGCGGTGACGGCTGCCGACGTGCAACGCGTGGCGAAGGCGTACCTCGTCCCGGACCGGATGATCGTGATTGCCGTCGGCGACCGTGCGACGATCGTGCCGCAGCTGAAGAAGCTGAACCTGGGATCGATCGAACTGCGCGATGCCGACGGCCGGATTCAGCACTGACACGAGGACGGCACAGACCGATGGGACACGGAGACGAGAAGCACGACAAGCACGCACGGCTGATCGAGCGGCTGCGGCTGCAGCGCGACGACGTGCGCCGGATGACGAGCGGCCTCGACGAGGACGCCATGGCGGCGCGGGCGGTGCCGGGGAAGTGGTCGTTGAAGGAACTGGCGGTCCACCTCACCTGCGTGCAGCAGCTGTTCGGCCGCCGGATCGAGGCGATGCTCGAACACGACAACCCGGTGATCGCCCCGTACGATCCGGACGGCGATCCCGACTTCGCGTTGCTGATGCAGAAGCCGGCCGCAGAAGTGCTGCAGGGCTTCTACAGCGGACGGGACTGGCTGGCGCAGCGGCTGGCGGGGCTGCTGCCGGCGCAGTGGCACCGGCCTGGACGGCATCCCGAGTACCGACACTACGACGTGCACTTCCAGGTGGAGTACCTCATCCACCACGAGGGCCATCACCTGTACCAGATGTACCAGCGCCGCGCGCCGCTGGGGAAGATGCCGCACTGAGGCGAAGGAGATGCCATGAAGGTACTGAAGGCCGCCGTGCTGGTTGGCGGCGGCGTGGTGCTCACGCTCGGGCTGCAGGCCGCGGTCCGGAACGGCACGGTGCCGCTGCGGGCGCAGGAGTCACAGCCGCCACCGGCGGCGCAGACGGCCCCGTCGGCCAACCCGATCTATGTCCCCGGGCCGGCCGCGGTCACCGTGCTGAACCAGCCGACGGTCAACGCGAAGCAGCAGGGGGAGTGGACGGTGCGCCTCGATCAGGCGCCGGTCCTCGAAGTGGCGCCGGTCCAGGTGGCCCCGCCCGCCTTCGTGCGTCCCGGCGGCAAGTATGCGTTCACCTGGGCGCCGGGTGCGAAGGCGGAGGTGCACACGGTGCTGGCGGTCGGCCAGGGCGGGTGGATGCTGGTCTCGGGACAGGCCGATCGGCCGGGCTCGGTCTGGGTCAATACGGCGCGGGCGATCCGGATCGAGCAGGTTGAATAGGGTCCCGTTCGTCGAAGGCGAGCGGGAGCTGCAGGCGCGCCAGGCAACCGGGACGGTCGCGGCGGTTCTCGAGCGTCAGGGCGCCGCCGTGCGCCTCGGCGATCTGCCGGCTCAACACCAGTCCGATGCCGCTGCCGCCCGGCTTGGTCGTGAAGAAGGGAACGAACAGGTTCGAGGCGGTCGGCAGACCCGGGCCTTCGTCCTCCACCCGGATCTCGATCCGCGCGCCGATCCGCTCCCACCCGGTCGTCACCCCCCCACCCGTGTCCTGCGCGGCATCGACCGCATTGCGCACCAGATTGATCAGCAGCTGCTCCAGCTGGTCGGCATCGGCACTGATCACGAGATCCGGTCCCGGCCGGACCGCCACGGTCTGGCGCGTCTCGAGGCCGGCGACCCGCTGCAGCAGGGGGCCGATCTGGACCGGTCCGCGCCGCGGCTCGGGGAGCCTGGCGAGCCGCGCGTAGGCGTTGGTGAACCGGCTCAGCGAGTCGGAGCGGGCCGCAATCACGGCCAGGCCGCTGCGCATGTCTTCGCGCCAGTCGTCGGGCATGGGCGCGCGGGAGAAGAGCCCCTCGAGGCTGCCGGCAATCGACTTGATCGGGGCGAGCGAGTTGTTGATCTCGTGGCCGAGGACGCGGATCAGCCGCTGCCAGGCCTGACGTTCCTCGTCGCGCAGCGGCCGGCTGACGTCGGAGAGCACCAGCAGCTGGTGGGGCAGGCCGCCCTGCCGGAAGGTGGTGCGGCGGATCTCCCACCGGCCGACGCCGCCGGGGAAGGCGACGTCGATGATCCGCGGCGCCGGGCCCTCGAGGCAGTCGGCCAGGCCGATGGCGGCCGCCGTGCGGCCGAGCAGGTCCTCGGCCGTGCGGCCCAGCAGCCGTTCGCCGGCGCGGTTCACCAGGCGCAGGGTGCGATGGCCGTCGAAGGTGAAGACGGCGACGTCGATCTCCGCCATGACCGTCCGCAGGAGCGCGCCGGCCTCGAGCGCGCCGAGGCGCTGCTCGCGCAGCGTCTCGGACAGGGCGTTCACCTCCAGCGTGACGCCACTCAACGAATCGTCGGCGCGGGCGCTGCGGGCGCGGATGGAGAAGTCGCTCTCGCGCAGCGCCGCCAGCAGGTTCGACAGGGTCTGCAGGGGCGTGACGACCCGCTCGCGCAGCGTGAAGGCCACCCCCAGCCAGACGACGACGATGAAGACCGACAGCGTCCATTCGACCTTGGGCGTGTAGCCGCCGGTCCAGATCAGGACGAACGCGACCAGCGCGCCGGGGACCCCGGCGCCGATGGCCATCAGCAGGATCCGCTGGTCGTAGGTCAGGCGCGACGGGCGCGTCCCGGGACGGTGCGGGTCTGTGGGGGCAGGAGCAGCCATCGGTGAGCGGCGGCGGGCAGCCACCGGGGACCGATCATAGCCCGAAGCGCTGCAGCCGCCGGTAGAGCGCACTTCGGCTCAGGCCCAGGGCGCGGGCCGCCTGGCTCACGTTGCCGTCGTAGCGGCTCATCGCCTTGCGCACCAGGAACCCTTCCACGTCCTCGAGGCTCATGTCCTCGACGCGCGGGGTGTTGTCGCGCTCGCTGCGCAGCCCGAGCTCGGCCGCCCGGATGGACGTCCCCTGCGCCATCAGGACGGCGCGCTCGACGGCGTGGTCGAGCTCGCGGATGTTGCCGGGCCAGGGATGGCCCAGCAGCGCCTGCATGGCGCCGGCGTCGAAGCCGGTGATCGCCTTGCGGTAGCGGCGGGCGTGCTGGCGCAGGAAGTGGGCGGCCAGCGCCGGAATGTCCTCGCGGCGGTCGCGCAGCGGCGGCAGCGGGATCTCGATCGTGTTGAGGCGGAAGAGCAGGTCCTGGCGGAAGCGGCTCGCGCCGACCTCCTCGGACAGGTCTGCGTTGGTGGCCGACAGGATGCGGACGGCGACGCGGCGGGTCCGCGACGAGCCGACGCGTTCGAACTCGCCGGTCTCGAGCACCCGCAGCAGCTTGGCCTGCAGGTTCAGCGGCACGTTGGCGATCTCGTCGAGGAACAGCGTGCCGCCGTCGGCCAGCTCGAAGCGGCCGACCCGGTCGGCCTTGGCGTCGGTGAAGGCCCCCTTCACGTGGCCGAACAGCTCGCTCTCGAAGATCCCCTCGGAGAGCCCGCCGGCATTGACGGTGACCAGCGGCCGCGCGGCGCGGCCCGAGACGGCGTGGAGCGCCTGCGCGATGGTCCCCTTGCCGGTGCCGTTCTCGCCGGTGACGAGGACGTTGGCCTCCGACGGCCCGACGCGGGCGATGAGCTGGAGCACGGGCTGCATGGCGGGCGACTCGGCGATGAGGACCGGCCCTCCTTCGGGGCGCAGCGCGCGATTCTCCGCTTCCAGCTGCTGGCCGCGGCGGATGGCGCGGGCCAGATCGGTCTGCGTCCGGAGCACCGCCAGCAGGCGGGCGTTCTCCCACGGCTTCTGGATGAAGTCGCGCGCGCCGCGGCGCATCGCCTCGACGGCCAGCTCGACGCTGCCCCAGGCCGTCATGACGACCACCGGGAGGGTGGCATCGGCGGCCTGGATCTGCGTGAGCAGGTCGAGCCCCTCGCGCCCGGACGTGGTGTCGCGCGCGTAGTTCAGATCCATCAGCACGGCGTCGAACTCCTTGCGTTCGATCGCGTCGATCGCCGCGAGGGGCGTGCGTGCCGACTCGATCTGGTAGCCCTCGCTCTTGAGCAGCAGCCGCAGGGCCTCGAGCACGTCGGGCTGGTCGTCGGCGAGGAGGACGCGCGGCGGCGCCGTCTCGCGACCGGGCGCGACGGGAGCTGAAGGATCGGACAGGGGCATGGCGGGCGTGCTCACGGGATACTCTCCATCGTCGTGCAGGGGCGGCCTGAAATGGCCGCCCTTGACGCCAGTGGTGTCCAGGGCCGCCATTCCGCCGCCATCGTGACTTCAGGCGTTCCCTGCGCGTGTGTGGCGTCAGTCGCCGACCATCCAGCCGTCGCGCAGCTGGATGACGCGGCTCCCGTACGACGCGTTCTCCTCCGAGTGCGTCACCTGCACGATCGTCGTGCCGGCGTCGTTGAGGCGCTTGAACAGCGCCATGATCTCGCGGCCCTGCGCCGAGTGCAGATTACCGGTCGGCTCGTCGGCCAGGATGATCTTGGGGTGCGCGATGACGGCCCGTGCCACGCCGACCAGCTGCTGCTGGCCGCCGGAGAGCTGGCTCGGGTAGAGATCCTTCTTGCCGACGATCTGGAACCGGTCCAGGACGTCGGCCACCATGCTCTCGCGCTCCTTGCGCGGGACGTTCCGGTACGAGAGCGGGATCTCGAGGTTCTCGTACACGGTCAGGTTGTCGAGCAGGTGGTAGCTCTGGAAGACGAAGCCGATGTGCTGCTTGTGCAGCTCGCCCCGCTGCTTCGGCTTCAGCCGGTGCACGGGCTGGTCGAGGAAGTAGTACTCGCCCTCCCAGGCGCTGTCGTGCATGCCCAGGATGTGCAGCAGCGTCGACTTGCCCGCGCCCGACGGCCCCATGATCGACACGAAGTCGCCCTCGCGGATCTCGAGCGCAATGCGGCGCAGCACGTAGGTGCGCCCGACGCCGAAGGGATAGGACTTCTCGATGTTGGCGAGCCGGATGATGGGGTCCATGGGATGAATGTTACTCGCTCCGCAGTGCGGTCATCGGATCGACGCGCGTGGCGCGGCGCGCCGGGATGTAGCTGGCCACCGTGCCGATGGCGACGAGCAGCGCGGCCAGCACGGCGTAGGTCAGCGGATCGGTCGCCGTGACCCCGTACAGCAGGCCCGACAGGCCTCGCGTGACCGCCCAGGCGCCGGCGACGCCGACGGCCGCGCCGGCCACGAGCAGCTTCAGCCCCAGGCCGAGGACGAGCCCGACGATTTCGCCGGGGGCGGCACCGAGCGCGACGCGGATGCCGAACTCGCGGGTGCGCGTGGCCACCGAGTAGCTGACCAGGCCGTAGATGCCGAGCGTCGCCAGCACCAGCGCCAGCAGCGCGAACGAGCCGAGTACCAGCGCCCGCAGGCGCGGCTGCTGCACCGACGCTGCGATGACGTCGGGCATCGTGCGGACCTCGCCCAGCGGCAGGTTCGGATCGACGGCGGCGACGGCCGTGCGGACGGCGGACGTGACGGCGCCGACGTCACGGTCGGTCCGGACGACGGCGGTCATGAAGGGGAGGAGGAACTCGCGGTAGCTCAGGTAGAGTTCGGGTTCCGGCGCCGCGCGCAGCGATCCGGTGCGCACGTCCCCGGCGACGCCGACCACGGTGAACCATTCCGGCGGGCCGTTGTCGGGGCCCATGCCGAGATCGACGTGCGCGCCCAGCGGATCGGCTCCGCCGAAGTACCGCCGGGCCAGCGTCTCGTTGATGACGACCGCCCGCGGCGGGGCGTCGCGGGCGGCGTCGGTGAACCCGCGGCCGCGCTGGAGGGGAATGCCCATCACGCGGAAGTATCCCGGACTGACGATGCCCATGCGGGCGACCGGGCGCGTGCCGTGCGGCGGTTCGGGCTGTCCCTGGATCTGGAACGACGCCCGGGCCGAGCCTCCCGAGCCGAGCGGCAGCGGGAACGCGATGGCGATCGGCGGCGCGCCCGGCTGCGAGGCGAACCGCTGGAGGAACCGCTCGTAGAAGGCCGTCTGGGCCGCGGCGGTCGCATACTGCGTCTGCGGCAGGAACACCTGCGCCGAGACGACGTGCTCGGGGTGAAAGCCCGGATCCTGGTCGACCAGCCGCAGCAGGCTCTGCCCCATCAGGCCCGCCGTGATGAGCAGGACGAGCGACAGGCCGACCTGCGCCACGATCATGATGTTCGCGGTGCGATGACTGGCGACGCCGGCGCCGGTCCGCGTGTCCCCGGCCCGCAGCGCGTCGGACGGACCGGCCTTCGACACCTGCCACGCGGGCACGAGACCGAACAGCAGCCCGGTCGCCGTGGAGATCAGGACGGCGAACGCCGCCACGCGGGGATCCACGTGCACGTCGGTCAGGCGCGGCAGACTGTGCGGCGCGAGGCGGACGAGGGCGGCGGTGATCCACGTGGCCATCAGCAGGCCCGCGGCGCCGCCGGCCAGCGACAGGAGCAGGCTCTCGGTGATCAGCTGCCGGACGAGCCGGGTGCGGCTGGCGCCGAGCGCCGTCCGGATGCCGATCTCGCGCGCCCGGCCCGTCGCGCGCGCGAGCAGGAGGTGTGCCACGTTGATGCAGGCGATGAGCAGCAGGACGCCGACCGCCGCCAGCAGGACGAGCAGCACGTGGCGGACGTCGCCGGTCAGTTGCTCCTGCAGCGAGGTCACGGAGACCGAGCGCCCGGCTTCCTCGTCGGGATCGAGGCGTGCGAGACCCGTCTGAATCGTTTCGAGGTCGGCACGGGCGGTGGCCGGGGCCACACCGGGTTTCAGCCGCGCGACCACGTCGAGGTAGCGCATCCCGCGGTTGGTGAGATAGCCCTCGGTCGTGGCGATCGGGGGTTCGGGCGCGGCGCGTGTGGCCAGGGCCCAGATCTGCCGCTCCTGCGGCCAGGCGAAGCTCGCCGGCGCGATGCCCACCACGGTGTACGAGGCGCCGCCGAGCTGCAGCGTCCGCCCGACGACGCCTGGATCGCCGCCGAACTCGCGTTGCCAGAAGCCCTCGCTCAGCACCGCCAGCGCCCGGCCGGCCTTCGCGTCGTCGGCGCCGAAGAACCGGCCGGCCAGGGGACGGACGCCGAACAGCGTGAAGAACTCGGCGGTGACGAGCGCGCCGTCGGCCTGGATCGGCACGCCCCGCGCACGCAGCGTGAAGACGTCCTCGCGGTAGGCCGCCATGGCGGCCAGCGTGTGGTTCCGGGCCTGGAAGTCGAGGAAGTCGGGCGCCGACATCGAGTCGTCGCGCGCCTGGGTCCGCGAGGTCTGCACGGCGACGAGCTGCGCCGGATCGTGATAGGGCAGCGGTTGCAGCAGCACGCCGTTCACGACTGAGAAGACGCCGGTGGTGGCGCCGATGCCGAGGGCCAGTGTCGCGAGGGCGACCAGCGCGAAGCCGGGCGCCCGCCGGAACAGGCGCCCGGCGTAGCGGAGGTCCTGCAGGAGCGTGCGCATGGTGTGGGAGGCTGCCATCCCGGCGGATCGGCGCCGCCGGGACGGCCGGAACGAGGTTGACCGCGGGGGCGGCCGGGCGTCGCCCGGCGCCCGACCCTATTCGGTGACGGCCATTTCCATGTCTTCGACGACGCGGCCGTCGAAGAGATGGATGGCGCGCTCGGCGTGACGGGCGTAGCGCGGGTCGTGGGTGACCATGCAGATCGTGGCCCCGGCCCGGTGCAGCTCGCGGAGCAGGTCCATGACCGCCTCGCCGCTGCGCGAATCGAGGTTGCCGGTCGGCTCGTCGGCCAGGAGGATGAGCGGCTCGCCGGCGACGGCGCGGGCGACCGCGACGCGCTGCTGCTGACCGCCGGACAGCTGGCTCGGCAGGTGCTTGGCGCGGTGAGCCATCCCCACGCGCTCGAGGGCCGCCTCGACGCGCTGCTTGCGCTCGCCGGACTTCATGCCCCGGTAGGTGAGCGGCAGCTCGACGTTCTCGAACACCGTGAGGTCGCCGATCAGGTTGAAGCTCTGGAAGATGAACCCGATCTCGCGGTTGCGGATCCGCGCCCGCTCGGAGGGCGGCAGATCGGCGACGGTCCGGCCGTTCAGGAAGTAGCGCCCGTCGGTCGGCGTGTCGAGCAGGCCGAGGATCGACAGCAGCGTCGACTTGCCGCAGCCCGAGGGGCCGGCAATGGAGACGTACTCGCCCTTCCTGATGTCGAGGTGGACGCCCGCCAGCGCGTGCGTCTCGACTTCGTCGGTGTAGAACACCTTGGTGATGCCATCCAGCTTGATCAGCGCCTCGGCCGGTGCGTTCATGGAAGCTCCTGTTCGCTACTTCAGGCGGATCCGATCGACGGCGTCCCACGCCGACATGTCGGACAGAATCACCTGATCGCCTTCCTTCAGTCCTCCGAGAATCTCCACGGTGTTCACGGAACTCTTGCCCAGCTTGACCTGCGTGCGGACGGCCTCGTCGCCCCCGTCGGTCAGCTTGAACAGGCCGACGGTGCTGTTCTCCTGGCCGAAGGCCGGCCGGCCGACGTAGAGCACGTTGGTGAGCCGCTCGAGCTCGATCGTCCCGTCGACGCTCAGGTCGGGCCGCGCCCCCTGCGGCAGCGGGCCGGTCATCCGGACGTCCACCGTGACCGTGCCGTTCTGGACGGCGGGATCGATCCGGGAGACCTGTCCCTTGACGATGCCGTTCCGGGTGTCGATCGAGGCCTGCTGGCCCAGCTGGATGTCCTTGGCCTGCGTTTCCGCGATCTGCAGCTGCGCCTTGAGCTTGGTCGGATCCACCACGCGCGCCAGGTTCGTCCCCGCGGTGACGCGCTGGCCGACGTCGACCGGCACCGCCTGCAGCACCCCGGCCACGCCGGCCCTGACCTTCAGCTGGTCCATCTGCGACTCGAGCAGGTGGTAGAGCGCCTGCGACTGGTCGACCTTGGCCTGCTGCGCCGCCAGCTGGGCGGCGGTCGAGCCGGTCTCGCCGTCGAGCTGCTGCCTGGCCAGCTGGAGCTGCGTCCGGAGCTGCTCGGCCTTCACTTCGGACTGCTTGGTGATGAGGTCCGAGATCAGCTGTTCTTTGGACAGCTCCTCGTTCACTTTGGCCTGCATGGCGGCCTGGGTGTAGTCCGATTGCACCTGCGCCACCGTGGACCGCTGCGCCAGCGTGTCGTTGGCCAGCTTGACCTTCAGGCTCGCCAGGTCCGCCTCGGCCGCCCGCAGCTGCAGCTTGGCGTCTTCCGCCTGCTGCTGGAGCTGCGGGTTGCTGAGCAGCAGGATGACGCTCGTCGCCTTCACCGGCGTGCCGGGGTAGATCAGGATCTGTTCCACCTGAGCGTCGGTCGTCGCCGGAATCCAGCGGATGTCCTCGGGGACCAGCGTGCCGAGGCCGCGAACCTCCCGCAGCATCGAGCCGCGCTTGACGGTGTCGATCCACACTGTCGCGCGATCGACGGAGGGGGCGGCCGGTTTCAGCCGCGACAGGCCGAGCGTGATCAGGGCAACGGCCACGAGGACGCCAGCCGAATAGAAGATGCGCCGCATCTTCTTCTTGCGGGCGACGGAAGCCGGACGGGCAATATCCATGGCACTCATCTTGGCTGCTTAGACGGAAGCCGCAGGCGAAACGATCACGCGGACGATCCATCAACCCGCATGCCGTTCGGGGTCTGCGGTCTAAGTTGTTGACAGAATGGGGATTGTAGACGAAATAAATCCCGGCGGCAACTGCGGCGACTGTCCGGTTCCGGGACGGCGGGTCCCGTGGATGGGACGGGGGGGAAAGGCGTCTGACGCTGCGGGGTGCAGCGATGAGTCGTCAGTTGTCAGTTGTGAGACATGAGTTCTGAGTAATGAGTTGTGAGTAATGAAGGGCTGCGGTTCTTCAACACTCAGAACTCAGAACTCAAGACTCAAAACTCAAAACTGAGAACTGACAGCGAAGCCCCCTACGCCAGCACCTGCCGCGCCACCTCGTAGAGGCCCGGGGCATGGAGGTCGGTGTCCTGCAGCCAATGGGCATCGATCGCGAGCGCGTCGCAGACCGGGTCGGTCAGCGGATCGGCGACGTGGGGCTCGCAGCCGAAGCCGTAGCGATGGCTGAGGAGGTTGGCGAGGTAGACGACGGCGGTCTCGCGCGGGTAGCGCCCGGCCTGGCGGTAGTCGTGATGGTAGAGGATCGGTTCCTCGAGCGTCGTCGGGAGGTTCCAGCGGTGGAGCATCCGCGCACCGACCGCGGCGTGCTCCTCGGCCAGCAGCTGCTCGAGCTCGCGCGGGTCGAGCGTCGTGCCGGTCTGACGCCGGTGATCGTAGGCCAGCTTGAGGATCACCATCTTGCCGATGTCGTGGAGCAGCCCGGCGAGGAACGCCTCGTCCTCGGAGACGCCGGCGTGCTCGGCGACGAGCCTGGCCAGATAGGCGGTGCCGATGCTGTGGTCGACCAGCCGGCGGCCCTCGCCACCGTAGATCTTCTGGTCGTACATCCGCGAGTAGAACGAGATGGTGACGACCAGGTTCCGGACGGCGCTCGTGCCGATCCGGACGACGGCCTCGGTGACGGTGCCGATCTCCCGCAGGGGGGCGCAGTAGGCCGAATTGGCGAGCGCGAGCAGGCGCGAGGCGAGCACCTGGTCCTTGGACACGATGCGCACCAGAGCGGAGGCGGGCGTGTCGGGATCGGCCGTGAGCGCGATGACGCGCGTGGCCAGGTCCGGCAGCATCGGCAGCGACGTGTCGCAGCTGGCGAGCCGGTTCTTGAGCGTCAGCACGCGCGGGCCTCCTGGCGCTCGGCGTGCGGCAGGCGCGTCGGATCGGTCAGCACCAGTTCGACGAAGATCCGGTGACCCCGGAAGACGAACGGGCAGACGGTGCGGGCGACGGCGCCGACGTGCCGCACCGACAGGTCGGATCCGATGGTGACGTTCGGGGTGGAGATCGTCCAGGCTCCGGCCTCGTCCGCCATCTGCGTGCGGAACGAGCCGGCGATCATGTTGGTGATCTCGCCGACGGCGTCGGGGAGTTCGTCCTGCACCTCGGCGGGCGACATCCCCAGCATGCCGCCGGCGATCTCACGGGCGGACTCGAGGGATGCCGCGAAGGAGACGACGCCCGACGACGACCCCGCGAAGCTGATCGTGCCGATGACGCCGGGCCCGGAGGCCGGCGGCAGGGTGTCGCAGGGAGGCAGGGCCTCGACCGGTGCGAACACCATGGTCTCGAAGACCTCCTTCGTGACGCGGGTCAGAACGGCGAGCATTTGGGCTTCCACGCGGGTGCTCCTGACAGATGTGCCGACGGCCGGCGGACGCCTACTTGGTCATCGCCGCCTGGATCTTGTCCTTGAAGGTGTCAGGCGTGAACGGCTTCACGATGTAGTGATTGACCCCGGCCTCCATGGCCTGGACGATGTCGTCCTTGGCGGCGTTGGTCGTCACCATCAGGACCGGCAGGTTCTTGTGGTTGTCCATCGCCCGGAGCGTCCGGATGAAGTCGATGCCGCTCATCTCCGGCATGTTCCAGTCGGTGATGATCAGATCGACGCTGCCGACGTTCGACAGCCGCTCGATCCCCTCGCGGCCGTTGCCGGCTTCCAGGACGTCCTGGTGCCCCAGCTTGTTCAGGGTGTTGATGATGATCCGCCGCATCGTCGAGGAGTCGTCCACAACCAGAAAGCGCATCGCAGTGCTCCAGAAAAAGGGATGGCGGCAGGAACGGCCGAAGAGCTGGACGTCACCGCCTGCACCGGAGTAATCGGCGGCGGCGGCAGGGGGCTTGAGCCGAGCCAGGGCCGCTGCGGGGTTCCAGAAAAGACGAGCCGGAGAGCCCGGCGGCGGTGTATGCTGAACGGGAAAATTCTTCGTGCAAAGGAGGCCGGGCGCGGTGGCCCGAGCCAGAGATGGAGTCAACCCTGCCCATGAGTGACGAGGTCGCCGACGGCGTGGCGGCGGGTGGCAGCGATCGGGCCAGCGGGGACGGGAACGGCCGCTACGAGCTGTCGGCCGACCGGCTGCGGCACGTGAACCGTCAGGCGATGGTCGGGCAGTTCGTCTCGGGCGTGGCCCACGAACTGAACAATCCGCTGCAGGTCGTGGCCGGACTCGTGGAGCTGTTACAGAGCCGCCCGGACCTGCCGCCCGACGTGTTGACGAAGCTGGAGAAGATCGCCACCCACGCGACGCGGGCCACCGACACGATCCGGAACCTGCTGTCGTTCGCGCGCGACTCGCGGTCGGAGCGGATGCGGCTGGATCTGCGGCGGATCGTCGATCACGCGATGCTGCTGCGTCGCTACCAGCAGGCGCGGGGGCGCATCACGGCGACGCTCGACCTGGCACCGGAAGGGGGCTGCACGGTGAGCGGTTCGGCGCAGCAGCTCGAGCAGCTCGTGCTGAACCTCGTGATCAACGCCGAGCAGGCCCTGGGCCGGCTGCCGGAGGGGACCGAGCGCCAGCTGCTGATCCGGCTGTGGAACGAGGGGGGGAAGGTCCGGCTGATGGTCCGCGACAACGGTCCCGGCATCCCGCCGGACGAGCGCGCGGAGCTGTTCCGGCCGTTCGTGTCGACGCTGCCGGAGCAGGATGCCGTGGGACTGGGCCTGCCGGTGGCGCAGGCCATCGCCTCGAACCACGGGGGGCGGCTCTGGCTGGAAGAGACGCCGGGCGGGGCGGTCCTGATGGTCGAACTGCCCGTGGATGCCTGATCGGCCCGGTGGATCAGGCGGCGGAGGTGGTCTCGCCGCCCAGATTCAGCCGCTGGAGCTTGTCGATGAGCGTCGTGCGGCTGAGGTGCAGCAACCGGGCCGCCTGGCGCTTGTTGCCCCCGGTCTTCTCGAGACAACGCAGAATCAGTTCGCGTTCGAGCTGCGACACGACCGACGCGAAGTTGATCCCTTCGTCGGGGATGCTCACGGCGGGGAGCAGCAGCGACCGGGCGGGCTCGACGACCTCCTCGGGCAGCGCCGAGGGGGGGACCTCCCGCTCGTGGCCGGTCATCGCCACGGCGTGCTCGATGGCGTTCTCGATCTGGCGGATGTTGCCCGGCCAGGAGTAGCCCATGAGGCAGCGGACCGTCTCCTGGGTGAGGGTCTTGAGCGGCAGCCCGTTGTTCTTGCAGGACTTCTGCACGAAGTGGCGGGCCAGCAGCGGAATGTCCTCGCGGCGCTCGCGCAGCGGCGGCAGGGCCACGGGGATGACGTTCAGGCGGTAGTAGAGATCCTCGCGGAAGGTGCCGGCCTTGACCAGCTTGCGCAGGTCGCTGTTGGTGGCGGCGATCACGCGGGCGTCGAACTTGATGGAGCGGGACTCGCCGACCCGCTCGATCTCGCGCTCCTGCAGGGCGCGGAGCAGCTTGGCCTGGAGCGCGAGCGACATCAGGCCGACTTCGTCGATGAAGAGCGTTCCCTTGTGGGCCAGCTCGAAGCGGCCGATGCGGCCGTTGACGGCGCCGGTGAACGCCCCCTTGGCGTGGCCGAACAGCTCGGCCTCGGCCAGGGGCTCGGGAATGGCCGCGGCGTTGAAGGCGACGAAGCGCTGGTCGGCGCGCGGGCTGTTGTGGTGGATCGTCCGGGCGATCAGTTCCTTGCCGGTGCCCGTCTCGCCCTGGATCAGCACGGTGCTGTTCATCGGCGAGACCAGTTCGAGCGTCGAGAAGACGTGCTGCATCGCCGCGCTCTGGCCGATGACGTTGTCGAAGCGATAGCGCTCGTGCAGCTGGGCGCGCAGCGTGGCGTTCTCTTCACGCAGGCGCGGCTCGTTGACCGCGGCGTGCAGGATGCGCGAGAGCTGCGTGAGCTGGAACGGCTTGATCAGGAAGTCGGTCGCCCCCTGCTTGATCGCCGCCACCGCCTCGGTGACGCCGCCGTATCCGGTGATGACCACGGCCACGATCTTGGGGTATCGTTCGAGCGCCGCGCCGAGCACGTCCATGCCGTTGGCGTCCGGGAGGCGCAGATCGACGACCAGCGCGTCGTAGGCGAAGCCCTTGAGGCGCGCGTGGGCCTCGGCGGCATCGGGGGCCTGGGCCACCGCGAAGCCGTCGGCTTCGAGGGACTCGGCCACCAGTTCGCGCAGATCGGATTCATCCTCGACGACGAGGACGCAGGGTTTGGGACGCCGGGCCGCTCCTGGTTCTGAGGATTCAGGCAGCATCGTTGTATCGGTTCCCAGTGGGTGGAGTGGCATTATACCCATAGCGCCTCGGCGTCGCAAAAGAAGAGTGACGGAATTCCGGCTCCGGTCCGTTTCAGAAGATCCGCCATGATGCCGATTACGAAAATCGGGACACAGCCGTCCCGCGGAGCAGCAAAGTCGATGCCAGCAGGCTCATCGCCTGGTCGTCCGTTCGAGGTGCTCGTCGTCGACGACGAGGCGGACGTGCGCGAATTGCTCGTCGAATATTTCCGCGACCGTGGATTCGAAGTGAGCGCGGCCGCCGACGGGCGGGCGGCGATCACGGCGATCGAGCGGTCTCCCTCGCGTTTCGGCCTGATAATGACCGACTTGCAGCTGCCCGGCGCGGATGGGCTGGCGGTGCTGCGGGCGGCGCACGAGGCGAGCCCGAGCTCCTACGTCGTCATCATCACCGGATATGCCTCGCTCGATTCCGCGATCCAGGCGGTCCGCTTCGGTGCGTACGACTACCTCACCAAGCCGTTTTCGCTCGGCCAGATCGACGTCATCGTCAATCGCTTGACGGACCGGATGGCGCTGGAGACGGAAAACCGACAGCTCTCGCGGCAGGTCGGCGAGCGGCCGGCGGAGCGAGAATCCAGCGAAACGACGCCGCTGATTCTGGCGCGTTTGGACGCGCTCGACAGCCGCCTCGCGCGGATCGAAGGGCTCCTCGGCGAGGTCCGCGACCATCGGCTGGAGCGGATCGAGGAGTTGTTCCGGGAGATCCGGCAGCAGCCGCTCAAGTAGTCCCGCCCCCGGGCCGTCGCGGACGCTGGAGCGTCCGCGGTGTCGCCGCACCGACGATCCGTCGCCTTCCTCCTCCCGTCGATCGATCCGCGGCGGCCTGCCGCGTGGCGCGCAGAAGTGCGCGGTGTCACCCTGAAATCCACTTCCTCTCGACGGCCCCCGCGCCCGGGGGCACGGACCTTGCTCAACGCCCTGCGCAGACGCCCGCACTCCGGATCATCGGCGAGCGGACGGGAATCCTGAAGGGAGCAGCCAACGTGGGTCAGATCAGCGACGCGTCCATCATGGCGGCCCTGCGGCAGCAGATGACGCAGGCGGTCGCGCGGGAAACGGTGGCGGCCAGCAACATCGCGAACGTCGACACGCCGGGCTACAAGGCCCGCGAGATCGACTTCAGCCAGCTGCTGGACGGGCAGCTCGGCGCGCTGCCGATGGCCGAGACCCGCGCCGGCCACCTGGCGGGCCCGGTGCCGGCCGACGCGGGGACGGTGGTGACGCCGGGCCTCCCCGAGCGGCGCGACGGCAACACCGTGCAGGTGGATCACGAGCTGGTGAACATGACCCAGGCGAACATCGACTTCTCGGCGGCGCAGACCGTGCTGGCCGAGAAGTTCCGGCTCGTGCGGTACGCCATCAACGGCCAGTAACGCGGGGCCGGACCGGTCGGGCGGGCTGGAAGGGAGCGGGCAGTGGACACGCTGAATGCGGCGCTCTCGGCGAGCGCCAGCGGGCTGAACGCCGAGAAGACGCGCATCGAGGTGGCGGTCTCGAACCTGGCCAACGCGGACACGACGCGGGGGCCGGACGGGCAGCCGTACCGGCGGCGCGACGTGGTGCTGGCGACCGACCAGACGCAGTCGTTCGCGTCGGCGCTGGGCAACACGGGGGCGGTGGGGGTCCAGGTGGCGGCGGTGGTGCAGGACCCGACGCCGCCGCGCATGCGGTACGACCCGACCCACCCGGACGCGAACAAGGAAGGCTTCGTGGCGCTGCCCAACGTCAGCGCCCCCGAAGAGATGGTGAACATGATCGGGGCCGCGCGCGCCTACCAGGCGAACCTGAGCGCGATCGGGCTCATCCGGGATCTGATCCAGAAGGCGATCGATCTCGGTCACTCGTAATCAAGAGGATTCCGCCGATGCCGATTAGTGCGATCGGGACGACCGGCCTCGGGGCGGTCGGGACCGGGCAGACCCCCGGCAGCAGCCAGACGCCCTCTGCCGACGGCCTCACGTCGTTCGGCGACTCGCTGGGGCGGATGATCAGCGACGTGAAGTCGTCGGCCGGCACGGCCAACGACGCGGTGGCCGGCATGCTGAACGGGTCGGGGGACCTGGGCGACGCGATGATCGCCCTGCAGCGCGCGGATCTCACGCTGCAGCTGACCGTGCAGGTGCGGAACAAGCTGGTCTCGGCGTACCAGCAAATCATGCAGATGCCCGTGTGACGGGCTGATGCCGCTTCCTCCTCCCCTGTGCGGTCGCGATGAACGCTGAACAGATACTGGCCCGGTTGAAGACGCTGGCGGCGTCGCTGTCGAAGAAGCAACTGCTGACGATCGCAGGCACCTTCGTCGGCGTCGTGGGGCTGCTGGTCGTCTGGTCCTACTGGCTGAACGCGCCGGACTACCGGCTGCTGTTCACCGACATGGACCCGCAGGCGGCGTCCCAGGTCGTCGAGAAGCTGAAGGCCGAGAAGATCAGCTACCAGCTGACCGACGGCGGCCGGGCGATCAAGGTGCCGGCCGACAAGCTGGACGAGCTGCGGGTGGACCTCTCGGCCCAGGGGCTGCCGTCGACGGGCCGGATCGGGTTCGCCATCTTCGATCGGACGCAGTTCGGGCAGACCGACTTCCTCGAGCACGTCAACTACCGGCGCGCGCTCGAAGGGGAGCTGGAGCAGACCATCGACACGCTGCGGGAGGTGGAGAGCTCGCGGGTCCACATCGCGATGGCGAAGGACTCGCTGTTCACCGACCGGCAGCAGCCGGCCAAGGCGTCGATCGTGCTGAAGCTGCGGCGCCGGGGCGACATCGGCCAGGCGACCGTCAACGGCATCGCCAACATGGTGGCGGCGGCCGTCGAGGGGCTCAAGCCGGACGGGGTGGTCATCCTCGACAGCTACGGGCGGCAGCTGAATCAGTCCAACGACGACGAGGTGGCCGGGCCGCGGCTCGACGAGCAGCGGCAGATCGAGCACGACCTGTCGACCCGCGTGGTGCGGCTGCTGGAGCCGGTCGTCGGGATCGGCAAGGTCCGCGTGAACGTCTCGGCGACGCTGAACCCGTCGAGTTCGGAGGAGACCGACGAGCACTGGGATCCGAACTCGGTCGTGCGCAGCCGGCAGGTGACGACCGACGCGCGTGGCGGGGCGTTGCAGGGCGGCATCGCGGGCGCGCGGGCCAACGAGCCCCCGCCGCTGCCGACCGCGGCCCAGCAGGCGGCCGCGACGGCCGCCGGCACGCCGCCGGCG
>JAGWRA010000154.1 GCA_028876655.1 Acidobacteriota bacterium | reverse complement strand
GCCGGCGGCCTGAGCGGTGGCCGCGCGGGCGGCGGGCGGCGGCGGCCGGAAGCCGCGCGTGGCGGTCCGTTGACATTCCGCCACCCGGTTAGTACGTTGCAGACGAGCAGGGTGCCCGCGTCCCATTCCGGGCCGGTTGCGTCCTGCGGAGCCCTCACGCGGAGCCTGCCATGAAGATCCAGGGTGTCATGCCCCCGATACCGACGCCGTTCGACCCCGCGACCGACGAGGTCGACTACGAAGCGCTCCGCTTCAATGTCGATCGCTGGATGAAGACGGGGCTGGCCGGCATCGTGGTGCTCGGCACCAACGGCGAGGCTGGCCTCATCGACGAGGACGAGTCGGAGCGGATCGTCGCCGCCGCGCGCGAGCGGATTCCGCGCGACCGGCTGCTCGTGGCCGGCACGGGGCGTGAGTCCACCCGGGGCGCCGTGGCGGCGGCTCGGCGCGCGGGGAAGGCGGGTGCCGACGTGGTGCTGGTCCGGACCCCGTCGTTCTTCAAGGGACAGATGACGCCCGACGCCTTCGTGCGCCACTACATGGCGGTGGCGGACGCGTCACCGGTGCCGGTGCTCCTGTACAACTTCATGGCGGCCACCGGCGTGAACCTGCTGCCCGCCACCGTGGCGCGGCTGGCGGAGCATCCGAACATCATCGGGGTGAAGGAATCGGGCGGAGACATGGCGCAGGTTGCCGATCTCGTGTCGCTCACGCCGGACGACTTCAGCGTGCTCGTCGGGGCGGCGCCGACCCTGTACGCGAGCTTGTGCCTTGGCGCCTCGGGCGGCATCGTCGCGGCGGCGTGCGTCATCCCCGAGGAATGCGTCCGGCTCTACGAGCTGACCGGCGCCGGGCGGCACGCGGAGGCACTCGCCCTGCAGCGGCAGATCACGCCGCTCGCCCGTTCGGTGACGAGCGGCTTCGGCGTGCCGGGCCTCAAGGCGGCCCTGAACCTGGCCGGCTACCGGACCGGCGCGCCGCGGCCGCCGCTGCAGCCCGCGCCGGCGGCGGCGATCGAAACGTTGCGCCAGCAGCTCGGCGCGTTCCAAGAAGTGGCCCTTTCTTCCTGACGGATACGCATGGCTTCCCTACCGCAGACCGAACGGATCCTCCTCGGCCCCGGCCCCAGCCTCGCGTCGCCCCGCGTCATGCGGGCCCTGGCGGCGCCGGTCGTCAGTCATCTCGACCCGCAGATGGTGGCGCTGCTCGACGACGTGCGCGAGCGGCTGGTGCGGCTGTTCCGCGCGCCGGAAGGCTCGTTCGCCCTGGCTGTCTCCGGCACCGGCACCTCCGGCATGGAGACCGCCGTCGCGAACCTCGTGCAGCCCGGCACCCGGGCGCACGTGGTCGTCACCGGGTACTTCGGTGAACGGCTGGCGCAGATGCTCGATCGCTACGGTGCCACGGTGACGCGCACCGACGTCGAGTGGGGGCGCGCGTGCGATCCCGCCGCGGTGCGCGCCGCGCTGAAGACGCAACCGGCCGACGTGGTCGCCATGGTGCACGCCGAGACGTCGACCGGCGTGCTGAACCCGGTCGAGGCGCTGGCGGCCGTCGCCCGCGAGCAGGGCGCGGTCACCATCGTCGACGCCGTCACGTCGTTCGGCGGCCACCCGCTCGAGGTCGGGCCGTGGGGCCTGGGGGCGGTCTACAGCTGCTCGCAGAAGTGCCTGAGCGCGCCATCCGGGCTGGCCCCGGTGGTGTTCACGCCGGAGGCGCGGGCGCGCGCGGTGAAGTCGCGCAGCTTCTACTTCGACCTCGCGCTGCTCGAGGACTACTGGGTGCGCCGCAAGTACCACCACACGATGTCCTCGACCCTCGTCTATGCGCTGCACGAGGCCCTGGCGGCCGTCGACGAAGAAGGGCTGCAGGCGCGGTGGGCTCGGCACGAGCGCCACCACCGCATTCTGCTGGCCGGCCTCGAGGCGATGGGCCTCTCGGTGCTGCCGCCGGCAGGCGAGCGGCTGTGGACGCTGAACGCCGTGACGGTGCCTGCGGGCGTCGACGAGGCCGCCGTCCGGAAGCTGCTGCTGACGGAGTTCCAGATGGAGATCGGATCCGGGCTCGGTCCGCTGGCCGGCCGGATCTGGCGTGTCGGTCTGATGGGCGCCAGCTCGGCGCCGCACCTCATCCTGCTGTTCCTCGGCGCGCTCGAACGGGCGCTCCGCGCGCAGGGTGTGAAGGTGCCGCCGGGGGCCGGCACGGCCGCCGCCGTGGCGGCGATGGCGAACTGACGGCCCGGGAGGGGAGGCGACAATCATGCGTCGCGCCGGACTCCGCCTGCTGATACCCGTCGTGCTCGCCCTGCTCGGGTCGCTGCCCGCGACCGGCTGCGCCACCAACCCGGCCACCGGCCAGCGGCAGTTCTCGCTCATGAGCGAGGAGCAGGAGATCCAGATCGGCCAGCAGAACGACGTCGAAGTGCGCAAGGCGATGGGCGTCTACGACGACCCGGCCCTGCAGCAGTACGTCGAACGCATCGGGATGCAGCTGGCGCGCGTTTCCGAGCGCCCGGGCCTGCCCTGGCACTTCACCGTGCTCGACGTGCCCGCCGTGAACGCGTTCGCCCTGCCCGGCGGCTTCATCTACATCACGCGCGGCATCCTGCCGTACCTCGACAGCGAGGCGCAGCTCGCCGGCGTGCTCGGGCACGAGATCGGCCACGTGACCGCCCGCCACGCCGCCCAGCAGTACACGCGCTCGGCCGGCACGCAGCTCGGCCTCGTCCTCGGCAGCATCTTCGTGCCGCAGACCCGCCCCTTCGTGGATGCGGCCTCGAGCGCGCTCGGCCTCCTGTTCCTCAAGTACAGCCGCGACGACGAGCTGCAGGCCGATCAGCTGGGCGTCCGCTATGCCTCGCGCGCGGGATGGGATCCGACCGGCGTGCCGGAGCTGCTGACCACGCTCGGGCGGATTCAGGACGCCACCGACGACCGCGGCGTGCCGAACTGGCTGCAGACGCATCCGCAGCCGGCCGACCGCGTGCAGAAGGTGCACGGCGTCGTCCAGGACGTCGAGCAGGCGAACCCCGGACGCCGGTGGACCGTCGACCGGTCGCCATACCTGCAGCGGGTGGACGGGATCGTCTACGGCGACAATCCGAAGGAAGGGATCGTGCGGGGCAGCGCGTTCCTGCACCCGGCACTCCGCTTCACTGTGCGCTTCCCGGACGGCTGGCCGGTGCAGAACGGCACGCAGCAGGTGGTCGCCAAGGCGCCGGACGCCGACCGGTACGTCTTCCTGCAGGCCGTCGATCGGGCGGGGGCCGGCGACCTGGATGCAATCGCCGCGCGCAGCATGCGCGGCGCGGGGTTCCGTGAAGTCGACGGGGCGGCCACCACGATCAACGGGCTGCCGGCGTACCTCGGCACCTACAACGGGTCGCTCCAGAACTTCGGCACGACCCGGATGCGGGCCGCCTACGTCCGGAACGGCGACGCCGTCTACCTCCTCGCGGGATTCGCCGCGCCCGACGCCTTCGCCGCGTCCATCGAGACGTTCGACCGCAGCATCCACTCGTTCGAGCGGCTCACGGCAGAGGAGGCGGCGCGGATTCAGCCGAACCGGATCCGCCTGTACACCGTGCGACCCGGCGACAGCTGGGCGTCGATTGCCGGCGGACCCGGCGCGGGCATCGTGCCGCCCTCCACGCTGGCGATCATGAACGACCATGCGGCCGCCGACGAACCGCGAGCCGGCGAGCAGATCAAGATCGTCGTCATCGGATAGCCGGCGGGTGCCGTGACGGCTCGCCGCGGCCCGTGACGGCGCGGAGGGGGACGCACGCGTGGAAGACGGCGGGCGGAGGACAAGCGGCGGGCGCCGCCGGATACCGGTGCTGGCCATCGTGGCCGCGACGCTCGCCCTGATCGCCCTCGGCGATGCATGGTGGCGTGACCGGCCGCTCACCCGCAACCCTCCGGCGTCGCGGATCGGCGCGCCGGTCCGGCGTGCCTTCCTGCTGGTGCGTCCCTTTCAGGATCTCAGTCCCGCACCCGGTCTCTCCTACGTCAGCGACGGCTTCACCGAGGCGCTCCGCGTCCAGCTCGGCCGGATGTATCCGCAGGCGCTCGGGGTGATCGGCCCGACGACCGCCAGGGCCTATCGCGGGACGGCGGCCCCGATCGGGCAGATCGGGCGTGATCTGGGGGTCGACTGGGTGCTCGAAGGCAGCGTGCGGGTGAACGGACCGCGCGCGCTGGTGACCGCGGCGCTCGTGCAGGTGCGCGGGACCCGCACGCTCTGGAGCGACCGCTTCGAGCGCGACCGGACGGACCTGGCCGCGATGCAGCGCGACGTCGCCCAGGAGGTGTCGCGGGTGGTGGCGGCGCGGCTCGTGCCGCGTCCGAACCTGGCGCTCGCACATCTGGCGACGGGCAGCGGCCCCGCGTACGACGCCTGCCTGCGCGGTGAGGTGGCGCGGTCGGGTGGAACCCCGGACGACCTGGCGCGGGCGGCCGAGGCGTTCGACGAGGCGACGCGCGACGATCCCGACTACGCGCAGGCCTGGGTCGGCCTGGCCGAGACCCATCTCGCCCGGCGGGCCCGCCTGCTCGACGCGCCGGCGTCGGCGCTCGATCGCGCGGGACAGGCGGCCCGGCGCGCCGTGGCGCTGGATCCGAGTCTGTCCGGCGCGCACGCCGCCCTGGGGGAGGTGCTCGCGCTGACCGACCCGCACGACCCGAAGGCCGCGAGCGAACTGCGCCGGGCCATCAACCTGGATCCGAGCAACGTGCAGGCCCGCGCCCGCGACGCGCGGCTGCTGATGGCGCTCGGCCGGACCGGCGAAGCGCTCGAGCAGCTGGGACGTGCGATGGCCTTCGACCCGCGCGCGGCCGGCCTGCCCGCGGCGCAGGGCTGGGCCTGGTACGGCAGCGGGGACGACGAGCGGGCGGCCGCCGCATTCGAGGCGGCCTTGACGCTCGATCCGGCGTACGCCTTCGCCTACTACGGCCGTGGCCGGATCGCCGAGCGGCACGCCCGCTTCGACGCGGCGATCGCCGACTTCACCCGCGCCTCCACCATCGCGCCGGACGACGCCGTGTATCTCGGGGCGCTTGGCGACGCCTGTGCGAAGACCGGACGGATCGAGGCGGCACGGGCGGCGCTGCGGGCGCTCCAGGCGCTCGCCATGACCCGCTACGTGGCCCCGGCCGACATCCGCGATCTCGCCAACGGCATCGGCCGGGCCGAAGCGCTGGCCACCGCGCAGCGCGCGCGGCCGATGGTCCACTGACGCGCGCGACGGTCCCCTATAATCTCCCCATGCGCCAGCTCGGACGTGCGATCGCCGCGGCCGCCGTCATCGGGTTCGCCTGCCTCGCGTACGCCTACCTGACGCTGCCCGACGTGCGGCCGCTGCGGACGGCGAACCCGGTGGAGACGGCGTTCATGCGCCTGCGCGCCGAACAGGCGCGTGCCAGGGGCGAGACGCCGCGCCGCCGCCAGCGCTGGGTCGGCTACGCGCACATCGCGTCGGATCTGAAGCGCGCGGTCCTCGTGGCCGAGGACGACGCCTTCTGGCAGCACGAAGGCGTCGACGTGACGCAGATGCGCGAGGCGCTCACCGAGGACCTCGAGCGCGGGCGGATGGTGCGCGGCGCGAGCACGATCACGCAGCAGCTGGCCAAGAACCTCTACCTGTCGCCGTCGCGCAACCCGGTGCGGAAGTTCGAGGAGCTGATTCTCGCGCGGCGGCTCGAAGCCACGCTGACCAAGCGTCGCATCTTCGAGCTCTATCTGAACGTGATCGAGTGGGGGGACGGGATCTACGGCGCCGAGGCGGCGGCCGAGACCTACTTCCACAAGCCGGCGTCCGCGCTCACGCCGGACGAGGCCGCGCTGCTGGCCGGGGCGATCATCAACCCGCGCCGCTACAATCCCGCCCACCCGCCGCCGCGCCTGCTGCGGCGCCAGCGGCTGATCCTCCGCCGCATGGGGGCGATGGAGCCGCCCGAGTCGTAACGGCGGGCCGCTCCGGGCGACCTGGCGGCGCGAAGCTCATCCATACATTTCCCGCGCACGGCGGCGCTTGCTCCGGCGGCGCCAGCTGCTATAGTGGGTACAAGGTCCGGCTCACGACCTGCTGACAATTCGACGGGTACAGTCACGGCGCGGCCCGTGGTGCGCGCAGTGTCTGTGTGTGTTGACGCCATGATTCACTACACTGATCACATCTCGCAGCTGATCCGTGACATCGTCCTGCGCGTCCCCGCGTTGAGTTTCATCCAGCCGGCCGACGTCCTGGTCTTCGCGCGGCTCGGCCGCACCGGCGCCGATGGACCGTATGCCACCTGCCATTCCCTGAACCTGCCGCCGAGCGAGCCGGGCTACTACTTCTGGCGCGACCGCGAGTCGGGCCGGCTCACGCGCCGTTCCGAGTGGTTCGTCACCAAGTCGCCGTCGGTGTCGATCGCCGGTCACGAGATCAAGTACCTGCTCTCGTTCACGCTGCCGCGGTTCTGCGATCAGTCGCTCCTGCGCTCCTACAAGCGCGAGTTCTATCACGACAGCGAGCCGTGGGTGGCCAAGCTCGACACCATCGTGCACGAGCTGTATCACATCGATCCCGAGGAGCCCGGCATCCGTCGCGTGACGCGCGCCGACGGCGAGTACTCCGCGCGCATGCACTCGCCGGGGTTCTTCCAGGAGGTCGTGCAGATGGTGCATCAGTACCTCGCGAGCGGCCCAGACCCGGCCGTCTACGAGTTCCTCCGCGACGACTTCCGTCAGCTCGAGGCGCGCTACGGCGGCGTCGTGGGCACGACGTTCCGCACCTTTCCGTCGTACCCGCAGCGGTACGTCGAGCCGCTCTCGCCGCAGCCGGCCGTGCCCGGCGAGGCGGAAGAGGTTGCCCTCGAGCGGTTGCGGGTCCGGCCGGCGCGCACGCGCTACACCGAGGCCGATCTGCGGCTCCGGCGCTTCACGGCCCAGGCTGCGCGGCCGCTTCGCGGCCGGTTCACGCCCGTGCGGCACGAGCACCAGGCCGCCTGACCGGCAGAGGTTCAGGGGATGTGCCGGGGTGAGGAAGAAGGCGGGGCGGCCGTCCCGCTCGCCGGCACGGCGTCCCGCAGATCGATCCGGCGTGCGCCGATGAACCGCCGGCTCCAGTACGGGGCGCCGAGCGCCGAAACGCGCACGGTGCCGCGCGCATTCGGCGCGTGCACGAAGCGGCCACCGCCAATCGCAATGCCCACGTGCGACGGCCCGCGCGACGTCGTGTGAAAGAAGAGCAGATCGCCCGGGCGGATCGCCCGGCGGGCGACCGCCCGGCCGACCCGGTACTGATCCCGCACCTCCCGCGGCAGCTCCAGCCCGTACTCGGCGAAGACGTACTGCACCAGACCGCTGCAATCGAACCCCGCCGGCGTCTCGCCGCCGAGCCGATAGGGGCGTCCCTCCTGGCGGAGCGCAGCCTCCGCGATATCGTGGCCATCCGGCGGGGGGCCGAGCGGCACGGCGGGCGTGACGGCCGGTCCCGGTGCAGGCAGCGGGGCCGCCGCGACGGGGCCCGCCGAGCCGGGATAGGGCAGCGGTGCCCGCGATGCGGTGGTGCTGGCACACCCGCCCGAGAAGGCCGCGAGTCCGGCGAGCAGGAGGACGGAGCGAGCGGTCACGTCCTATCGTATCGGCGGTGGGTGTCCGAGGCGACAGCGCGAACGCCGGAATGCCCTAAGCCGATGTAATCGCTGGCTTTATCACATGCCTGTAACTTGACACCCCCGATTGGCATCGGGCAGAATTCTGGGACATGGAGCAGACGCTCCTCCTGAACGCCTCGTACGAGCCGCTGAAGGTCGTCCACTGGCAGAAGGCCATCACCCTGTGGTGCCAGGGTAAGGTGGAAATCGTCTCGGTCTACGACCGGGAAGTGCACGCGGTCTCGTTCAGCTTCAAGCTCCCCTCGGTTATCCGTCTGCTCCGGTACATCCGGATCAAGCGCCGCTTCGACTACGTGCCGTTCTCGCGCGCCAACATCTACGCGCGCGACAATCACACCTGCCAGTACTGCGGGCGTCAGTGCCCGACGGGCGAGCTGACCTTCGACCATGTCGTGCCGGTCGCCCAGGGCGGCCGGAAGGACTGGGAGAACATCGTCACCTGCTGTGTCGGCTGCAACCGGCGGAAGGGGGGACGGACACCGGCCGAGGCGTCGATGCACCTCGTCCGTCACCCGAGGCGGCCCGATTCGGCTCCTGCGGTCCGGATTACGATCGGGCTCCGGAACGCACCGGAGAGCTGGCGCGACTATCTGTACTGGAACGTCGAGCTCGACGAGACCTAGCCCTCGTCCCGCTGCCGCCCGCCGCCCCGCTGCCGCGCGCCGGGCCGGGGCCCGCCATCCGCTTATGCCAGCAGTACCGCCTCCAGCCGTGTCCGCGATCCGGCCGCTCCGGGTGATTCCCGGCGGCCGCCTGGACATTCTCGGCAGCAACCTTCCGGTGACGGCCGAACGGCTGCCCGAGGTGCGCATCGGGGATCGCGCGGCGCGGGTCGTCTGTGCGTCGCCGACGCAGCTCGGGGTCATCGTCCCTCCCGACGTCGAGGGCGGCCGGCTGCCGATCCGGATCGGCGGCGTCGCCGGCGGGACGGTGTTCGTCGACGTCGGGACGACGGTGGCGACCGGCATCCACCAGGTCGACAATCCTGCGGTGGATGCCGACGGCAATCTGTACGTCACCTACAGCGGGACGCGCGGCGAACGGGTGCCGGTGTCGATCTTCCGGGTGCGGCCGGGCGGGACGCGCGAGCCGTTCGCCACGGGCATCGTGAACCCGACGTCGCTCGCCTTCGACCGTCACGGCGTGCTCCACGTGTCGAGCCGGTTCGACGGCACGGTCTACCGCGTGTCGGCTGCCGGCGACGTGGAGCCGCTCGTGGGCGATCTGGGCATTGCGTGCGGCCTCGCGTTCGGGGCCGACGGCACGCTGTTCGTCGGCGATCGTGCGGGCACGGTCTTCGCGGTGGGGTCGACCGGCGACGCCCGGCCGTTCGCGACGCTGCCGCCGAGCGTCGCGGCGTTCCATCTCGCCGCCGGGCCGGACGGCGCGGTCTACGCCACCGCGCCGACGCTCAGCGCCTGCGACGTCGTCTACCGGATCGCGCCGAACGGCACGGTCGACCGCTTCGCGACCGGCTTCGGCCGGCCGCAGGGGCTGGCCTTCGACGCCGCGGGCGATCTCTACGTCGTCGAGGCACTCGCCGGCGACAGCGGCCTGTGCCGCGTCCGGCCGGATGCGGCGCCCGAGCGCGTGCTGACCGGGCCCGGCATGGTCGGGGTGGCGTTCGAGCCGCAGGGAGGCCTGATCGTCGCCTCGAACGACACGGCCTGGCGCCTGCCCGACGGGCTGCGCGCGCGGCCCTGACGGCCCCTGTCGATCCTCCGCTCCAGCAAGTAGAATACGCAGGCCCGCCGCGCCATGCGCTCGTCGAAGGGCGCGAGCGGAACGGGGCGAGCCGCGCGAGGCGAGCGAGTGCACCGAGCCGGAGTGTGGGGCGGAGCCCCACCTGAGTGACGAAAGGGCGACTGATGTCCCAGTTGTTCAAGACGAAGACCCTCACCCAGCTGGTCAGCGAGACCGAGGAGCCGGGGCACACCCTCAAGCGGTCGCTCGGGCCCGTCCAGCTGACGGCGCTGGGGATTGGCGCCATCATCGGCGCCGGCATCTTCTCGACCGTCGGAACCGCGGCCGCCGGCGGCGGCGAGCACATCGGCGCCGGCCCGGCCGTGGCGCTGTCGTTCGTGCTGACGGCGATCGCCTGCGGCTTCGCGGCGTTGTGCTACGCCGAGTTCGCCGCGATGGTGCCGGTGGCCGGCTCGGCCTACACCTACGCGTATGCCACGCTCGGCGAGCTGATCGCGTGGATCATCGGCTGGGATCTCATCCTCGAGTACGCGATCGGCAACGTCGCCGTGGCGGTGTCGTGGTCGGGCTACTTCCAGGAACTGTTGCGCGGCCTGGGGATCACGTGGCCGGCCTGGCTGGGGATGGACTTCCGGTCGGCGATCCAGGCCTCCGAACAGGTGCACGCGGCGCAGGCGGCGCACGTCGACGTCTCGACGCTCCGCCCGGTCGTCCTCCACGCGTATCAGGCGTACCTCTCCGCGCCGCGGGTCGGCGGCCTGCCGGTGGTCTTCGACCTGCCGGCCTTCTCGATCGTGGCGCTCATCACCTGGGTGCTCGTGCGCGGCATCCGCGAGAGCGCCTGGCTGAACTCGGCGATGGTCGCGCTGAAGCTCGTCATCATCGCCTTCTTCGTCATCGTCGGCGCGATGTACGTGAAGCCGGCGAACTGGCATCCCTTCGCGCCGAACGGGTTCCGCGGCATCTCGAACGCGGCCGCCATCATCTTCTTCGCGTACATCGGCTTCGACGCCGTGTCGACGGCGGCCGAGGAGGCCCGCAATCCGCAGAAGGACATGCCGATTGCGATGATCGCCAGCCTCGTCGTCTGCACCGTCATCTACATCGTCGTCGCCATCGTGCTGACGGGGCTGCTGAACTACAGGTTCCTCGACACGGCGGAGCCGCTGGCCACGGCCTTCTCGGGGATCGGCATGAACTGGGCGGCGGGCATCGTCTCGCTGGGCGCGGTGTTCGCGACGACGTCCGTGCTCGTCGTGTTCCAGCTCGGGCAGCCCCGGATCTTCTTCTCGATGGCGCGCGACGGCCTGCTGCCGCCCTGGGCGGCCCGCGTCCACCCGAAGTACCGGACGCCCCACGTCACGACGATCCTGACGGGCGTGTTCGTCGCGGCGTTCGCGTCGATCTCGAACATCAACGAGGTCGTCGAGCTGACCAACATCGGCACGCTGTTCGCCTTCGCGCTGGTCTCGATCGGGATCATCGTGCTGCGCCGGACCAATCCCGATCAGCCGCGGCCGTTCCGCACGCCGCTGGTGCCGCTGGTGCCCCTGCTCTCGGTGGCGATGTGCGGGTACCTGATGCTGGAGCTGCCGGTCATCACCTGGATCCGGTTCGTCGTCTGGCTGGTCGTCGGCCTGGTGATCTACTACCTGTACGGCATTCACCACAGCGCGCTCCGGAAGGGAGACGCCGCGGCCGATGGCGCCGCGTAGGCCCCTCGAGGGCGTCCGCGTCCTCGACCTGACGCGCCTGCTGCCCGGCGCCTATGCGACGCTGATGCTGGCCGAGCTCGGCGCGGAGGTGATCAAGGTCGAGGACCCGGCCGGCGGCGACCCGGCCCGCGACTTCCCGCCGCGCGTCGACGGCACGAGCGTCTACTTCCGGGTGCTCAACCGGAACAAGCGCAGCGTCACGCTGAACCTGCGGTCGCCCCAGTCGGCCGCGGTGCTCGATGCGCTCGTCGCGCGCAGCGACATCCTCGTCGAGAGCTTCCGTCCGCAGACGGCCCGGCGGCTCGGCGTGGACGCCGCCACGCTCCGCGCCCGCCACCCGCGGCTCGTCTGCTGTTCGATCACCGGATTTGGCCAGTACGGCCCGTACACCGAGCGGCCGGCCCACGACGTCAACTACGTCGCGCTGGCGGGGCTGTTCGGCGTCGACGAGCAGGACGTCCGGGCGCCGCGGGTTCCCCGCATGCTGCTGGCCGACATCGGTGCCGCGCTGAGCGCCACCTCTGCGATGCTGGCGGGGCTGTTCGCCCGCGAGCGGACCGGCGAGGGGAGCACGATCGACGTGCCGATCCACGAGGCGGCGCTGTCGTGGCTGCTGTTCCCGGCGGCCCGCTGGCTCGTCGACGGCAGCGGCGACGATCCCGCCGAGCTGCCCATTACCGGCCGCGAGGCCTGCTACAACATCTACCGGACGGCCGACGATCGCTTCGTCGCGCTGGGGGCGCTCGAGACCAAGTTCTGGAGGGTCTTCTGCGAGCGCGTCGGGCGTCCCGACCTGATTCCCCTGCAGGCGGCAGGCGGCGACGTGCAGGCGCGGGTGCGCGACGAGGTCGCGGCGATCTTCGGCCGCGCCACGCGCCAGGAGTGGCTCGACCGCTTCCGCGACGTCGACATCTGCCTGACGCCCGTCAACGGCGTCCCGGAGGCGCTGGAGGATCCCCACCTGCGCGCGCGGGGCGCCGTGGTCGAGCAGGACGGCACCCGCTTCATCCGGATGCCGATCGTCTTCGCGACCCCGGGGGACCCCTCGCACGCGCTGCGCGTGCCGGTGCAGCCGGCCCCCGCGCTGGGCGCCGACACCGACGCCGTGCTGGCCGACGCGGGCCTCGACCAGGCGCGTCGGCAGCGTCTCCGGGCCGACGGCATCGTCTAGGCGGGCCGTTCGCCGGCACGAGGCGGCCCCGTCCGTCCCTCGTGGTAACATGGCTTCTTTGCCCATTCGTCAACGGGCCCGACCGACGGAGGGGACCCTGTCCGGCGTGCCGCCGTACGCCGCCAGGGCTGCCGTTCCGGCCGGACGGGCCGGAACCCACAGCCGATGGCGCACGACTGGATTGCCGTACGAGGCGCCCGCGTCCACAACCTCCGCGATATCGACGTCGACATCCCCCGGAACCGTCTGACGGTCATCACCGGGCTGTCCGGATCGGGGAAGTCGTCGCTGGCCTTCGACACGATCTACGCCGAGGGACAGCGGCGGTACGTCGAGTCGCTGTCGGCGTACGCCCGGCAGTTCCTCGAGCAGATGGAGAAGCCGGACGTCGACCTGATCGACGGACTCTCGCCGGCGATCTCCATCGAGCAGAAGACCACCGGCTCGAATCCCCGCTCTACGGTGGGGACCGTCACCGAGATCTACGACTACCTGCGCCTGCTGTTCGCGAACATCGGCGTGCCCCACTGCCCGCAGTGCGGCCGCGAGATCGCCTCCCAGTCGCTCGAGCGGATCGTGGACATGGTGATGCTCTATCCGCAGGACGAGCGGATCAACGTGCTGGCGCCGATCGTGCGCGGGCGGAAGGGCGAGTTCAAGAAGGAACTGCAGGCGCTCCGGACGCGCGGCTTCACCAAGGCCCGCATCGACGGCCAGTTCCGCTCGCTCGAGGACGACATCCGGCTCGATCGGCGGCGCAACCACACGATCGAGGTCGTGGTCGACCGGCTGATCGTGAAGGGGAGCCTCGAGCGGCGGCTGATGGACTCGGTCGAGATCGCGCTCGGCCTCGCCGACGACGTGGTCGTCATCAACTCGCTCGACGGGGGCGACCGGTTGTTCTCGCGCCGGCTGGCCTGCGTGCACTGCGGCATCAGCATCCCCGAGATGTCGCCGCGCGCCTTCTCCTTCAACTCACCGCACGGTGCCTGCCCCGACTGCCAGGGACTCGGGGCGACCTACGACTTCGATCCGGCCCGGATCGTGCCCGACGAGACGAAGTCGCTGGCCGACGGCGCGATCGCCCCCTGGGCGCGCGGCGATCGGAAGCTGGTGCGCGAGGCGCTCGCGGGCCTGAGCCGGCAGTTCGGCATCGACCTGGCGACGCCCTTCGGTCGGCTGCCGCGCAGGCAGCGCGAACTGCTGCTGCACGGGCCTCCCGCCTCGGCGCGCCGCAGCGGGCCGGCCGGCAGCCGCAAGCCGGATCCCTGGGGCCGCGACTTCGAGGGAATCATCCCGAACCTGCGGCGGCGGTTCGAAGACGGGAGCTGGGCCGAGCAGGAGGAGCTCGACGCGTACCGGGCCCTGCGCCCCTGTCCGGCCTGCCGCGGCGAGCGGCTGAAGCCCGAGAGCCTCGCCGTCCGCGTGAAGGGGCGGACGATCGCCGAGTACGTCCACCTGCCGATCAGCGAAGCCCTCGAGGCCTTCGAGGCGTTCGAGCTGACCGGGCGGGAGGCGATCATCGCCGATCGCATCCTGCGCGAGATCCGCGATCGCCTGCGGTTCCTGAACGACGTCGGCGTGGGGTACCTCACCCTGGGCCGCAGCGCGGCGACGCTGTCGGGCGGCGAGGGGCAGCGGATCCGGCTGGCGACGCAGATCGGCGCCAACCTCACCGGCGTGCTCTACGTCCTCGACGAGCCGTCGATCGGGCTGCACCAGCGCGACAACCTGAAGCTGCTCGGCACGCTCGCCCGGCTCCGCGACCTGGGCAACACGGTGATCGTCGTGGAGCACGACGAGGAGACGATCCGGCAGGCGGACTATCTGATCGACCTCGGGCCCGGGGCGGGCGAGCACGGCGGGCGGGTCATCTTCCAGGGGACGCCGGCCGTGCTGCTCGAGGACGGCACCGGGTCGCTGACGGGCGCCTACCTGCGCGGCGAGCGCGACATTCCGGTGCCGCGCGGCCGGCGGCCCTCGTTGCGCGGCGAGCTGGTCATCCGTGGCGCGCGGGCCAACAACCTGAAGCAGATCGACGTGGCGATTCCGCTCGGCACGTTCACGGCGGTCACCGGTGTCAGCGGCTCGGGCAAGTCGACGCTGGTCAACGACATCCTGTACCGCTCGCTCGCGCGCACCCTGTACGGGGCGGCGGCCGAGCCCGGCCCGCACGATCGGATCGACGGCGTCGAGCTCATCGACAAGGTCATCGAAATCGATCAATCGCCGATCGGGCGGACCCCGCGGTCGAACCCCGCCACCTACACGGGCCTGTTCACCTTCATCCGCGACCTGTTCGCGATGCTCCCCGAGGCGAAGGCGCGCGGCTTCAGGCCCGGGCGCTTCTCGTTCAACGTGAAGGGCGGCCGCTGCGAGACCTGCCAGGGCGACGGCGTCATCGCCATCGAGATGCACTTCCTGCCCGACGTCTACGTGACGTGCGAGGAGTGCAAGGGCCGCCGCTACAACCACGAGACGCTGGCCATCCGGTATCGCGGCAAGTCGATCGCCGACGTGCTCGACCTGACGGTCGATCGGGCGCTGCCCCTGCTCGAGAACTTCCCGCCGATCGCCAACAAGCTGCGGACGCTCCAGGAGGTGGGCCTGGGCTACATCGAGCTGGGGCAGTCGGCCACGACGCTGAGCGGCGGCGAGGCGCAGCGCGTGAAGCTGGCCAAGGAGCTCTCCAAGCGCGGCACCGGCCGCACGCTCTACATCCTCGACGAACCGACGACCGGCCTGCATTTCGAGGACACGAAGAAGCTGCTCGACGTCCTGCAGAAGCTGGTCGACCAGGGCAACACCATCGTCGTCATCGAGCACAATCTCGACGTCATCAAGTCGGCCGACTATGTGATCGATCTGGGACCGGAGGGCGGGGCCGGGGGCGGCCGGGTCGTGGCCCGGGGGACGCCCGAGGAGGTCGCCCGGGCCGCCCGGTCCAGCACGGGACGGTTTCTGGAGGGGATTCTGGGCAAATCCAGTGCAGAAGGAAGTCCTCCTGGCCGATAACGCTTATGGTAAGATTACCCGGACATTGGCAGGTTCTGCCTGATGCCCGGGAAGACCGTGGGGTCCGGAGCGAGCGAGAGTCCTCTGGCACATGCTCCATAAGTGCTTTTTTGAGAACAAGTTGCCGCTGATGTCTGCGGCCGGGCTGCTGAGGGCACCCTCTTTGCTCTCCTCCCAGACACGTACTGACGCCCGTCAGGTGCAGAGAGGTTAATGGACGCACAGCGGACCCTCCGTCGGCAGATGTCGTGTGCCGGAATCGGTCTTCATTCCGGCAACAAGGTGACGCTCTCACTCAAGCCCGCGCCTCCCGATTTCGGCATCCGGTTCCGCCGGACCGATCTGGACGGGCTCGAAGTCCCCGCGACCATCGACAACCTGGCTCAGATCCGGTACGCGACCGGCCTGGCCCGCGACCGGGCCTCGGTCGAGACGGTCGAGCACCTGCTCGCCGCGCTGGTCAGCGTGGGGATCGACAACGTCATTGTCGAGCTGAACTACCCGGAAGTCCCCATCATGGACGGCAGCGCCGCCCCGTTCATCTACCTCATTCACGAGGCCGGGGTGAAGCGGCAGGCTGCGTCGCGGCGCTACCTGAAGGTGATCCGGCCGATCTCGCTGTCGCGCGGCGACAAGCGGATTGCGCTGTACCCGTCGGATCACTTCAAGGTCACCTACAGCATCAGCTACGACCATCCGATGCTGCGCCACCAGTCGCGCACGATCCGCGTCTCCGAGGAGTCGTTCATCGAGGAGATCGCGCCCGCCCGGACCTTCACCTTCCTGAAGGAAGTGGAGATGCTGCGTCAGAACGGCCTGGCGCTGGGCGGCTCGCTGGACAACGCGGTGGTGGTGGGTGAGACGGGCGTGCTGAACAATGCGCTGCGGTTCGAGGACGAATTCGTCCGCCACAAGATCCTGGATGCCATCGGCGATCTCGCGCTCGTCGGCTACCCGGTGATCGGGCACCTGGTCGCGCAGCGCGCGGGCCATGCGCTCCACACCGCGTTTGCGGCCAAGATCCTCGAGGAGACCGACTGCTGGCGGCTGGTGGAGAGCCCGGTCGACGAGACGGCCGAGGGCGTGCCGGTCGCCCTGCCGATCAAGGCGAACTGATCGCGCCCCCGCCCTACGACTTCGGTTCGCGCGCCAGCTTCCGCATGTAGGATTCCAGCCGGTCGTTCTCGTACTTCACGGTGTTCAGGAACAGGCTCTCCGTCAGGTAGGCCCGCCGCTCCTCGTCGGTCATCTGGCCGATGAGGTGCTGGATCTCCCGGATCATGTCCTCGAAGGACCGCTCGAGCTCCTGCCGCGCGGTCACCTCCCGGTAGAGGATTTCCATGACCGCGAGCAGGTCGCCGTCGAGCGCAATCTCGGCGCCGGTCGTCGTCTTGATGGTCCGCATGACTAGCTCCCGAAGCTCCGGACGGCCTCAGGCTCGTCGTGGTGAATCTCGAGGAAGTTCTGCGCGCCGGTCAGGTTGAGCATCGTCTCCACGCGCTTCTGGACCCCCGACAGCTTCAGCCGGCCGCCGGCGGCGCTCGTCTGCCGGTAGAGATCCATGAAGCAGCCGATCGTCGCGCTGTCGACGTAGGTGACCGTCGACAGGTCGATCAGGATCTGGTGCTGGCCGGCCGCCAGCAGCCCGCTGACGGTCGACGCGAACTCGGAGAGCAGGGGGTACATCAGGCGCGTCTCGCCGATCCGGACGATGGCGACACCGCCGCGCTGTTCGGTGGTCAGGTTCATCGACTCACTCCGCTTCATGGTTCCGGGAACGGGCCGGGCCGGCCTCGTCGTCGAGGTCGCCGGCGGCCGCCCGCAGGCGCCGGATCTGCGCGGCCAGCTCGCCGCGGCCGCGGTTGATCCGGGATTTCACCGTGCCTTCCGGCAGCCGCAGCCGGTCGGCGATCTCCTGGTACGACAGCTCCTGGATGTCCCGCAGCACCACCGCCGTCCGGAGCGTCGGCGGCAGCGCCTCGAGCGCCTGACGCAGCAGCGCGACGCGGTCCTGCTGCTCGACGGTGGCGTAGGGGCTCTTCTCCTTCGACACCGGCGACAGTTCGGACGCATCCATCGCCCGGTCCATCGTCTCGCGTTCCTTGCGGACGCTCCGGTAGTGATCGATGCACAGGTTGCGGCTGACGCTGATCAGCCAGGTCTGGAAGTTCGCCCGGCGGTCGAAGCTGCCGAGCGACCGGAAGACCTTCAGGAAGATGTCCTGGGTCAGGTCTTCGGCCTCGTCGTGCTTGCCGACGAACTTGTAGGCCACGTTGAAGACCTTCCGCCAGTGCAGGCGGACGATCTGCTCCCACGCGAGCTGATCGCCGCTGAGACAGCGCTGGATCAGGGCGTCGACGCTGGTCGGCTGCGTGGCCGGGGAATCAGCAGACATGCAGTGGATGACGGAACGGCGGGTGCCCGCATCATAACAAAGCGATTTTCGGAGTGTCAAACCGCTGGTCCGCCGGGGGATCGGATAAGATGTCCAGACGCGGCATCCGCCGCCGTCACAGGCTGCGGGCGACAGGCCCCCGGAGCCCGAGGCCCGAAGCCAGCGACCATGCCAGGGTTCTACCGGGACGACCATCAACTCGCGTGCGACGGCGTGCCGCTCGCCCCGCTGGCCGCCGACCTCGGCACCCCGCTGTACGTCTACAGCGCCGGGACCATCCGCGCGAACTACCAGGCGCTGGATGCCGCCTTCGGCGCCCACCCCCACGCCATCCACTACGCCATGAAGGCGAACTCGGCCCTGGCGCTGGTCCGCCTGATGCGCGGCCTGGGGGCCGCCGCCGACGCCAACTCCGCGGGCGAGATCGACGTCGCCCTCCGCGCCGGCTTCGAGCCGTCCCAGATCGTCTTCACGGGCGTCGGTAAGACCCGCGTCGAGCTCGAGCGGGCGATTACGCTGGGCGTGAAGGCCATCAACGCCGAATCGGCCGGCGAGCTGACGCGGATCGATGCGCTGGCGCGGCAGCTGGGCACCCGCGCCCGCGTCGCGCTCCGGATCAATCCCGACATCGACGCCGGTACCCATCCGCACATCTCGACCGGGCGGCACGAAAACAAGTTCGGCGTGCCGGTCGACGAGGCGGTCGCGATCTTCGGCGCCGCGGCGCAGTGGCCGCACCTGTCGCTGGTCGCCATCCATTCCCACGTCGGGTCGCAGGTGACCGACACGACGCCGATCGGGCGCGCGGCGGAGATCGCGGCCGGCACCGCCCGCCGGCTGATCGCCGGCGGCGCCCGCCTCGAGTACGTCGACCTCGGGGGCGGCTTCAGCATCTCCTACGACGGCCTGCCCGTCCCCACGCCGGCCGACTACGCCGCCAGGATGCTGCCGCCGATGCGGGCCCTCGGTCTGCCCGTCGTGGTCGAGCCCGGCCGGTTCCTGATCGGCCCGGCCGGCATCCTGCTGGCGCGGGTCGTCGACGTGAAGACGCGCAGCGGAGGGCGCCGCTTCGCGGTCCTCGACGCCGGCATGACCGAGCTGATCCGGCCGGCCCTCTACGGCGCATTCCACCGCATCGAGCCCCTGCAGCCGCGCGACGCGGCGCCCGTGCTGCACGAGGTGGTCGGGCCCCTCTGCGAGAGCAGCGACGTCGTCGGGTCCGACCGCGCGCTGCCGCCGCTCGAGGTCGACGATCTGGTGGCGATCCGCGACACGGGCGCGTACGGGTTCGCCATGGCGTCCAACTACCTGCGCCGGCCGCTGCCGGCCGAGGTGCTGGTGGACGGCGGGACGTGGCACGTGATCCGGCGCCGGCAGACGATCGACGATCTGCTGGCGCTCGAAGAGTAGGCGATGGCCGGACTGCTCATCGCGTTCGAGGGGCTCGACCAGAGCGGCAAGCAGACGCAGGCCGAATCGCTGCGGGATCACCTCGCGGCGCGCGGCGTGGCGGCACGGCTCGCCTCGTTCCCCGCCTACGAGACGGCCATCGGTCAGGAGCTGCAGCGGGCGCTGCATGGCGAGCGCGACTACGGCCCCGATGTGATGCAACTGCTCTACGTCGCGAACCGCTACGAGCGGAAAGGCCAGCTGCAGGCGCGGCTCGAGGCCGGCGACGTCCTGATCTGCGATCGGTACGTGGCATCGAGCGTGGCCTACGGCGAGGCGCAGGGGCTCGATGCGGCCTGGCTCGCCGAGATCCAGCGGTTCCTGCCGCCGACCGACCTGACCATCCTGCTCGATATCGCTCCGGAAACGGCCGTGCGCCGGAAGGCCACCGGACGCGACCGCTACGAACGCGACCTGGCCCTGCAGGCCCGCGTGCGGGAGAGCTACCTGCGCCAGGCCGCCGCCGGCGGCTGGTTGCGGCTGGACGGCGAGCGCGATCGCGCGGCCATCGGCCGCGACATCGTCACGGCCGTCGACTTACGACTCGGGCGGCGCTGAGCGCACGCACCTCGCGCACGCCGGCGGCTTTCAACGCCCGCGCGCAGGCGTCCAGCGTCGCGCCGGTCGTGCTCACATCGTCCACCAGGACGACGCACAGACCCTCCAATCCGCCGGCATCCGCCGGCCGCCAGGGCGGCCAGCCCCGCGACGGCACGACCGCCGCGAACGCGTCTCGGACGTTCGCATGGCGCCTGGCAGCCGGCAACTCCACCTGTGAGGGCGTGGCGCGCACGCGTCGCAGCAGCGGCCTGACCGGGAGGCCCAGGCCGGCGGCGAGATCCGCCGCCTGATTGAACCCGCGCTCGCGCAGCCGGCGGCGGTGCAGCGGCACGGGCACGACGCAGTCGGCTCCCGCCAGCAGGTCGCTCCCCTGGGCGCGCATCAGCGCCGACAGCCCGCGTGCGACGCTGCGTCGGCCGCCGTACTTCAGCGCATGAATGATCACGCGGAGCGCGTCAGCATACTCGCCGACGGCCCGGCCGCGATCGACGGCCCCGGCCGCACGGCGGCAGCGTGGGCAGCGTGCGGTCTCGCGGCTGATCGCCCGCCATGACGGGAGCGGATCGCCGCAGCCATCGCAGATCGGCGGGGTGATCAGCCGGACGGCGGCCCAGCAGGCGGGGCAGACGGGACCACGAGATGGAGCGTCGAGCAGACGCGAACAGCAGGCACAGGACGGGGCCAGCAGGACGGCCAGCAGACCGTCTGCGGTCTGCCGGAGGGCGTCAGCCGCCGCCGAGGCGGCCGCCGGAATCAGGCGTGGGGCGTCTTGCGTGCGGTCGCGCGCGGCGCCGGCGGGTGGACCGGAATCCGCTCGGCGCTGCCCCACAGCCGTTCCAGGCCGTAGAACGTCCGCGCTTCCGGACTGAAGACGTGGACGATGAAGTCGAAGCAGTCGATGAGCACCCATTCCGACCGCTCGTACCCTTCCACGTGCGAGGGCCGCACGCCGGCGGCCTTCAACTTCTCGAGGACCGCGTCGGCCACGGCGTGAATCTGCCGCGCGTTCTGCCCCGTGGCAATCACGAAGAAGTCGTTGAAGCCCGAGGCCTTGCGGAGATCGAGCACGACGAGATCGTCGGCCTTCTTGTCGAGCGCGGCCGCGACGGCCGTCCGGACGTCGGCGGGGAGCCGTGACGCCCGGGAACGGGTGCGCGACGCGGTGGTTCCTGCGGTCTTAGTCATGCAACCTGCCTGCCGGCCGCCCTGCCCGGCCGGCCTCTGCCGTGTACAGGCGATGGCGCTGGATATGGGCCTCGACGCCCGGCGTGACGAGCCCGGTCAAGGTCTGGCCGGACGCCGCCCGTTGCCGGATGGCCGTTGCGGACACATCCGGCGTCGCCGCATCGATCAAAAAAATCGACGTGCGGCCCGAAGGCTCCCCGGGCAGCGTGCCGCCGGCCGGGTCCATGTCGATCATACGCGCCGCGAGGTCCGGCAGGCGACCGCGAAGTGCGGACGCCGGTTGGCCCGGGCGCGAGACGACGGCGAAGTGCGCCTGATCCAGGACCTCCGGATAGTGCTTCCAGGTGGCGATGTCGGCGAAGGCGTCCGCACCCGTCAGGAAGTACAGCCCCTCGGCCGCCAGGCCGGAGGCCCGCAGTCGCTCCAGCGTCCGCCAGGTGTAGGAGAAGCCGCCCGCTTCGAGCTCCAGATCGGACACCTCGCAGCCCTCGGCGTCGGCGACCGCGATGGCGGCCATCGCGAACCGATGCCACACCGAAGCGGACGGTCCTGCGGTCCGGTGCGGCGGCGTGTGCGACGGGAGGACGAGCAGGCGGTCCAGCTGCAGCGCGCGGCGGGCGGCGGCCGCCAGGGCAAGATGCCCCACGTGAATCGGATCGAAGGTTCCGCCGAGGATGCCCGTGCGCGGATTCATTCGTGGGAGGGGAAGGGAGCCGTGTCCGGCTCCGCCAGGGTGAGGTCGTGCCGCTCACGTGCCCGTTCGGCCACCAGCGCGTGCCAGGCCGCCTCCAGCAGCGCATCCACCCCGGCTCCGGTGACGCCCGAGATCCGGAAGAAGGGGACGTGCAGCTCGCGGGCCCTGGCCTCGAGGCGCGCCGCGCGGTCGGGATCGTCGAGCGCATCGATCTTGTTCGCCACGGCCAGCTGCGGTTTCGCGGCCAGATCGGGACGGAACAGCTCGAGCTCCCGCCGGACCGTGTCGAAGTCCGCCACCGGATCGCGTCCCGAGAAGCCGGACACGTCCACGAGATGGATCAGCACCTTCGTCCGCTCGAGGTGGCGGAGGAACTGGTGCCCGAGCCCCTGGCCCCGGTGCGCCCCCTCGATCAAACCGGGCACGTCGGCGACGACGAAGCTCCGGTCCTCGTCGAGGCGGACCACGCCGAGGTTCGGCGTGAGCGTGGTGAACGGGTAGTCGGCGATCCGCGGCCGGGCCGCGGAGATGCGGGCAATCAGCGTCGACTTCCCGGCGTTGGGGAAGCCGACCAGGCCGACGTCGGCCAGCAGCTTCAGCTGCAGCCGGAGGGCCTTCACTTCACCCGGTTCTCCGGGCGACGTGCGCCGGGGGGCGCGATTGGTCGAGGTCGCGAAGCGGGCGTTGCCCCAGCCCCCCTTGCCGCCGCGCGCGACGAGCACGCGCTGGCCGGCCTCGATCAGGTCGCCGAGCAGCACCAGCGCGCCGTCGGGCTGCCGCTCGAAGATCTGCGTGCCGGGCGGCACGTCGAGCTCGAGGTCGTGCCCGTTACGGCCGGTGCGGTTGGACCCCTCGCCGTGGCGTCCGCGCTCGGCGTTGAACTCGGGATGGAAACGGAAGTTGACGAGAGTATTGAGGTGGGGACTCGCGACGACGTAGACCGACCCGCCGTGCCCGCCGTCGCCGCCGTTCGGGCCGCCGCGCGGCACGAACTTCTCGCGGCGGAAGCTGAGGCAGCCGCGGCCGCCGTCGCCGGCGGCCACCTGGATGTCTACCTCATCAACGAACATGTTTGTACGGGGCTCTGCCCCGAACCCCGGCTCCCTCCGTGACGCTCGCGATCCGGCTCGCGCCACTCCGGTCGCGGGCGCGCGGTGCGCGCCGTTGTGCGGGACTCTGCCCCGAACCCCGGCTCGCTCCGTTCCGCTCGTGCCCTTTGACAGGCTCAGGGCGCCGCGAGCGGGGTCGAGAGGCGGACCCGCGGTGCGGGTCGTGACGGCCCCGGGGTTCGGTATCGAGCTTATTCGACCGGCAGGACGCTGATCATGCGTCCGCGGGCGCCGTGGTCTTCGAACCGGACCCGCCCGTCGACCTTCGCGAACAGCGTGTCGTCCTTGCCGAGCCCGACGTTCAGCCCCGGCCGGAAGCGGCGCCCGCGCTGACGCACGAGGATCGATCCGCCCGTCACCAGGTTGCCGTCGAACCGCTTCACGCCGAGCCGCTGCGAGTTCGAGTCGCGGCCGTTACGCGAGCTGCCCTGTCCCTTCTTGTGTGCCATGGGGGTTCTCCGTGCTACGCCTGGATGTCCGTGATCCGGACCTGCGTGTAGGTGGACCGATGTCCCTTCGTCCGGCGCATCCCCTTGCGGCGCTTCTTCTTGAAGATGCGGATCTTCGGGCCGCGCGACTCGCCATCGACCACGCCCAGCACGCGGGCGTTGGCGACGAACGGGGCTCCGGCGAGGATCTCGCCGCCATCGCGGCCGACCAGCAGCACCTGGTCGAAGGTCAGTTCCTGGCCGGCGGCCGCGTCGGGCCGGCGGTCGATGGTGACGAGGGCGCCGGGCTCTACCCGGTGCTGACGTCCGCCACTCTGAATGATTGCAAACACGATCGTCCTCTTTCCGATGGGGCTCTGCCCCAACCCCCGGCTCGCTTCACGCGCTCGCGTGGGACGGCTCGCTCCGTTCCGCTCGCGTGCGCGCCGTTCCGCCGCCTGCGCGGGGCGGGGCGGCTCGTGCCGCCGGTCACGACACCGCGCAAAGGCGCAAGTGTACCATGTCCGAGCCTCGGCTGTAAAGCTTTGGGGGATGGCTACTTCAGCAGCACCCTGGTGCCGCGGATCTTCTGGCTGCTGAGGGTGTTCAGGAAGCTCGGCATCACGCGGTCCATCAGCTCGAAGTAGGACGAGAGCGCCGGCGTGTTCTGGCCGGCGTCGTAGAGCACTTCCTCGCGGAAGGTTTCCGAGTAGAGCGTGGCCCCCGTCCGGCCGTCGATGAAGATGAACTTCGGCCGCAGGATATAGCCCTTGCGCTCCATGTAGGTGCGGATCGGCACCACCTGGCGGCGGCCGAACGAGTCGTAGACCTCCTGCTCGCGCTGCACGAAGCCCGCCTGGCTGTGCGGCGTGAACAGGATCGTGCCGGTGACGATCAGCGGGTCCTGGTACTCCTCGCCGAGTTGCTTCCAGTAGGCGGTGTTCGCGAACAGCCGATCGTACGCCGCCAGGTCCTTCTCGTCCTTGATCTGCGCCGGGAGGGCCGTCGGGGCGTCGGCCGCCGCCGCCGTCTTCTGCACGCCCGTCTCGTCGGTCTTGTTCTGCTCGCGCGCCACGGCGGCCAGCGGCAGCGCATCGGCATCGATGATCTTCAGCCGGGCCTTGAGCCGCAGCTGGCTGCGGAGCAGCCGGGCCGTCTCGATGTTCGCATCCACGTCGCTGCCGCCGCCGGCCACGAAGCCGGCGACCAGCACGCGCTGGAAGCCCGAGATGTCGAGCTTGGGCTTGATCGGCGTCTGGATCGGGATTTCGTACGTCCCGCCGCCGCAGGCGCCCGGCACGACGACCGAGACGGCCAGGAGCGCCGCGAGCGCCAGCCGCGAGCGGCTACGGTTGGTGCCGGGATGTCCGATCATTGATTTCCTTGAACATCTCGTAGTTCTGGCGGATGACATCGTTCGTCGAGTCGAGGCTGATCGCCTTCTCGTACGCCTGGCGCGCCTTGTCCGGCTGTCCTTCGTGCTCGTAGCCGATCGCCAGGTCGTTGAACGCCGCCGCGTAGGTCGGATCCAGCGCGACGGCCTTCTGCCACCGGAAGATCGCCTCGCGCCAGAGGCCGTCCTGGGCGGCCTTGATCCCGAACTCGACCTGCGCCCGCGCGTCGCCGCGCGTGCTGGCATAGGCGAGCGACGCGCTCAGCACCACGAGGACTGCGACGACCGTCGCGCGGAAGGAAGTCATGATGGACTGGTGAATTTCACTATAAGCGTTCTGTCCGCGACGGAGCAAGCCGATTCGCCGCGGTCTCACGCCTGTGGTCGAGCAAGCCGGATGCCACGCCGATGCACCCCGATTCCTGTGCAATCGCCCCGTGCCGCGCACCTTCCCCGGGGCGGCGCGTTGCCTGAACAGGACACCGCTGTCTATAATCATTGATGAGGTCGGGCGGCCGCGACGGTATGTCGATGGCCGGTCCGGCCTCTTTCCGTTCCGGACGAGGCAACGGGCCGGCGCCATCCAGGGAGTTCCGCGATGGATGTCCGCGACGCCGTGGCTTTCTCTCTGCTTGCCGATCTCGGTGTGGGGCTCGGTCGCCGGCGGCTCGCGGCGATCGTGCGGGGGGCCTCGCACCGCCAGCCGCCGCCCCCGGATCTGCTGAGCCGGGTCCTGATACGGCTCGATCCGACCACCGCCGCCCGCCGGACAGCTGAGCTGCGGGACGCCGCAAGCCGGGCGCTCGATGCGGCGAACCGGGCAGGCCAGGCGCCGATTGCCTGGGGAACCGCTGGCTACCCGGCCCGTCTGGCGACGCTCGTGGATCCTCCGATCGTCCTATGGGTAGAAGGCGACGGATCCGCTCTGGCCATCCCGGCCGTGGCCCTGGTGGGATCCCGGGCCGCCTCGCCCTACGCGCTCGAGGTGGCCGGCCGCCTGGCAGCCGACCTGGCCGCCCGCGGAGTCGCGGTCGTGAGCGGGCTGGCCAGAGGCGTCGATTCGGCGGCGCATCGCGGCGCACTCCGGACGGGGTGCACGGTGGCCGTCCTGGGCTCGGGCCTCGACATCGTCTATCCACCGGAGCACCGGCCGCTGGCGCAGGCGATCGCCGGCCAGGGAGCGCTGGTCAGCGAGTTGCCCCCCGGGACACCGCCGCTGCCGCATCACTTTCCGCTGCGGAACCGGCTGATCAGCGGGCTGTCGCTGGCGGTGGTCGTCATCGAGGCCTCCGAGCGGAGCGGGTCGCTCATCACGGCCGCCTGCGCCCTCGATCAGGGGCGCGAGGTGATGGCCGTGCCGGGCAACGTCCTCAGCGGCCGGAACCGCGGCGCGCACGCTCTTTTGCGCGACGGTGCAAAGATGGTGGAGACCGCGGACGATATTCTGGAAGAGCTCCCGTCGGTCGGTCGTACGACCGAATCCATGGCGGCCCTGGCGCCCGACGATGGTGGGCCGCAGGGGGGTGTCCCGGGGATTCTGGCCGGTTTTCCTGCAGGAGAGCCGTTCGATCTGGACGATCTGGCGGCCCGGACCGGACTGGCGGGCGGCCCGCTGCTGGCCCGGCTGGCCGAACTCGAGCTGGCCGGTCGCGTCCGTCGGGTCGGGGGCGGCCGGTTCGTCCGCTCCGAATGATCGTGCTAACGTAAACAGGCCGTTCCACGGCGGCCGCCGGGCCCGGACCCGGGACCTGGCCGGGGCCAGCCGACCGCAACAGGCGGCCGGCAGGGCGACGGCATGAAGCGAGACCATGGCTAAAGCACTGGTGGTGGTCGAATCGCCGGCGAAGGCGAAGACGATCAACAAGTATCTGGGCCGCGACTACAAGGTGGTCGCGTCGATGGGGCACATCCGCGACCTGCCGAAGAGCAAGCTCGGGGTGGACATCGAGAAGGGCTTCGCCGAGGACTACGAGACGATTCCGGCCCGGCAGAAGGTCATCAAGGCGCTGAAGGATGCCGCGAAGGACGCGACGACGATTTACGTCGCGACCGACCCCGATCGCGAGGGCGAGGCCATCGGCTGGCACCTGGCCGAGGAGCTGGCTGGCGGCGGGAAGGGGAGCAAGAAGCGGAAGATCCAGCGGCTGATGTTCAACGAGATCACCAAGAAGGCGGTGCTCGAGGCGCTGAAGCATCCCGGGACCATCGACGAGAAGATGGTGGACGCGCAGCGCGCCCGCCGCGTGCTCGATCGGCTGGTCGGCTACCAGGTGAGCCCGCTGCTCTGGGACAAGGTGCGGCGGGGCCTGAGCGCCGGCCGCGTGCAGTCGGTGGCGCTGAAGCTGGTCTGCGACCGCGAGAAGGAGATCGAGCGGTTCGTCCCCGAGGAGTACTGGCACCTGTTCGCCCGGCTGGCCGGTCACGAACCGCCCGAGTTCGAGGCGAAGCTGCTGAAAAAGGGGACGGAGACCGCCAAGGTCTCCTCCGAGGCCGACGCCAAGGCCATCCTCGCCGACCTCGACGGGGCCACCTTCGTCGTCGACACGGTGACGACCAGGGAGCGCAAGCGGAACGCGGCGCCCCCCTTCATCACGAGCAAGCTGCAGCAGGCGGCCCGGTTCCCGGTCAAGAAGACGATGATGCTCGCGCAGCAGCTGTACGAGGGTATCGAGCTGCCGGGCGAGGGGCTGGTCGGCCTCATCACCTACATGCGAACCGACTCGACCCGCGTCTCCGAACAGGCGCTGGACGAGGTCCGGCAGCACATCGGCACCACCTACGGGCCCGAGTACGTGCCGGAAAAGCCGAACTTCTTCAAGACCAAGGCGGGGGCGCAGGATGCACACGAGGCGATCCGGCCGACGTCGATGGCGCACGATCCGGAGAAGGTGCGGCCCTTCCTGACGCCGGACCAGTACTCGCTGTACCGGCTGATCTGGAACCGGTTCGTGGCGTCGCAGATGCCGCCGGCCACCGCCGACGAGACGACGGTGGACATCGGGGCGGGCGGCTATACGTTCCGGGTGAAGGGGTCGGTGCCGAAGTTCCCGGGCTGGCTCGCGGCCTACGGCCAGACGGCGGCCGAGCAGACGGCCGACGCGGCGCCGCCCTCCGACGCGGACGAGGACGGGCTGTCGGGCGTGCTGCCGCCGCTCGCGAAGGGCGAGCGGCTCGAGCTGAAGCAGCTCCGGCCGGAGCAGAAGTTCACGCAGCCGCCGGCGCGCTACTCGGAGGCGACGCTGGTCAAGGAGCTCGAGGAGAACGGCATCGGCCGGCCGTCCACCTACGCCTCGATCCTCGGGACGCTGCAGGACCGGAACTACGTCGAGAAGCTCGAGGGACGGTTCAAGCCGACGCTGCTCGGCCGCATGGTCATCGACCTGCTGGCGCAGAGCTTCGACGACATTCTCGACGTGCAGTACACGGCGAAGATGGAGGAGCACCTCGACGAGATCGAGGAAGGGCGGACCGACTACAAGTCGACGCTGGTCAGCTTCTACGACAAGTTCAGGACCGATCTCGACCGCGCGAAGGTCGAGATGGAGAACATCAAGGTCAAGGGGAAGCCGACCGACGAAGTCTGCGAGAAGTGCGGCTCGCCGATGGTGATCAAGGTCGGCCAGTTCGGACCGTTCCTGGCCTGCAGCGCCTATCCCGACTGCACGAACACGCGCGAGCTCGAGAAAACCGAGCCGGCCGAGGGGACCGGCGAGGAGGAGATCGAGCCGTGCGAGAACTGCGGGCGGCCGATGGTGGTCAAGCGCGGACGCTTCGGCCAGTTCCTCGCCTGCTCGGGCTATCCCGAATGCAAGACCACGCGCAAGCTGATCGCCACCAAGCAGGGGCTGAAGGCCGCCAAGCCCGATCAGATTCTGGACGAGAAGTGCCCGCGGTGCGGGGCCAACCTCGTGATCAAGCACGGACGGTTCGGCGAGTTCACGGCGTGCAGCAAGTATCCCGAGTGCAAGTACGTCAAGCTGAAGTCCACCGGCGTCGCCTGTCCGAAGGACGGCGGCGATATCGTCGAGCGGAAGTCGCGGCGGGGGAAGGTGTTCTTCGGCTGTGCGAACTATCCAGACTGCGACTTCACGCTCTGGAACCGGCCGATTCCCGAGAAGTGCCCGACCTGCGGCGCCCCGTTCCTGGTGGAGAAGATCACCAAGAAGCACGGGCGTCAGCTCGTCTGCCAGAACGAGGACTGCGACTACGCCCGCAGCGAGGAACTGGTCGAGGCGTGAGAAGAGGCGCGTGGCGGGCTGGATGGTGGTTTGAGCACTTCGCCGGAGGCCATGCCGAGCCGAGGACAAGTGAATCCGAGGCGAGGCATCAGCGTCAGTTCGGCGTGGGGGTGGGGCCCCACGCCAGCTAAATAATGCTGACACCCCGGGTTGTGATCATCGGCGGCGGGCTCGCCGGCTCGGAGGCCGCGTGGCAGGCGGCGTCGCGGGGCGTCGCCGTCACGCTGGTCGAAATGCGGCCGGTACGGCCCACGGCCGTGCACCAGACGGACGGCCTCGCCGAGCTGGTCTGCAGCAACTCCTTCCGCGGTGACAAGCTCGACAACGCCGTGGGGCTGCTGAAGGAAGAGATGCGCCGACTCGGCTCGCTGGTGCTGCGGGCCGCCGATGCCAGCCGCGTCCCTGCGGGCGCGGCGCTCGCGGTCGATCGCCACGCCTTCTCGCGCGCGGTCACCGAAGCCCTCGCGGCCCATCCCCTGGTCTCCATCGAGCGACGCGAAGTGGACGCGGTGCCGGCTCCCGATGCGGACGGTGCACCGATCGTCATCGCCACCGGGCCGCTCACCTCCGATGCGCTCTCGGCCGACATCGTCCGGCTCGTGGGACGGGAGCACCTCGCGTTCTACGACGCCATCAGCCCGATCGTCCTCGCCGACTCGATCGACCGCACGCGCGTGTTCCGCGCGTCGCGCTGGGATCGCAGCCTCGCGCCGGCCGCGCAGCCCTCCGGCCCCGCGTGTGGCGTCGACGATGGGCAGGGAGACTACCTGAACTGCCCGCTCGACCAGCAGGAGTACGACCGGTTCTACGACGCGCTGGTGGCAGCCGAATCGGCGACCGTGCACGACTTCGACAAGGCGCAGTTCTTCGAGGGCTGCCTGCCGATCGAGGTGATGGCGCATCGCGGGCGCGACACGCTCCGCTACGGCCCGATGAAGCCGGTGGGCCTGACCGATCCACGCACGGGCCGGACGCCCTATGCGGTGGTGCAACTGCGGCAGGACACGCTCGCGGGCGATCACTTCAGCCTCGTGGGCTTCCAGACGCAGATCAAGTGGGGCGAGCAGGCGCGCGTGCTGCGGCTCATCCCCGGCCTCGAGCAGGCCGAGTTCGTCCGGTTCGGGATGGTCCACCGCAACACGTTCATCAACGGGCCGACGGTGCTGCGCGAGACCTGGCAGACCCGCGTGCGGCCCGACCTGCTGTTCGCCGGCCAGATTTCCGGTGTGGAGGGCTACGTCGAGTCGGCCGCGTCCGGGCTGCTCGCCGGCACGAACGCCGCGCGGCTGGTGCTGGGGCTCGAGCCGGTGGCGCCGCCCCGCACGACCGCCATCGGCGCCCTCGCGTATTACGCGTCGCACGCGGATCCGGCCACCTATCAGCCGAGCAACATCACCTTCGGCATCATCCAGGCGTCGCCGGACCTGCCGCGCAAGAAGCTGGCGCGCAAGCTGGCGACGAGCGAGCGCGCCCTTGCCGATCTCGAGGCCTGGATGCGGGTGGCCGGTGTCGCGCCCGCCGGGCATGGCGAGCCGGCCGGACGCCCCGCGCCGGCGGCCCCGTAGGGAGCACCGCGCGATGCAGGGGCACCTTCGCGCCTTCCTCGAGCACCTCGCCCTCAACCGCAACGCGTCACCGCACACCGTCCGGGCGTACGAGAGCGACCTCTCGCAGTTCCTGGTCGCCACGGCACGCCTGCGCGGCGTCGGCCGCGACGCCCTCGACGCGTCGGCCGTCGATGCTGACGCGCTGCGCGCCTACCTGACCGGGTTGCACCGCCAGGGGGTCTCGCGCGCCTCGGCGGCACGCAAGCTGTCGGCCGTGCGGACCTTCGCCCGCTGGCTGCGGCAGGAAGGGCTGATCGAGAGCGACCCGGGGGCGCTCGTCGGGACGCCGAAGCTGGAGCAGAAGCTCCCCGCGCACCTGTCGGTCGACGAGATGACCCGCCTGCTGGAGACGCCGGACACGTCGGACCCGCTCGGGCGGCGCGACCGCGCGATCCTCGAGCTGTTCTATGCCTCGGGCCTCCGCCTGAGCGAGCTGGTCGGACTCGATCTCGAGGACGTGAACCTGGGGCCCCGGATGGTGCGCGTCCTCGGCAAGGGCGGCAAGGAGCGGATCGTGCCGTTCAACGGCGCGGCCGAGCGCGCGCTGCGGGCGTACCTGCCGGATCGCCACCGGCTGGTGGAAGAGGGGCGGCGCGAGGCGCCGGCCGGGCCGGCCCGGCGGGGCGGCGCCCGGCGGCTGCGCCG
>JAGWRA010000014.1 GCA_028876655.1 Acidobacteriota bacterium | reverse complement strand
CTCGGCGGCCGCCGCGGCGGCGCCATCGAGCGCGCGCACCATCGCCCGCGCCTTCCGCGCCACGCTCTTGACGCGCGCGCGGGCCCCGATCGCCTCGAGCGCGGCGCGATCCGTGATCCGCTCGAGCGCGGCCAGTCCCGCGTCCTTGTGTTCGCTCTTCAGCGCGACGACCAGCAGTTCGGCAGGATCGGTGACCCGCTCGAGCGCGGCGAGGCGGATGGCGACTTGCTGCGCCTGCCGCGCCACACCGGTGACGCCGCGGGGATCGGTGAGTCGATCCAGCGCGGCCCGCGCGATCGCTTCCGACGGCGCATCCTTCGCCACCGCCGCCAGCTCGCGGGCGTCCTGCAGCGCGTCGAGCGCCGCCAGGCTGTCGGCGTCGGAGGTCCCTTCGAACGCCCCGCACGCCAGATCGCGCAGCATCCCGCGCGCCGCGTCGCGCACCCGCTCGTCGGCGTCGCCGGCGGCCACCCCCGCCAGGGCCGCCGGCTGCATCAGCTTGCCGACGGCGGCCCGGCGCACACGGGCGTCCGCATCCTCGGCGGCCACGGCGGCCAGCAGATCCTGATCGTCGATCGGCAGCGCATCGACCGCTGCCAGCCTGACCCCCGGGTCAGGATGTTTCCAGGCCGGCTGTGAACGAAAACGGTCGAGCAACCCCATCGTCCGATTCTCCTGCCCGCCCCGGCGCCGCACCGCCCGCTAGCGCTGCGGAACGCCGAGTTCCTTGAGGTGTGCGGCCAGATCCTCGCCGGCCGTGCCGGCGCTGACCTGCCGGTCTATGTAAATGATCCTGCCGTCCGGCCCGATGTAGAACGTCCACCGCGCCGCCAGGGGCCGCTGGTCGGTCACGACGCCGTAGGCCCGGGCCACGTCCTTGCCCGGATCGCTCAGCATGGGAAAGTCGGCGCCTTCCTGCGCGGCGAACTTCTTGTTCGTCTCGAGGTCGTCCACGCTGGCCATGAAGTAGGCGACCTTGTAGTGCCGGATGACCTGACCGCTCGCCCGGAGCGATCGACATTCGGCCGTTCACCCGCCGGTGAACGCCTTCGGGAACCACGCCAGGACCACCGTCGTCCCGCGATAGTCCTTCAGGTCGTGCATCTTGCCGTCGGTCCCGGGCAGGTTGAACGCCGGTGCGGGATCGCCGACCTTCAGCTCCACGCCACCGCCGCCGCCCTGGGCCATCGCCGACGCCGCGAACAGCAGGGTCGCGCCGGCACACAGGCTCACGAGTCTCTTCATGGCTGCCTGCTCCTGGAATCGCACCCGCCGGGCCGATCGGCCGGATTACGGCCGAGCCGGAGACGGTTCTGCATCGGTTAACATTTCACAGGGACCATTGCCGATGCAAGCACACAGCGAGACCCTTCCCGAACGCCTCCGGACGCGCAGCCTGCTGGTCACCGCCACCATCGTCGGCGGCCTCCTCCTGCTCGTGCTCGTCGCCATCGCCGACAAGTCGCCGGCGGTCTTCAGCCCCGGCGCCGCCAACCGGCTGGATCTGTGGGTAATCATGATCGTCTGGATCCTCGGGCCGTTCGGCATTCCGGCCGGCCTGCTCGCCGGGTGGTTCGCGTACGCCAACGAACACTACCAGCAGGCCCGCCTCTGGCTGCTGCTGCCCGTGATCTGGGGCGCGCTGTGCATCGCCGCCGATCTGGCGGCCGTGCACTTCGGCCCGTGGCCGCTCGGCTGACGGGCCGGCGGGCCCGGTTGACGAGGGAGACGGAGCACACAGGCGTGACCTTCGCGGCATTCGAGGCACAGGTCCGGGCGGCGCTGCAGGCGCCGCTGCCGGGCCTGATCGCGCAGCAGGCGCTGGCCCCCAATCCGCGCCGCCGCTGGCCCGCGGGCCACGAGCCCGGGACCCGCCGCGAGGCCGCCGGCCTGCTGCTGATCTTCCCCGCCCCCGATCCCCACATCGTCCTGACCGTCCGTCACGGCTCGCTGCCGCAGCACGGCGGCCAGGTGTCACTGCCCGGCGGCGCCGTGGAACCCGGCGAGACGCTCGGCGCGGCGGCGCTGCGCGAAGCGCACGAGGAGATCGGACTGCCTCCCGGTGCCGTGAGCCTGCTCGGCGCGCTGACGCCGCTCGACATCCGGGTCAGCAACTTCCGCCTCCATCCCATCGTCGGCGCGACCGGCGCCGTCCCCCCGCTCGCGCCGGCCGCCGGGGAGGTTGCCCGCATCCTCACCGTCCCGCTCGCCGCGCTGCGCGACCCGGCGCGGTTCCACCGCGAGGCGCGGCAGATCGACGGCCGCACGGTCGACGTCCCCTTTTTCGACGTCGCCGGCGAGCAGGTCTGGGGGGCGACGGCGATGATCCTGGCCGAATTCCTCTGGTTGACGGGCTGGCGGCCGGGGCCGGCCGCCGGAGGGGAGTGATCGCGGTTTCCTGCAGATTGCGCACGAGCTGACGCGCACCCTGCACGGCCAGCCGTCATTTTTGTCGGATCTCGTGTCTGTTATTGCTGAATGACGATCCAACCGTGCATAATGCTCGGTCAAGGCTTGGCTGACCGGCAGGCTGGAGCCGGGGTGCGTGGAGTCGGTCCAGAGGACCGGAGAAGGGAAGGACGGGGATGGGTTCTGCGGTGATGCGTGACGCCATCAAGGGCATCAGGGACTGGTACGTCACCGAGGGCCGCGCGCCGGAGACGGCGCCGCGGGCCAGCGCGATCTTCGGCGAGCTCGTGTTCAACGACGAGGTGCAGCGGGCGCGGCTGCCGAAGGCGGTGTACCGCGCGCTGCGCCGGACGATCACCCGGGGCGAGCCGCTCGATCTCTCGGTCGCCGACACGATCGCGACGGCGATGAAGGACTGGGCCGTCGAGCACGGCGCGACGCACTACACGCACTGGTTCCAGCCGCTCACCGGCATCACCGCCGAGAAGCACGACTCGTTCCTGTCGCCGACGCCCGACGGCCGGGCGGTGGCGGAGTTCAACGGCAAGGAGCTCATCCAGGGCGAGCCCGACGCCTCGAGCTTCCCGTCGGGCGGCATGCGGTCGACCTTCGAGGCGCGCGGCTACACGGCGTGGGATCCGACGAGCCCGCCGTGGCTGCTGGTCAGCGGCAAGGCGGTGACGCTGGTCATTCCGACGGCGTTCGTCAGCTGGACGGGCGAGGCGCTCGACAAGAAGACGCCGCTGCTCCGCTCGATGGAGGCGCTCTCGCGCCAGGCGGTCCGCATCCTGCGGCTGTTCGGATCGCCCGCCGAGCGGGTCGTGACGACGTGCGGGCCCGAGCAGGAGTACTTCCTGATCGACCGCTACTTCTACCTGAACCGCCCCGACCTCATCAACGCGGGCCGCACGCTGTTCGGCGCCCGGCCGCCGAAGGGACAGGAGCTCGAGGATCAGTACTTCGGCGCCATTCCCGAGCGCGCGATGGCGCTGATGTCGGAGGTGGAGACCGAGCTCTATCGCTGCGGCGTGCCGGTGAAAACGCGTCACAACGAGGTGGCGCCGGGCCAGTACGAGGTCGCGCCGGTGTTCGAGAACGCGAACGTCGCGACCGACCACCAGATGATGACGATGGAGGCGCTGCGGCGGCTGGCGCCGAAGTACGGGCTGGCGTGCCTGCTCCACGAGAAGCCGTTCGCGGGCGTCAACGGCTCCGGCAAGCACCTCAACTGGAGCATGAGCGACGATCAGGGCAACAACCTGCTGAACCCGGGCGACACGCCGCACGAGAACATGCAGTTCCTGATCTTCTGCGCGGCGGTGCTCCGGGCGGTCGACACCTGGCAGGGGCTGCTGCGGATGAGCATCGCCAGCGCCGGCAACGACCACCGGCTCGGCGCCAACGAGGCGCCGCCGGCGATCCTGTCGATCTTCCTCGGCGACATGCTCACCGACATCTTCGAGCAGATCGAGACCGGCCGGGCGAAGTCGACCAAGCAGGGCGGCCTGCTCGACACGGGCGTGATGGTGCTGCCGAAGCTGCCGCGCGATCCGGGCGACCGCAACCGCACCAGTCCGTTCGCCTTCACCGGGGCGAAGTTCGAGTTCCGCGCCGTGTCGGCGAACCAGAGCATCGGGTTCCCGAACATCGCGCTGAACACGGCGGTGGCCGACGCGCTGGACGTCACGGCAACCGAGCTCGAGAAGGCGATGAAGGGCGGCAAGTCGCTCGAAGAGGCCGTCTACGGCGTCCTCCGGGCGATCGTGAAGAACCACAAGCGGATCATCTTCAACGGCAACGGCTACTCGAAGGAGTGGGAGAAGGAGGCCGCGAAGCGCGGCCTGCTGAACCTGAAGAACACGGTCGACGCCCTGCCCGAGCTCGTGAAACCGGGCGTCGTCACCATCTTCGAGAAGCACAGGGTGCTGAACGAGCGCGAGCTGCACGCGCGCTACGAGATCAACCTCGAGACCTACGTCAAGACGGTGAACGTCGAGGCGCAGCTGATGGTGCTGATGGCCAACCGCTACATCCTGCCGGCTGCCATCGGCTACCAGACCGAGGTCGCCAACAGCGTCGCCGCGCTGAAGGCCGCCGGGGCCGCGAGCCGCGGGACGGCGAAGGCCCTCAAGACGATCACGGGGCTCGTCGACGATCTCAAGAGCCGGGCCGACACGCTGGCCGATCTGCTCGAGCACACCGACGACTCCACGCTGAAGCACGCGAAGTTCATGCGCGACCAGGTGATCCCCGCCATGAACGCGCTGCGCGAGGCCGGCGACGCCCTCGAGGTCGTCTGCCCGCACGAGACCTGGCCGCTCCCGACCTACCGGGAGATGCTGTTCGTCAGGTGAGCACCCGCGGGCGACGGGTGTGACACCGCCCGTCGCTCGCGGCCCCATCCGGTCCACGGAGACTCACATTCTTCAGTTCGATGGGGCCCCGCCCCCCATCGCTGCCGTCGCTGACGCTCCGGATCCTGAACCGATCGCCGCTGCTGCCTGGACCGGCCTCCGGTCTTCGATCTCCGGTCTGCGGTCCATCTTCGGGACCGGAGACTGTAGACTGTAGACCGAAGACTGGAGACCTTCCCCCTTGGCCACACGCAGGAAGAAGCCCACCGACCGTTCGCTGTTCGACGAGGAGGCGGCCCAGGCCGCCGCCGGTGGTGGCGGCACGACAGGTCCGTCGGGCCCCGCTGCGCCGCCCGCGGTCCCGCTGCACGAGGCGGCGCAGGCGCGGTACCTCAACTACGCCCTCTCGGTCATCACGTCGCGCGCCCTGCCCGACGTGCGCGACGGCCTCAAGCCGGTGCAGCGCCGCATCCTCTTCACGATGTGGCAGCAGAGCCTCACGGCCGACGCCAAGCACCGCAAGTGCGCGAAGGTCGTCGGCGACGTGATGGGCGGCTACCACCCGCACGGCGACGCGGCGCTCTACGAGACGCTCGTCCGGATGGCGCAGCCCTTCTCGCTGCGCTACCCGCTCATCGACGGCTCGGGCAACTTCGGCTCGCTCGACGGCGACAGCGCGGCGGCCATGCGCTACACCGAGTGCCGGCTGGCCCGCATCAGCGACGAGCTGCTGTCGGAGATCGACCAGGAGACGGTCCCCTTCCGCCCGAACTACGACGGGACGAAGACCGAGCCGGTCGTGCTGCCGGCGCGCCTGCCGAACCTGCTGGTCAACGGCGCCACCGGCATCGCCGTCGGCATGGCGACCAACATCCCGCCGCACAACCTCGCGGAGGTCTGCACGGCGCTCGTCAAGCTGCTCGACAACGAGGAGCTCACCAGCGCGCAGCTCTGCCGCTACATCAAGGGGCCCGACTTCCCCACCGGCGGCCAGATCCTCAACTCGCCCGAGGAGCTGAAGGCGATCTACAGGACGGGCAGCGGATCGATCCGGCTGCGGGCCACCTGGGAGTCCGGGCCGGCGACGCGGTCGGGCAAGACGATCTACGTCACCAGCGTGCCCTACACGGTGAACAAGGCGCAGCTGGTCGAGCGGATCGCGGACGTCGTCGTCAGCCGCAAGCTGCCGCCGCTCGTCAACGTCACGGACCTGTCGACCGACGACGTGCGGATCGCGCTGGAGATCAAGCGGGACGCCGACGAGAAGATGGTGATGGCGTACCTGTTCAGGCAGACGCCGCTCCAGATCAACTTCGCGGTCAACCTCACCTGCCTCATCCCGACCGAGAACCCGGAGGTCGGGCGCCCCGAGCGGCTCGACCTGCACCAGATCCTCTGGCACTTCCTCCACTTCCGGCTCGACGTCGTCACGCGCCGGCTCGAGCACGAGCTGGCCGCCCTCGAGAAGCGGATCCACGTGCTGGAGGGGTTCGAGAAGGTCTTCGACGCGCTCGACGAGATCATCCGCATCATCCGCAAGTCGGACGGCAAGGCCGATTCGGCGGAGAAGATCATGAAGCGGTTCGCGCTCGACGCCGAGCAGACCGACGCCATCCTCGAGCTGAAGCTGTACCGCCTCGCCCGGCTCGAGATCCTGGTCGTGCAGAACGAGCTGGCCGATCGCCGCAAGCGGGCGAAGCAGATCGGCGGGCTGCTCCGGAACGAGGCGAGCCGGTGGGCGCTGGTGCGCGAGGAACTCGAGGAGATCCAGCGGACCTACGGCCACCCGAAGACCGACCCCCGCCGGACGATCATCGCCAGCGACGCCGGCGAGGCCGAGTACACCGCCGACGACTTCATCGTCGAGGAAGACAACGTCGTGATCGTCTCGCGCGACGGCTGGGTGAAGCGGCAGAAGGAGGTGCGCGACGTCTCGTCGACGCGGCTCCGCGAGGGCGACAGCGTGCTGGCCGTGCTGCCCGGCAGCACGCGGGCGACGGTCGCCTTCTTCACCAACTTCGGGACGGCCTACACCGCGCGCATCGTCGACGTGCCGGCGTCGACGGGGTACGGGGAGCCGATCCAGCGGCTGTTCAAGTTCCGCGACGGCGAGCGGGTGGTCGCCGCCGTCAGCCTCGACCCGCGCGTGTGCGGCGACATCGCCGCGGCGCGCGAGGGGGAGGCGCCGCCGGCGCACGCCGTGGCGGTCACGAGCGACGGCTACAGCCTCCGGTTCGGCCTCGAGCCGTTCGTCGAGCCGAGCACGCGCGCCGGCCGCCGCTACGCGCGCACCGCGGAGGGGGCCGAGGTGGTCGGCGTGGCCCCGACGACCGGCCGCGAGGTACTGATCGCCGCCACGCGGGAGGCACGGGCCATCCTGTGCCGGGCCGACGAGGTGAACTACCTGTCGGGCCCGGGCCGGGGCGTCATCCTCATCAAGCTGAGCTCGGCCGACGACAAGGTGCTGGGCTTCGTCGCCTCGCGCGGGGATCGCGACCTGCTGACGGTCGAGACGAGCCGGGGCGCGGAGCAGACCATCAGCACGGCGAAGTACGAGGTGACCGGGCGGGGCGGCAAGGGGCGGGAGCTGCTGCAGCGCGGCCAGTTCACCCGGATCGTCTGGCCCGAGCTCGAGCCGCCGGCACCGCTCACGACGTAGGCCGGGCTCCCGGGGCTCGGCGCTCTGACGTTCGCCGCCGGGGAGGGCGGCAGGCCGCACCGCAGGCTCGGAGCCACGAAGCGCGGCCTAACGCGCCCCTCGGATCTTCGCCGGTCGCTTCTGAGCCTTGCGGGGCCGAGCACTGGACCTGGCCACCTTATCCGCAGCCACATGCACGACTTCGGACGCGCGGGCGATCCGGTGACGCAGTTCCTTCACGAGCCGGTCAATCTGGGCGAAGTCTTCATCGACGGTGGCGAGCAGCTTATTCATGCGGAAATTGTGCGCGCTGACAAGCGAAGGCGACTGTCCCAAATTGCACACGTCGCCGGCGGCGCTGCCTGCCGTCAGATTTCAAAGACGCCCAATCACCGGCGCCCACCTTCCAAGCGCCGTTCCCCGAAACAGGCTAGAATAGAAGAGACTGATGCCGTTTCGAGCGGATGGCCCGATGGCCCCGCGCCGGAGCGGCCCCTGTCCCCAGAAACCTGCCGGGTACTTTCTCCCGCGGATTCTGCGCTTCACTCATGAATCGGGCACGGACGGCGCGGACAGTGCTCCGTCGCGCGCGGCCATTTCAGGCCGGCCGGCAGCCGTCGCCCCTGCCCTAACGGCCGACATCGGCCAGGGAACCATCTGTTGACAACCGAACGACTCAAGATCGCCGTATTCATCGACTTCGACAACATCGAGATCGGCGTCAAAACCACCCTCGGCGGCCACTTCGACATCGGCGTCATCCTCGAAGCCATCAAGGAACGCGGCGAGGTCGTCACCAAGATCGCCTACGGCGACTGGACGCGGGCCGGCGATCACAGCCGGCTGCTCACGCAGCACGCCATCCGGCTCGTGCAGCGCAACCTCACGCCGGGCGGCGACAAGAACGGCGCCGACATCAACCTGGCACTCGACGCGCTCG
>JAGWRA010000153.1 GCA_028876655.1 Acidobacteriota bacterium | reverse complement strand
GGGTTTCAGAGGGTGACAGAGGCCGCTCGAGCGCTTCTCTCTGTGGGCACGCCTTCGCAACGCCGACCCATGATGCTAGTCGGCGGGGCTTTGATCCGTCAAGCCGGGGAAGCGCCGGCGCTGCCGCCGGAGGCCGCTCGCTTGCGTCCCTCGCGCGCGCGACGATACAATCCGCGTGAGATTCGTCGCTGCGCGGCAGCCTTCATGCCGTTCTCACGTCCATTCCTCCTACCGGAGCCACGACAATGCCTCCGCGACCTCAGGCCTCCAGTTCGTCGATCGGGTCGAAGATCCTGATCGGGCTGACCGGCCTCTTACTGTTCCTGTACCTGCTGCTGCACCTCGCGGGGAACCTGCTCGTCTTCCTGGGGCCCACGACGTTCAACGGCTACTCGCACAAGCTCATCAGCAACCCGCTGCTGGGGCCGATCGAGATCCTCCTGCTCGCGATCTTCCTGCTGCACATCTACAAGGTGCTGCGGATGTGGTTCGCGAACCGGGCGGCACGCCCGGTCCCCTACGCCCGCAAGGAGTGGGCACGCCACACGAGCCGCAAGAGCGTCTCGTCGGCCACGATGATCCTGTCGGGGGCCATCATCCTGCTCTTCGTCGTGCTGCACGTCCGGATGTTCAAGTACGGCCCGGAGTACTCCGTCCCGGGCACGAACATCCGCGATCTCTACCGGCTCGAGATGGAGGTCTTCAGCAACCCGATCACCGTCGGGTTCTACCTGCTGTGCCTGCTGGTCGTCGGGTCGCACCTCTGGCACGGCGTCTCGAGCGCCTTCCAGTCGCTCGGCGTCGACCACCCGCGCTACACGCCCTGGATCCGGTTCATCGGCCAGGCGCTGGCGCTCATCATCACCGCCGGTTTCCTCGTCATCCCCATCTGGGTGTATCTCGTCGGGGGCAGATCATGACGCTCGATTCCAAGGTTCCCGGCGGTCCGATCGCCGAGAAGTGGGACCACCACAAGTTCGCGAGCAAGCTGGTCAACCCCGCGAACAAGCGCAAGCACACGGTCATCATCGTCGGGACCGGGCTGGCCGGCGCCTCGGCCGCCTCGTCGCTGGGCGAGCTGGGCTACCAGGTGCTGAGCTTCTGCATCCAGGACAGCCCGCGCCGCGCGCACAGCATCGCCGCGCAGGGGGGCATCAACGCCGCCAAGAACTACCAGAACGACGGCGACAGCGTGTACCGCCTCTTCTACGACACCGTGAAGGGGGGCGACTACCGCTCGCGCGAGGCGAACGTCTACCGCCTGGCGCAGATCAGCGTGAACATCATCGACCAGTGCGTCGCGCAGGGGGTCCCGTTCGCCCGCGAGTACGGCGGCCTGCTCGACAACCGGTCGTTCGGCGGCGCGCAGGTCTCGCGCACCTTCTACGCCCGCGGCCAGACGGGCCAGCAGCTGCTGCTCGGCGCCTACCAGTCGATGATGCGGCAGGTCCAGCGCGGCAACGTCAAGATCTTCCCGCGCCGCGAGATGCTCGACCTGGTCGTCATCGACGGCAAGGCCCGCGGCATCGTCGTCCGCAACCTCGTCACCGGCGCGCTCGAGACCTACGCGGCCGACGCCGTCATCCTGGCCACCGGCGGGTACGGCACGGTCTTCTACCTGTCGACCAACGCCGTCAACTCGAACGTCACGGCGGCGTGGCGGGCCCACAAGCGGGGGGCGCTCTTCGCCAACCCGTGCTTCACCCAGATCCACCCGACCTGCATCCCGGTCAGCGGCGAGCACCAGTCGAAGCTCACGCTGATGAGCGAGAGCCTCCGGAACGACGGCCGGGTCTGGGTGCCGAAGAATCCCGGCGATACCCGCCGGCCGGAATCGATCCCGGAGAGCGAGCGGGACTACTACCTCGAGCGCAAGTACCCGAGCTTCGGCAACCTGGTCCCCCGCGACGTCGCCTCGCGCAACGCCAAGCAGGTGTGCGACGACGGGCGGGGCGTCGGAGAGACGGGCCTGGCGGTCTACCTGGACTTCAGCGACGCCATCAAGCGGCTCGGCCCGGACGTTATCGCCAGCCGTTACGGCAACCTGTTCCAGATGTACGAGAAGATCACGGGCGAAGATCCCTACAAGGTGCCGATGCGCATCTACCCCGCCGTCCACTACACGATGGGCGGCCTCTGGGTGGACTACAACCTGATGAGCACCATCCCGGGGCTGCACGTCCTGGGCGAGGCGAACTTCTCCGACCACGGGTCGAACCGGCTGGGGGCCAGCGCCCTCATGCAGGGGCTGGCCGACGGCTACTTCGTCATCCCCTACACGCTGGGCCACTACATCGCCAGTACGCCGCTGCCGAAGGTCTCGACCGACGCCGACCCGTTCAAGGAGGCGCTGGCGTCGACCCAGGAGCGGATCAACCGGCTGCTGCAGGTGAAGGGCAAGCGGACGATCCGCGAGTTCCACCGCGAGCTCGGCCGGGTGATGTGGGACTACGTCGGGATGTCGCGCAACGAGGCCGGCCTGAAGACGGCCCTCGAGCGCATCCCGCAGCTGCGCGAGGAGTTCTGGCAGAACGTCTCGGTCCCCGGCAGCCCGGACAACCTGAACCAGAGCCTCGAACACGCCGGCCGCGTGGCCGACTACCTGGAGTTCGCAGAAGTCATCGCCCTCGACGCCCTCGAACGGCGCGAGTCGTGCGGCGGGCACTTCCGCGAGGAGAGTCAGACGCCCGACAACGAGGCCCTGCGCGACGACGAGCACTACTCGTACGTCGCCGCGTGGGAGTTCACCGGGGTCGGCAAGCGGCCGACGCTGCACAAGGAGCCCCTCGTCTTCGAGGAAGTGCACCCGACGCAGCGGAGCTACAAGTAGGGAGACGTCCACCGATGGCCACCATGACCCTGAAGCTGCAGATCTGGCGCCAGCCGGGCCCGAGCGTGCCCGGGCGCCTCGTCCCCTACACCGCCGAGGGCGTCTCGTCCGACATGTCGTTCCTGGAGATGCTCGACGTCGTCAACGAGGGGCTCATTGCGAAGGGCGAGGACCCGATTGCGTTCGACTCGGACTGCCGCGAGGGGATCTGCGGCATGTGCAGCCTCGTCGTCAACGGCATCCCGCACGGCCCGGAGCGCGGCACCACCGTCTGCCAGCTCCACATGCGCCACTTCAAGGACGGCGAGACGATCACGATCGAGCCGTGGCGGGCGCGCGCCTTCCCGGTCGTCAAGGACCTCATCGTCGATCGCAGCGCCTTCGACCGGATCATCGCCGCCGGCGGGTTCGTGTCGATCAACGTGGGGGGCGCCCCCGACGGCAACGCCATCCCGATCGGCAAGGCCACGGCCGACCTGGCGATGGACTCGGCGGCCTGCATCGGCTGCGGAGCCTGCGTCGCCGCCTGCAAGAACGCCTCGGCGCACCTCTTCACCAGCGCGAAGATTTCGCACCTGGCGCTGATGCCCCAGGGGCAGGTCGAGCGCCAGCAGCGGGTCGTCCGCATGGTCGAGCAGATGGACGCCGAAGGGTTCGGCAGCTGCTCGAACGAAGGCGAGTGCGAGGCCGTCTGCCCGAAGGAGATCCCGATCTCCAACATCGCGCGGATGGTTCGCGAGTACACGAGAGCCGTTCTGACGCGCCGCTGAGTCCCCGGCGGCGCGCACGGCGGCGACGGGCTTCGGACTACGGGCTCCGGGGCCCCGGAGCCTGGAGCCTGGAGCCGGTAGCCCAAAGCCCTCAGATCGCCCCCATGCGCCTCAAGGTCCTGCTCCCCGTTCTGCTGATCGTACTCGCCGGCGTCCGGCCGGCCGCGGCCGCGCCTCCCCTGTTCACGCTGCACGAGGTCGGGCCGGGCGTCTGGGCGGCCATCTCGCCGGACGGCAGCAAGGCGGGCGCCAACACCGGGTTCGTCATCGGCGAGGACGGCGTCGCCGTCATCGACTCGTTCCAGAACGTCGATGCCGCGCGCGAGCTGCTGGCCGACATCCGGCAGCGGACCAGCCTGCCGATCCGCTTCGTCGTCAACACGCACTACCATCTCGACCACATGATCGGCAACGGCGTCTTCGCCGCGGCCGGTGCGGTGATCGTGGCCCACCGGAACGTCCGCGCCTGGGCGCACACCGAGAACCTCAAGTTCTTCGGTCCGTCGCCCACGGCGGCCAACCGGGCCCTGGTGAACGGGATCGTGCTCCCGAGCCTCACCTACGATGACGGCGTCGATCTGTATCTCGGCAACCGGGAGCTGATCGTGCGGCACATGCTGGGCCACACCGGCAGCGACTCGGTCGTCGTCATCCCCGACGCGCACGTGGTCTTCACCGGCGACCTGCTGTGGGATCGGCACCTGCCGAACCTGATCGACGCCTCGACGAAGCCGTTGCTCCGGTCGCTGGACGCGCTGGCGACGCAGTATCCCTCGGCGACCTTCGTGCCGGGCCACGGCAACGTGGCGCACCTCCCGGACCTTCAGGCGTTCCGCGGCTATCTCGCGTTCCTGCGGGCGCAGGTCGCCGACGGCCTCGCGACCGGCAAGCGAGGACAGGCCCTGGTGGACGCGCTCGCGCCGGCCTTCCGGAGCCAGTACGGCACCTGGGGATTCTTCGAGCACTTCCTGACGCCGAATATCCTGCAGACAGCGGCGGAGTTACAGGGGAAGAAACGGCTGCCCGGGGGAAGGGTGAACTGAGAGGGATATCGGCGAGACACGCCGGCTGCGGGCTCCGGACTCCGGGCTACGGGGCCCCGTAGTCTGGAGCCCGCAGCCCGCAGCCCGAAGCCCTCAGCGAAGCCCCTAGACCTTGATCACGTCCGTCAGTTCCTTGACGGCCGCCGCCGACTTCTTCAGGGCGGCATCCTCCTCGGCGGTGAGCTTGATCTCGACGATCTGCTCCACGCCGCGGGCGCCCAGCTTCACCGGCACCCCCACGAACAGGTCGCGGATGCCGTATTCGCCCTGCAGGAAGACCGAGCACGGCAGGATCTTCTTCTTGTCCTTCAGGATCGCCTCGACCATCTCCACGGCCGCCGACGCCGGCGCGTAGTAGGCGCTCCCGGTGCCGAGCAGCTTGACGATCTCGGCGCCGCCCGAGGCCGTCCGCTTCACGATCCGGTCGATCGCCTCGGCCGACAGCAGCTCGGTGATCGGGATGCCCGCCACCGTCGAGTAGCGCGCCAGCGGCACCATCGTGTCGCCGTGGCCGCCGAGCACGAACGCGTGGGTGTTCTCCACCGAGACGTTCAGCTCCATGGCGATGAAGGCCCGCATGCGGGCCGAGTCGAGCACGCCGGCCATGCCGATCACCCGCTCGCGCGGGAAGCCGCTCTCGCGCAGGATGGCCTGGGCCATCGCGTCGAGCGGGTTGGTGACCGGCACGATGATGGCCTTCGGCGAGTGCTTGACGACCTTCGCCGTGACGTCCTTGATGATCGCGTGGTTCTTGTTCAGCAGGTCGTCGCGGCTCATGCCCGGCTTGCGCGCCAGGCCGGCCGTCACGACGACGACGTCCGAGTTCGCCGTGTCGGCGTAGTCGTTGGTGCCGAGCACCCGCGCGTCCGACTTCTCGATCGGGCACGCTTCGAGCATGTCGAGCGCCTTCCCCTGCGGCACCCCTTCCAGGATGTCCACCAGGACGACGTCGGCCAGTTCCTTGTCGGCGATGCTCCGCGCCACGGTGGCGCCGACGTTCCCCGACCCGATCACGCTCACTTTGCGGTTCATAGGTATGACTCCATTATTCAGTGCGCGTGGGGCCCCACCCCCACGCGTTGCCGTCGCTTACGCTCCGGAGCTTGCGATCCACGACGGGGGTGCTTTCACCGGCATCTGGCGGAGCCCCACGCCAATCCCTAATCCCTAATCCCTAATCCCCAATCCCGTCTTCTACAGATTCCCGATGATGGCGTCGGCGAATTGCGAGGTCTTCAGTTCGGTCGCCCCGGTCATCTGCCGCGCCAGGTCGTAGGTGACCTTCTTCTGCGCAATCGTCTTCTCGAGTCCCCGCTCGATCAGGTCCGCGGCCTCTTCCCAGCCGAGGTACCGCAGCATCATCACGCCCGAGAGGATGACCGAGCCCGGGTTGATCATGTCCTTGTCGGCGTACTTCGGCGCCGTGCCGTGCGTCGCCTCGAAGAAGCCGATGTCGTCGCCGATGTTCGCCCCCGGCGCCATGCCGAGCCCGCCGACCTGGGCCGCGCAGGCGTCCGACAGGTAGTCCCCGTTGAGGTTGGGGGTCGCGAAGACGTCGTACTCGGCCGTCCGCGTGAGGACCTGCTGGAACACGCTGTCGGCGATCCGGTCCTTGATGAGCAGCTTCCCCTCGGCCGGTTGTCCCGCCGCCACCTCGTCCTCGGTGACGATCCGGTCGCGGAACTCGGCCTTGGCCACCTCGTAGCCCCAGTCGCGGAAGGCCCCCTCGGTGAACTTCATGATGTTCCCCTTGTGGACCAGCGTCACGCTCTTCCGCTTGTGCGTCAGGGCGTACTGGATGGCCATCCGGACCAGTCGCTTGCTGGCGGTCTCCGAGATCGGCTTGATGCCGATGCCCGAATCGGGCGCGATCCGCTTGCCCATCTCCTTCGCGAGGAACTCGATCACCCGCTCGGCCTGCGGCGTCCCCTTCGCCCACTCGATGCCGGCGTAGACGTCCTCGGTGTTCTCGCGGAAGATGACGACGTCCATCAGCTCCGGGTGGACGACCGGCGCCGGCGTGCCGCTGAAGTACCGGACGGGCCGGATGCAGGCGTAGAGGTCGAGCACCTGCCGGAGCGTGACGTTCAGGCTGCGGATGCCGCCGCCCACCGGCGTCGTCAGGGGCCCCTTGATGGCCACCTTGTACGCCTTCACCGCCTCCAGCGTGTCGCCCGGGAGCCACTCGCCCGTCAGGTTCTTCGCCTTCTCGCCGGCGAGCACCTCGAACCAGGCCAGACGCCGCTTGCCACCGTACGCCTTCTGCACGGCCGCGTCGAACACGCGGACGCTCGCCTTCCAGATGTCGGGGCCGGTGCCGTCGCCTTCGATGAAGGGAATGATGGGGTCGTCGGGGACGACGAGCTTGCCGTTGCGGCGCGAGATGGGAGTGCCCGAAGTCGGTGGTTTGAGGTTCGTGAATTGAGGCATAGGTCTATCCGGCATCACAGAATCGTCAGAATTCTTACAGGGAGGACGGCGCGAGCTTTAGGTCAGCCCCCGGACCGTCGGTCGGCACTGTTCACAGAAACTGTGGAAAACCCTGTTGAAAAGCCCGCCTCGTCGCGGTGTCGCTCCACTGCATTCCGCGGATTTTAGCGAATTGCACCATCGTGGTGCTGCGCTCCTCGCTCGTGCGGCAGACGTCTCCACGCGATCTCTCCGGCGGCCAAACCCCCGGATTATACTGTACGCGCCTCCTCTTCCTTCATCAGCAGCCTCCAGCTGTGTCGATCGGATCTCCATCCAGGCATCGCGTTGTTGCCGACGCGCGCTCTCTCCCCGTCTCCACGCTCGAGCTTGCGCGGGTCTGTGGCCGGACCGTGGACGCGTGCAGCAGCCGCACGGCCGCCGCGCTGGCTGCCAAACGGGACACCGCGGCACGGGATCTGTCGGGAACGGCTGTTGACGAGTGGAAGGGGCTGCCGGCCGTCCGAGCGGCCTGGCTGGGGTCCGGCTGTCTACGGTCTACGGTCCTGAGAAAGCACGAAGACTCCAGGTTGAAGACCCGAGACCATCCCTATCGCAGCGTCAGCGTCAGCGGCGGACCACCCTGCAGGTCCTGGAGCTCCACGGTCCCGGGCGAGATCGCTGATACCCGGTATCGGCCAGTGACCAGGTCGCCAACCCTGACGAGGAACAACTGGCCGGCGCCGCCGATGATCGCGGTGAGCCCGGACGTCCCGCCGGCCGCACGGCGGGCGATCCCCTCGAGATCGAACGTCGGCGCCGGCGCGGCCGCCGGCGCCAGCGCCGCCACCCGATCCTCCGACCGGCTGGCC
>JAGWRA010000152.1 GCA_028876655.1 Acidobacteriota bacterium | reverse complement strand
CCGTGGTGGAGCTGGTGGCCCTGGACCGCGCCTCCATCAAGTACAGCACCGTGCAGAACTGGTACGCCGGCGACAAGGACGGCAAGGGCGGCATCTTCAACTTCGTGACCAAGCGGGGCAAGTGCCAGGGGGCGAACTCGAAGATCACCTGGACGCAGGTCGAGACCGGCTCGGCCATCACCTGGAAGTACCCCGGCTGCATCCTGCTCGGCGACAACTCGGTCGGCGAGTTCTACTCGGTGGCGACGACCAACAACCGCCAGCAGGCCGACACTGGCACGAAGATGATCCACCTGGGGCGCAACACGCGCAGCACGATCGTCTCGAAGGGGATCTCGGCGGGCCACGGCCAGAACACCTACCGGGGGCTGGTGAAGATCGGCAAGCAGGCGACCGGCGCGCGCAACTACTCGCAGTGCGACTCGCTGCTCATCGGCGACCAGTGCGGCGCGCACACCTTTCCGTACCTGGAGATCCGCAACACCTCGGCGCACGTCGAACACGAGGCGTCGACGTCGAAGATCGGCGAGGACCAGATCTTCTACTGCCGGCAGCGCGGGCTGTCGACCGAGGACGCGGTGAACCTCATCGTGTCGGGCTTCTGCAAGGAAGTCTTCCGCGAGTTGCCCATGGAATTCGCCGTCGAGGCGCAGAAGCTGCTGAGCGTCAGCCTCGAGGGGAGCGTCGGCTAGACATCGGCACCGCAATGCGCAACGGGCAATGGGTATTGCCCCGGTGCGAGCGCCGATGCCGGCACCGTCAGTCCGTCACCCATTGCGCGTTGCTCATTGCTCATTGCCACGAAGGTGACCGCATTCATGCTCGAGATCAGGAATCTGAAAGTACGCGGCGGCGGGAAGGACATTCTCAAGGGGATCAGCCTCTCGGTCGGCGCCGGCGAGGTGCACGCGATCATGGGGCCGAACGGCTCGGGCAAGAGCACGCTGGCCCGCGTGCTGTCGGGGCATCCCGGCTACGAGGTCACGGGGGGCGAGATCCTCTTCAAGGGGCGCAACCTCCTCGAGATGGAGCCCGAGGAGCGGGCGCGGGAAGGCGTCTTCATGGCCTTCCAGTATCCGGTGGAGATCCCCGGCGTCAACAACGCCTACTTCCTGAAGGCGGCGCTCAACGCCGTCCGCAAGCATCGCGGCCTGCCCGAGCTGGACGCCATGGAGTTCATGGCGCTGGTCCGCGAGAAGATGAAGGTGCTGGAGATCGACGCGGCGTTCCTCAACCGTCCCGTCAACGAAGGGTTCTCGGGCGGCGAGAAGAAGCGGAACGAGATCTTCCAGATGGCCGTGCTCGAGCCGGCGCTCGCGGTCCTCGACGAGACCGACTCGGGCCTCGACATCGACGCGCTGCGCATCGTCTCCAACGGCGTCAACGCCATGCGCAGCCCCGACCGATCGACGATCGTCGTCACCCACTACCAGCGGCTGCTGAACTACATCGTCCCCGACTTCGTGCACGTCCTGGCCGGAGGGCTGATCGTGCGGTCCGCCGGCAAGGAACTGGCGCACGAGCTCGAGGCGAAGGGCTACGGCTGGATCGAGGCCGGGCTGACCGATCAGCCCGCGGGGGCGTGAGGGACGCGACGATGTCGAACGTGTCGAACACGACGCCTGCCCCGTCACCCGTCCTGCCGCCGGCCGGCGCGGGCGCCATGCGCGCCACACCGCCGCCACCCATCGGCCAGACGGAGCCGTACACGAGCGAGTGGGATCGGACCGAGGCGGCCCGCGCCGGCCAGTCACCCTGGCTGCGCAACCGGCGCCGGGCCGCGCGCGATCGCTTCGTCGAGGCCGGCTTCCCCGGCACGCGGGTCGAGGACTGGCGCTTCACCAACATCGCGCCGATCGCCGAATCGCGCTTCACGCTGGCGGCGCCCCGTCCGATCACCCGCGGCGACCTCGCGGCCTGGACGTTCGCCGGCGCCGCCGCCGAACTGGTCTTCGTCAACGGCCACTACGTCCCCGCCCTCTCGGTCACCGGAGGGCTGCCGGCCGGCGTCGTCGCGGGGCCGCTGGCCGCGGCCCTGGCCGCCGACGGCCCGGCGCGCCAGGCGTTCGGCGCGGTCGTTCCCTCGCCGCTGTCGACCTTCCCGGCGTTGAATACCGCCTTCTTCGCCGAGGGGGCCTTCGTCCTGCTGCCGCCACACACGGTGCTCGAGGGACCGATCCACCTGCTGTTCGTGACGACTGCCGACGCGCGTGCCGTCGAGACCGCGATGACGCACCCGCGCGTGCTCATCGTCGCCGGCGAGGACAGCCAGGCTCGAATCGTCGAGAGCTACGCGGGGACGACGGGGGCGACGTACTTCACCAACGCGCTCACGGAAGTCTCGCTTGGCGCGCACGCGGTGGTGGAGCACTGCCGGGTGCAGCGCGAGAGCGAGGCAGCGTTCCACGTCGGTCTGGTGCACGTGGACGGCGCGCGCAGCAGCACCTTCACGTCGCACGCCTTCGCGCTGGGCGGGGCGCTCGTGCGCAACGAGATCGCCGCGGTGATGAACGGCGAGGGGATGGAGTGCACGCTGAACGGGCTGTACCTGGCGACCGGCGGGCAGCTCATCGACAACCACACGACGATCGACCACGCCACGCCGCACTGCAGCAGCCACGAGGTCTACAAGGGGGTGCTCGGCGGGCGGGCGCGCGGCGTCTTCAACGGCAAGATCATCGTCCGCCCCGACGCGCAGAAGACCGACGCCAAGCAGACCAACCGGGCGCTGCTGCTCTCCGACGATGCCGTCATCGACACGAAGCCGCAGCTGGAGATCTTCGCGAACGACGTGAAGTGCACGCACGGCGCCGCCATCGGCCAGCTCGACGACGACGCGGTCTTCTACCTGCGGTCGCGGGCGATCGGCGAGGCGGACGCCCGGACGATGTTGATTCACGCCTTCGCGGGCGAGGTCCTCGACCGGGTCGGCCTGGCAGCCGTGCGCGAGCCGCTGCGGGCCGAGCTGACGGCGCGGCTGTCGGCCGTACTGGCGCCGGCAGGAGGGCGCCCGTGAAGCCGGCGTTCGAGCTCGATCGACAGGCGGCGTTCGACGTGCAGCGCGTCCGCGAGGACTTTCCCATCCTGAGCCGGACGGTCCGGGGCGGCCGGCCGCTCGTGTACCTCGACAATGCGGCGACGACGCAGAAGCCGCGGCAGGTGCTCGACGCGCTGGCCGGCTACTACACCGGCTACAACGCCAACGTCCACCGGGGCGTCCACCAGCTGAGCGAAGAGGCCACGGCCGCGTACGAGGCGGGCCGGCTGGCCGTGTCGCGGTTCCTGAACACCCGCGACCCCCGCGAGATCGTCTTCACCCGGAACGCCACCGAAGCGGTGAACCTGGTCGCCGACTCGTTCGGGCGGCTGAAGGTCCGCGCGGGCGACGAGATCCTCGTCTCGGCGATGGAGCACCACTCCAACATCGTCCCGTGGCAGATGCTGTGCGAGCGGACGGGGGCGCGCCTGCGGGTGCTGCCGATCACCGACCGCGGCGAGCTGGTGCTGGACGAGCTGGCGGGCCTGCTGACGGATCGCACCCGCCTGCTGGCCGTCACCCACCTGTCGAACGCCCTGGGCACGGTGAACCCGGTGCACGAGATCGTGGAGGTGGCGCACGCGCACGGCGTGGCGGTGCTGGTCGACGGCGCGCAGGCGGCCTATCACATGCCGGTCGACGTGCAGGCCATCGGCTGCGACTTCTACGTGATCACCGGCCACAAGCTCTACGGCCCGACGGGCATCGGCGCCCTCTACGGCCGGCTCGACTGGCTCGAGGCGATGCCGCCCTACCAGGGCGGCGGCGACATGATCGCCTCGGTGACCTTCGAGAAGACGACCTACAATGCGGTGCCGGCGAAGTTCGAGGCCGGCACGCCGCACATCGCTGGCGTGGTCGGGCTGCGGGCGGCCGTCGAGTACCTGACGGCGCTCGGCATGGAGCGGATCGCCGCCCACGAGCACGAGCTGCTGGCGTACGGCACCGAGGTGCTGCAGGCGGTGCCCGGACTGCGGCTGATCGGGACGGCGCGGCAGAAGGCGAGCATCCTGTCGTTCGTGCTCGACGGCGTCCACCCGCACGACATCGGGACGATCGTCGACCAGGAAGGGGTCGCCATCCGGACGGGCCACCACTGCGCGCAGCCGGTCATGCAGCGGTTCGGGATTCCCGCGACCGCGCGGGCGTCGCTGGCGCTCTACAATACGCGCGAGGAGCTCGACGCGCTGGCGCGCGCGCTGGCGCGCGTCCGGGAGGTCTTCAGCTGATGTCGGAGCTGAGCGAGCTCTACCAGGAAGTGATCCTGGACCACAACAAGCGGCCGCGGAACTTCCACGTCCCCGACGGGGCGAACCGGCACGTCGAGGGCTTCAATCCGCTCTGTGGCGATCACTTCACGATCTACCTGCGGGTCGAGGGCGACCTCATCCGCGACGCCGGGTTCCAGGGCGCCGGCTGCGCCATCTCGAAGGCCTCGGCGTCGCTGATGACCGACAGCATCAAGGGCCGGACGCTGGCCGAGGCCGACCGGCTGTTCGCGCAGTTCCACGGGATGGTGACGGCGCCGGGCGACGAGGTGCCCGACCTCGACGCCCTGGGCAAGCTCGCCGTCTTCGCCGGCGTGCGCGAGTTCCCGATGCGGGTGAAGTGCGCCAGCCTCGCCTGGCACGCGCTGCACGCCGCCATCCAGCAGACCGGCGAGAGCGTGACGACGGAGTAGCGCCCGCGGCCCGCGCGAGGCGCGCAGCCGCCGAGCGCGAGCGCGCGGGGGTGGGGCCCCGCGCGCAGTGAAGGATGCCCGCGTCCAGTCAGGGACAAGGGGCAAGGGCAAAGGGACGAGGGACCCGGCCGCACGTCTCAAGAGCAGCACGGTCGCTGGTAATCAGGATCCGGAGCGTGAGCGACGGCAGCGCGTGGGGGTGGCCGCCTTCGCGCCAAGGGCGCTTCGGCGAGCGCGGCCGAAGCCGCTGAGATCGGGACGCGGCGGAGGCCCGGGCCCCACGCGGACTGAAGAATGACGACAAGGGATCACATGACTGATGGATGGGATTTCGGGGCGCTGACACGGCCGGCCGACGAGCAGAAGACCGGCGACGACCTGAAGACCGCCGGCATGGTCGACGACCCGGTGAAGGCGCTGGCGCTGAAGCCGGCGGTCGTGACCGCCCTGTCCTCCATCTACGACCCGGAGATCCCCGTCAACATCTACGAACTCGGCCTCATCTACGACGTCATCGTCGACGCCAACGGCGTCGTCGGCATCCGGATGACGCTGACGGCCCCGGCCTGCCCCGCCGCCCAGTCGCTGCCCCTCGAGGTCGAGGACAAGGTGCGCCGCGTGGACGGCGTCACCGACGTCAAGCTCGACATCGTCTGGGATCCGCCGTGGGACAAGGACCGGATGTCGGACGAAGCGAAGCTGCAGCTGGGCATCTTCTGACAGGGGCAAGGGGCAAGGGACAAGGGGCAAGGGAAGAGGGACAAGGGTCCACTTGCCCCTTTGACCTTGTCCCTTGTCCCTGTACTCTGGTCTCCATGTCCCGCCTCCTGCCACGCGCCGCCGGCAAAGTGCTCGTGCTCATGGCCGGGACCTGCATGGCGGTCCTCCTCGCCGGCACTCCTCCCGCCCTCGCCCAGTCCACCCCCCGCAGCGCCATGGCCACGCAGAACGGCTGGACGGCGCTGAACGCGGGCCGCCTGCAGGAAGCCACCGACGACTTCAGGCTGGCGCTGCAGGACGACCGGCAGAACCCGTCCATCTATCTCGGCGCCGGACTGGCGGCGTATCTCCTGCACCAGGACGACGAGGCGCGGCAGGCGCTGCGACAGGCGCTCGCCCTCGACCCGACACTGGCGCCGGCGTCCCAGTTGCTCGCAGAGGTCCTCTATCACGGCGGCGACCTGCAGGGGGCGATCGACGTCTACCAGCGGGCCCTGGCCCTCACTCCCGGCAACGCCGACCTCGAGGCCGGCCTCGATCGGCTGCGCCGCGAGTCGGACCGGCAGCAGCGGTTCCATCAGGCGCTGAGCAACCACTTCACCATCCGCTTCGAGGGCCCGGCCGAGCAGGCGTTGGCCGATCGCGCCCTGGAAATCCTGGAGCGGGCGTACTGGCGCGTCGGCACGGCGCTCGACGCCTATCCGAACACGCCGGTCACCGTCGTGCTCTACACGGCGCAGCAGTTCGAGGACGTCACGCGGGCTCCCGGCTGGGCGGCCGGCGCGTACGACGGGTCGATCCGCGTGCCGGTGCACGGGGCGCTGGATCACCCTGGCGAGTTCGAGCGGGTCCTGACGCACGAGTACACGCACGCGCTGGTCCACAGCCTGGCGCCGAGCGGCGTGCCGATGTGGCTGAACGAGGGGCTGGCGGTCTGCTTCGAGCCGGACGGACGGTCGACCGCGGCGGCGCAACTCGCGAAGACGACCACGCGCCTGCCACTGACCGAGCTGGCGAACTCGTTCGCCGGCCTGCCGCCCGCGGCCGTGCCGCTGGCCTACGCCGAGAGCGCCGCGGCCGTGGGCGAGTTGCTGGATCGCGCGGGCGGCGCCGGCCTGGCGAACCTGCTGCGCGACCTGGGGGCGGGGGTCGATTTTGCCACCGCCTTCGAGCGACGGCTCCAGATCTCGTGGCCGGCCTTCCAGGCAGAGTATGATCGGTGAGCCAGACTCAGCGAGGAGCGCCCCCATGGCCACCGCCGTCCCCGACTTCGCCGACCTCATCGCCCGGCTGAACGCCGCCGTCCAGCAGAGCCCGGACCCGGCGGGCATCACCCAGCGGGTCAAGCGCGAACTGGAGACGGTCCTGCACGACGGGGCGCTGAAGCTGCCGGATCGCTTCCACCACGCCGGCGCCGACCGGTACGCCCGCCGCCTGCTGCACCGCGATCCCGCCGGTCGCTACACCGCCGTGGTCATGACGTGGGGCGTCGGCCAGGGGACGCCGCTGCACGATCACGCCGGCATCTGGTGCGTGGAAGGGGTCGTCGAAGGCCGGATGACGGTGCGCCAATTCGACCTGATCGACGAGACGGCCGAGGCCTGCCGTTTCATCGAGCGCGATGCCGTCTCGGCGACGGTCGGCACCGCCGGCTGCCTGATCCCGCCCTTCGAGTACCACACGCTGACGAACGCCTCGACCGCCGGGCCGTCGATTACGCTGCACGTCTACGGCGGCGAGATGGATCACTGCCACATCTTCGCGCCGCGCCCCGACGGCTCGTACGCGCGGGAGACGAGGGCGTTGGGGTATACGGATTGATGCTTGTCACGTGCAACGTGCGACGTGCAACGTGCGACGTGCGCGGAGGCCCGTGGGAGATCACTGCCACGGGCGGCATCTTCCGGTATGTGCGACGTGCGGCAATACCCGTTGCGCATTGCCCGTTGCCAGCGTCCGTGAGCTCGTCTAGAATCCGCCCCAGATCATGAACCCCACTGCTACCTCGTCTGAACGTGCTGCCGCCGTGGCCGGCGCCCTGGCGGATCTGCAGGCGCGACTCGGCGATCGCGTGACGGCGGCGGAGGCCGTGCGCGAGCACCACAGCCGCGGCGAGTCGTACCACGCACCGGCGGCGCCCGACCTCGTCTGTTTCCCCGAGTCGACCGAAGAGGTCCGCGACATCGTGCTGGCGGCAGTGCGCCACAACCTCGCCCTCGTGCCGTTCGGGTCGGGGACGTCGCTCGAGGGGCACGTGCACGCCGTGCAGGGCGGCATCTGCGTGGACCTGAGCCGGATGAACCGCGTCCTGCGCGTCAGCGTCGAGGACCTGGACGCCACGGTCGAGGCGGGCGTCACGCACCAGCAGCTCCGCCGCCACCTGCGCAACACCGGCCTCACCTTCTTCGTCGATCCCGGCGCCGACTGCACGCTGGGGGGCATGGCGTCCACGAGGGCCTCGGGCACGACCGCGGTCCGCTACGGGACGATGCGCGAGAACGTGCTCGGCCTGACCGTGGTCCTCGCCGACGGCCGGATCGTCCACACGGGCGGGCGGGCCCGCAAGTCGGCGGCCGGCTACGACCTCACGCGCCTGTTCGTCGGGGCGGAGGGAACGCTCGGCATCATCACGGAGGTGACGCTCCGCCTGCACCCGCAGCCCGAAGCGGTGTCCGCCGCCGTCTGCCCCTTCCCGACGCTCGAAGGGGCGGTGCGGACGGTGATCAGCACCATCCAGCTCGGCATTCCCGTCGCGCGCATCGAACTGCTCGACGAAGTCCAGATGGACGCGGTGAACCGCCACGCGAAGCTGTCCTACCCCGTCCAGCCGACGCTGTTCTTCGAGTTCCACGGCGACAGCGAGCAGGCGGTGGCGAGCCAGGCGCAGAGCGTGCAGGAAATTGCGGCCGAGAACGGCGGCACGGCCTTCCAGTGGGCGACGCGGCCGGAGGAACGGACGAAGCTGTGGCAGGCGCGCCACGACGCGCTGTACGCGGCGCTCGCGCTGCGGCCCGGTTCGAAGGGATGGACGACGGATGTCTGCGTGCCGATCTCGCGGCTGGCCGAGTGCATCCTCGAGACCAAGAAGGCGAACGCCGGCGCGAGCATGCCGATCGCCCTCGTCGGCCACGCCGGCGACGGCAACTTCCACCTCGTCTACGTGCTGGACCCGTCGAACCAGGCGGAGATTGCGGAGGCCGCTCGCCTGAACGGCCTGATGGTCGAGCGGGCGCTCGCCATGGGCGGCACCTGCTCGGGCGAGCACGGCGTCGGCTACGGCAAGATGAAGTACGTGGAGGCCGAGCACGGTGAGGCGGTCGAGGTGATGCGCCAGATCAAGCGGGCGCTCGACCCCGACAACCGCATGAACCCGGGGAAGATGGTACGAATCTGAGGGTGCCTCTTACGACTTCGCCTCAGCGGCCTGCTGGCGCTTCCGATTCTCCAGGTACTTCCCGAACACCCCGTTCCACGGTGGAATGACGATGGAGACGGCGCCGAACGCCTGCGCCTGGCAGGCGAGCCGGATGATGGGCCGCTCGTCGCCGGTGTCGGCGTAGCCGAACTCCCGCAGCCGCCGCCGCTCCAGTTCCTCCATCGGCGACAGCTTCTCCGCCCCGCCGAGCACGCCCACCCAGCAGGTGCCGCACGAGGCGCTCCGGCACTCCACCGGAATCGGCCCCTCGGCGCAGCGGGCGTCGCGCGTCCGGTAGTCGCGCCGATCGGCCGCGGCCGCGGTGGTCAGGTGCTGGCTGTTGATGAGCCGGAACGATCCGGCCCGGTCCTGCTCGTCGAAGGTGACCGTCCACGTCTTCCGATCGCCCTTGAGGAACCCCAGCATCCCCTGCGCGTCGTCGCGGGCCCGGGCGCGCAGCACGGCCTCCGGGGTGCGACGGCGGACGGCCGGCTCGAGCGAGACGGTGCCCGGCGTCGCCTCGAACGCCTCGGTCCCTACCTGCTGCCAGGTCATCAGGGCGACGGCGACCATGCCGGTCAGCAGGGACGGATCGACCGCCGCGACCGACGCCACGTCGCGAGCCAGGTCGCGCACCAGGTCGGCGAGGTTCAAGCTCTTCGGCGGCCGGGCCGACTGCGCCAGCGCGACGATCGCCCGCTTCACCCCGGGCCACCAGCGATGGCCGTACAGGAAGCGGTGCGACACGTCGATCTGCTCCGCGAGGTTCCACCGGCCGAGGATCTGGAGCTTGCGCACCAGCCACTCGCGGTCGGCGGGTTCGCGCAGCAGGTCGCGCAGCGCCAGCGGGAAGAAGGCGAACCAGATGCGGGTGGCCGTGCGATCGACGTCGTGGATCGACGGTGCGAGGTCCTCGAGGACGCGACGCCACGCCGCGTCGTCGTACTGGTGGAGGTAGGCGTCGAACAGATTCTCGTTGTCGTGCATCGGACGTTCCCGGGCGGCCACGCGGCCGATCCTCATCCTACCACTCCGCACGCGTCCGGCTCGACCGTATCGGCTCTGCCGCTCCGGTCTCTCGCGCGCGCACGTTTCTGATATGGTGTGACTGCCGGGTACAGCGGCGCCTCGACCTGGAGGAGACATGGAGCGCAGACGGTGGACACGGATCGGACGCGCGACGACCGCGCTGTGTGCGGCAGGCGTCTGCGCGAGCGCCGCCCTCGTCCTTGCCGCCGCGCCGGCGGCGCGACCGGCCGGGCCGGAGGTGTCCTACAGCGGCTGCCTGGAGCGGATCGCCCGGAACCAGGACGCCTTCATCCTGGCGAACGTGGTCAGGAACCAGCCGGGGCAACCGCCGCGCGGCTACGACGTGCTGTCGAACGAGATGCTCCGGCTCGAGGCGCCGGCCGGCAGCCCGCTCGACTTCGGCACCTGGGAGGGCTACGTCGTCGTCGCCACCGGCACGATCGACGCGCGGGCGCCCCGGCCGAAGGATCCTCTGTTTCGCACGCCGTGGGGCAAGCGGTTCGTCTCGCTGCCGGTGCTGCAGGTCACGAGTTATCAGCATCTGGCAGGGACGCTGCCCTGCCCCGCCTGAGTCCGGCGAGCCGGTCGCTGCCCGGCGGTCAGGCCGTGGCCGCCGTTCGCGCGCGCCGGGCGGCCTGCCCGCGGGTCACCGTGCCGTGAACCGTCAACGCGGCCACGCCGGCCAGCACGAGGCCGACGCCGGTCCACTGGAGCCGCGAGAGGTCCTCGGCGAAGATCAACAACCCCCAGCACACGGCCCCCACCGGCTGCAGCAGCAGCATCACCGACGTTTCCAGCGCCGGCAGCCGCGGCAGCGCGGCGGCAATCAGCAGCCAGCCCCCCACCTGCGACACCAGCGCCACCGTAATCAGCCACCCGTGTGCCGGCCAGACGAAGGCCAGTGAGAAGCCCGGATCGAAGGGCGAGATCACGAGCGCGCCGAGGGCGGCGCCGACCGTGGCGTCCAGCAGCGGGCCGACCGACGGAGCCAGCCGGCGGTTCGACGACCGGAAGATCAGCAGGAACGTCGCGTACGAGACGCCGGCCAGCACGCCGGTGATCGATCCGGCCACGGGGTGGCTGCCGTAGGCGTCCGGGCGGTCCAGGCCCGAGATCAGCGCCACGCCGAGCAGGATCACCGCAATGGTCGGAAACGCGATGCGGCTCGGCCGCTCGCGATGCAGCGCCCAGGCCGCCAGGCCGACGAAGACCACCTGCACGTTGGCGATGACGGTCGACAGCCCGACGCCAATCAGGTCGATCGTCCAGTGCCAGAGCGAGAGATCGACCGCGAGGACGAGGCCGGCGGCGAAGGCCATCGCCCGCTCGCGCCTCGTGCGGTCGTCGCGGCGCCGGACGGCCAGCCAGCCGGCGGCGAGCACCGGCACGGCGTAGGCCGTGCGGAAGAAGGTGGCGGTAATCGGCGACACGCCCGCGAGGCGGACGAAGACGGCCGAGAACGAGATGCCGATGATACCGAGCAGCGCCAGCAGGTGTATCAAGACGGGTCACACGTCGGGCAGGACGGACGTCGGCGGATCGGCCCGAATCCGATCCATGTCATTCTATCGTGAGCGCAGGGTCCGCCGGCCCCTGCGCCCGGACCGGCTGCCGCACGACGTCCCCGGGCGGCCCTTCACCGACGGATGGGAACCGATCATGGAAAGACGACGAGGGTACCGCCACAAGTCCATCGCGGGGCAGCCGCTCCACCCCGAGACGCAGATGATGAGCTACGGGTACGACCCGCAGCTCTCCGAGGGCGCCGTCAAGGTGCCGATCTTCCAGACGTCGACGTTCGTCTTCAAGACGGCCGAGGAGGGGAAGGAGTTCTTCGAGATCGCGTACGGCCTGCGCGAGAAGCGGCCGCACGAGCAGCCCGGCTTGATCTATTCGCGGATCAACAACCCGGATCTGCAGGTGCTCGAGGAGCGGCTCACGCTGTGGGACAGGGCGGAGAGCGGCCTGGTGTTCTCGAGCGGGATGTCGGCGATCTCCACGTCGCTGCTCACCTGCCTGAAGCCGGGCGACGTGCTCGTCCACAGCGACCCGCTGTACGGCGGCACCGAGTACCTGATCGAGAAGATCCTGCCGCGCTTCGGCGTCTCGGCGGTCAGCTTCCCCGCCGGCCACTCGACGCGCACGGTCGAGCACGCGGTCCAGGAGGCTGCCGCCCGGGGGCGGGTCGGCGCGATCCTGATCGAGACGCCGGCCAACCCGACCAACGGCCTGGTCGACGTCGCCGCCTGCGCGAAGGCGGCCCGCACGCTCGACGGCCAGCCGGGCGGCCGCCCGCTGGTCGCCGTCGACAACACGTTCCTCGGCCCGCTCTGGCAGCACCCGCTCGAGCAGCACGCCGACCTGGTGTTGTACTCGCTGACGAAGTACGCCGGCGGCCACAGCGACCTCATCGCCGGCGCCTGCCTCGGGCCGGAAGAGCACATCGCGCCGATCCGCGTCCTGCGCACGATCCTCGGGACGATGACCGACCCGCACACGGGGTGGCTGCTGCTGCGCAGCCTCGAGACGCTGAAGCTGCGGATGACCTGCTCGATGAAGAACGCCCGGATGGTGGCCGAGTTCCTCGCCGATCACCCGAAGGTGCGGCAGGTCCACTACCTCGGCTTCCTGGCGAAGGGCGACCCGCAGTACGACATCTTCCAGCGGCAGTGCCAGTCGGCCGGATCGACCTTCTCGTTCGAGATCCATGGCGGCGAGGCCGAGGCGTTCCGGCTGCTGAACGCCCTGCAGGTCGTCCGGCTCGCCGTCAGCCTGGGCGGCACCGAGAGCCTGATGCAGCACCCGGCGTCGATGACCCACTCGGACGTCTCCCCCGACAAGCAGCGGAGGCTCGGCATCACGCCGGCCATGCTGCGGATCTCGGTCGGCGTCGAGCACCCGGGCGATCTGATTGCGGACCTGGGTCAGGCGCTGGCGCAGATCTGATCCCGGGACCTCCTCGCAGGCCGGTTTCCGCCGCCACCGCCGGTCGACGGGCAGACGACGCCCGCCGACCGGCTTCGCGTGCGTGCGGCCGGAGCCCGGGTCGCCGGGTCACCAGGCCGCGTCTTCCCCTTGCGATCGCGTGAAGCCCGGGTGCCCGTCGAAGGTGTGCAGCTTCTCGACGTGCATCCAGGGGAAGGCGCCTTCCACCCGCTCGAGCAGCCGATGCACCAGCGCGGCGTCGAGCGGCGTCGCCGGCTCGGTCAGGACGAACCGGCACCGCCAGTGGTCGACCATGTCGGTCATCGCCCCGTTCGGCGGATACACCTTGGTTCCCCGATTGGAGATCATCTTCAGCGTGAAGGGGAGCCCGCCGATCCGTTCCTCCAGCGTCCGGCCGACGACCTCCGCCGGCTGCTCGGATTCGCAGAACACGTCCACCCCGACCACCGTCCGCGCCGGCGCGGGCGCCTGGCCCGTCCCGGCCGTCGTCGTCACCGCGGCCAGGTTGAGCGGCTGGTGCCGCCGGACGGCCGCGCGGGCGGGCGTGCGGCCGAAGTTGTCGAGGATCGCATTGGTGAAGGCGGTGGTCCCGACGCTGCGCGCGTCGCCGACGACGTCGCGCGTGAGGAAGCGACCATCCTCCAGCGTCACCAGGAGCGCCTGCTCGATCAGCGCGGCGGCCTCGAAGAGGCCCAGGTGCCGCAGCAGCATCACGCCGGAGAGGATCATGGCCGTCGGGTTGATGACGTCCCGTCCTGCGTACTTCGGCGCCGAGCCGTGCACCGCCTCGAACATGGCGACCGCATGCCCGATGTTGGCCGACGGGGCGAATCCCAGGCCGCCCACCAGCGCCGACGTCAGGTCGCTGAGGATGTCGCCGTTCATGTTGGTCGTGACGATCACGTCGAACTGCTCGGGCGCCTTGACGAGCTGATGGGCGCAGTTGTCGACGATGATGTGATGCGCCTCGATGTCCGGGTACTCCGGCGCGATCGCCTCGAAGGTCTGCTTGAGCAGCCCCTCCGTCAGCTTCATGATGTTCGACTTGGTCGCACAGTGGACCTTCCGGCGCCCTTCGGCCCGCGCCACCTCGAAGGCGAGCCGCACGATCTTCTCGCAGCCCTTGCGTGAGATCAGCTTGAGGCACTGCGCGACGGTCGGCGTCTGCATGTGTTCGATGCCGGCATAGAGGTCCTCGACGTTCTCGCGGACCACGACCAGGTCCACCTGCCGCCCGCTGTAGGGCGTCCGCACGCCCGGTATCTCACGCACCGGCCGGATGTTGCCGTACGTCTCGAAGAGCTTGCGCAGCGTGACGTTCGCGCTCTTCTCCCCGTAGCCCACCGGCGTTTCGAGCGGCCCCTTCAGCACCACCCCGGTGCGGGCGATCGACTCGAGCGTCTCCTGCGGCACCCCGGAGGCGATGCCGCGGCGGAACACGCTCGCCCCGGCCGGCTGCTCGTCCCAGGCCATCCGCACGCCCGCCTCGTCGATCAGCCGGCGCGTCGCACCCACCACTTCGGGGCCGATCCCATCCCCCGGAATCACCGTCACCGGAATGGCTCCAGACGTTCCCTGTTCCTGTTCCATCGTCCATCGCTCCTCTCTGTGTCCGCTGTTCCCGTCACGCGCCCGCCGTCGCACCTGCCTCCCGTCGCCCCCTGGACGCTCCCGCCGCACGGCCACCGGCGCGTCCCCCCGCCTGCAGCCACGTCCGCAGCCGCTCGGGCGGCACGCCCAGTTGCCGGGCGAGCGCGCAGGCCATGGCCAGTTCCGCCGTGCGCGCCACCCCCGCGGCCAGCGCATACGTCTCGACGCGATCTCCCATCCGGCAGACCAGGGCGGCCTCCGGTGCCACGCGGAAGTAGGCGCCATCGAAGCGGTCGAGCAGTGGACCGAGGATCGTCATCGGCTCTCCCGGCGCCACCCACCGGATCGGCACCGTCAGGCTGCCCGACAGACGCACCAGGTCCACGTCGTCCAGGTTGAGCCAGACGCACGACGCACGGACGTTCAGTTCCTGGGCCGTCCTGATGGCGAGAGCCGACCCGTCGGTGAGCGCCACCGTCGGCCGCGAGGGCGGGCCGGCGGGCGGGGCGCCCCCGGCGACGGGATGTGCCAGCAGCCGGTACAGGTCGTGTCCGACCGCCGCGGCGCGCGCCCCCGTGATCCAGAGCTGCGCACCGATCTGGACGTCCTCTGTCAGTCGCTGATTCAACATACGTGTCATCGCTCCCTTCGCCGTCCATTATCGAAAGCGGCACGAGTGAATAAAAACAGATAATTCTGATAATCTTCTTCGTAAAATGTGATGATATGGTCGCGCGCCGTGCGACCGAGGAGGGCCCGGTGGAGTGGCTGAACTACAACCAGTTCTATTACTTCTGGATCATCGCGCAGGAGCAGAGCGTCACCCGGGCGGCGTCCCGCCTGAGGCTGTCACAGTCGAACCTCAGCGCGCAGCTCCGCCTGTTCGAGGACCGCATCGGCCAGCCGCTCTTCGACCGCGTGGGCCGTTCGCTGCAACTGACGGAGGCCGGCAAGCTGGCCCTCGACTACGCACGCGGCATCTTTCAGACCGGCCAGGAATTCCTGGACGTCCTCGGCCACCGTCCGGTGGCGCAGAAGCGGACGCTGGTCCGCGTCGGCGCCATCAGCAGCCTGTCCAAGAACCTGCAGCACGAGTTCATCCGCCCCCTGCTGACGCGGCACGACGTGAAGATCATCGTGGTCGAGGGGAGCCTTCACGAGCTGATCCGGCAACTGCAGGATCACCTGCTCGACGTCGTCATTTCCAACGTGTCGGCCCGCTCGGACTCGACCCCCGAGGTGTACAACCACCGCCTCGGCGCCATTCCCGTCTTCGCGGTCGGGGTGCCGAAGTACCGCACCTTCCGCCGGTCGTTCCCCCGCTGCCTCGAGACCGTGCCGGTCTTCCTGCCGGGCCGCTCCGCCCGCTACCGGACCGACCTCGACGCGTGGCTGGACCGGCAGAAGGTCGTCCCGCTCGTCCGGGCCGAGATCGAGGACATGGCGCTGCTGCGGATCCTCGCCATGACCGGGGACGGTCTCGCGCTCGTGCCGGAGATCGTCGTCAGGGACGAGCTGAAGGACGGCACCCTGATCCGACTGCAGCGCGTCCCGCAGATCGCGGAGGTGTTCTACGCCGTGACGGCCACCCGCCGGTTCCCCAACGTGCACGTCGAGCGGATCGTCCGGGAGTTCGCCGAGGCGCGAAACAAGCCGTGGAGCCGGCGCCAGGGGGATTGAGGGTTCAGGGGATGCGGGCGGCGCGTTCGTACACGATGCGGCCCCCCACGATCGTCAGGTCGACCTTCAGGTTCCGGATCGTGTCGGGGGCCACGGAGTAGTCGAAGCCGAAGGGATCGGCACTGAGCATCACGAGGTCGGCGAGCCGGCCGGGCACCAGGGTCCCCTTCTGCTGGTCCTGGAATTCCGCGTAGGCCGACCCCGCCGTGTACGCCCGAAGCGCGTCGGCGAGCGACAGCCGTTCCTGCGGCTCCCAGCCATCGGGGTGCTTGCCGTCGAGCGTGGCCCGGGTCACCGCTGCGTAGAGCGTCTGGATCGGGTCGAGTGGCGCCGCCGGCCAGCCGGTTCCCAGCGCCAGCCGGACGTGATGATCGAGAAAGGTCTTGTAGGCGTCGCTCGTCTTCGCCCGTTCCGGTCCCAGGCGCTGCTCCACCGACGGCCCGTCGGCGATCGCGCGGTAGGGCTGCACGGACGCGATAACGTGCAGCGCCGCAAACCGGTCGAAGTCCTTCGGCGCGACCGTCTGCGCCTGCTCGATGCGCAGCCGGCGGTCGCGCGGCCCGTTGGTCGACTCGATGTGCTGGTAGAGGTCGAGGACCGCCGACACCGCCGCGTCGCCGACGGCCTGCAGGCAGATCTGCAGCCCGGCGGCGTCGGCCGCGGTCAGGCGGTCGGTGACGGCCGACAGCGGCTGCATCCCGCCGGCGAGCGCTCCCCGGCTCTGCGGGTCGTCGGCGTAGGGCTGGAAGAAGTACGCCGTGTGCGAGCCGAGCGAGCCGTCGGCGTCTCCCTGCACGGCGCCGTAGCGCAGGAACGGCGAGCCGAAGGCGCGGCGGATGCCGAGCACCGCCTGATCGCGCCAGCCCGTCTCGGGCGGGGCGACGTAGATCCGGGCCGTCAGCTTCCCCTGTTCGGCCAGCTGCTGGTAGGTGGCCAGCGTCGCGGCCGACGGGTTCATGTCCTGCAGGCTGGTCACCCCCAGCGAGGCGGCGTACTGCAGCGCCCGCTCGACGATCCGGGCCCGTTCGGCCGGCGAGAGCGCTGGCGTGGCCGCCGCTGACGAGGCCGGCTCGCGGTTGTTCCGGTCGAGCGCCTCGCCTCCCTCCAGCAGGTGCACGTGGGCGTCGTCGAAGCCGGGGACGACGCCGCGCAACCCGGCGTCGATGACCTTCGTCCGGGGCCCGCGCCAGCGATCGACCTCGGCGGACGAGCCGACGGCGACGACCCGGTCGCCGAGCACGGCGACCCCCTGCGCGTACGGGTGCGCGGCCTCCCCGGTCCAGACATCGGCGTTCGTGATGATGAGATCGGCTTGCGGCCCGCCGGCCCGGCGGGCGCAGGCGGCAGTG